>NZ_CP015030.1:1627485-1952982 GCF_011455695.1 Mannheimia granulomatis | reverse complement strand
GCAAAAATATAGAACCAGCTAAAGTTTTGGAAAAGAATATTTTTGATGTTGTCCAGCGAAGTTTGTGCTTGTCTTGGAAAGGCAATACAGAAAATAGCAACAAAGCTAACAAAGAGAACACTAGGAAGAAATACCGGCATTCTAAAAGTAGTCCCTGTTTGTAATTTTTTGAAAAAACTCAATATAAAACTCCCTAATTTTTGAAAGACGATTTTTCCAATATATCAAAAAGTTATGGTGTTAGCAATTTTAAGGTAAAATAGTAATGGCATAGATAGAGGCTTGCTGACGGCTCATTGAGTTATTTCGCTTTTGCTTTCATACCCAGTAGAAAAACGAGAACACCAATCCACACTAAAAAGTAACCAACTAGGCGCTCGGCAGAGAGTGTTTCATTGAAAATCAATACGCCACATAAAAATTGCAAGGTAGGGGAAATGTATTGCAGCATGCCCAGTAATGACATCGGTATTTGCCTTGCTCCTATTGCAAACCAGACCAGCGGAATAGTGGTTGCTGCACCTGAACAAAGTAATATTGTCATTTGCAGGGTATTTAGTTCACTAAAAACCAACATACCTTGAGTGTGGCAGAAAAAGAGGTAAGCTGCTGCAAATGGTGACATTAATAAAGTTTCCAAGGTCAAGCCGGATAAAGGTTCCATCGGTGCAAATTTTCGGATAAATCCATAGCAGCAAAAACTACCCGCTAAAATCAATGCGACCCAAGGCACTTGCCCTGCCGGTATGGCAAGCCATAGGATCCCTGAAATGGCAAAAATAAGCGAGACTAATTGAGCTTTATTGAGTTGTTCTTTTAGTAACAGCCAACCTAGAAAGACGTTGAAGATTGGGTTGATGAAATAACCAAGACTGGCATCTAAAATGTGTTCATTGACAATTGCCCAGAGATACACGAGCCAATTAACGCCGATCATAAAGGCAGATAAGCAAAAAACACCTAAAATTTTTGGCTGTTTGAATGTGTTCACCAAGGCTCTACCTTGTTGGAAGAATAGCAGTAAGCAGATGGCAAATAAGGCAGACCATAACACGCGCTGAGCTAGAATTTGCTCAGCAGGCATACCTGACTGATTGATAGGGTGCCAGTAGATAGGAAACATTCCCCAACTGAGATAGCACAACAAAGCATAGTGCCAGCCTTTTAATTTATCTGCAATTTTCATTTGATGTTCCTGTCATGAAGGTAAAGCAAGCGGTTATAAAATGTGATTTTTTTACGCATTCTCTATGCCAAATGCCATCACATCTTCAATTTTGTTTACGCCCATTGCGATCATCATTAACCTGTCAATGCCTAATGCTACTCCGGAGCAATTAGGAATACCGGCTTTTAATGCAGCAAGAAATCTTGTATCAAGTTGTTGAGGCTCCAGCCCGATTTTTTCCCGTTGAATATTATCTTGCTCAAAACGACGGATTTGTTCGTCTGCATCATCTAGCTCATGGAAACCGTTACACAGTTCTAAGCCTTGATAATAAAACTCGAACCGCTCAGCAACACGGTGATCTTCCGAACTGATTTGTGCTAATGCAGCTTGATTGGAAGGGAAGTGGTAAATGGCCGTTGGGCGCTCTTTGCCAATGTTAGCTTCAACAACTTCGCTAAATAAAAATTGCAATAGGGTATCGCGATTTTCATCGTCTTCACATTGCAAGCCATGCTTACGGGCTTTCTCGACTAATTGCGCTTTTGAGGCTGAGAGCGGATCCAGTCCGACATAGGTTTGGAAGACGAATTGGTAACTAAAAGATTCCGCTGGTTCGCAATCTAAAATTTGTTGCAATAGATCATCAACTTCGTTGATTAATCGGTACATATCAAAATGCGGACGATACCATTCTAACATGGTAAATTCCGGGTTATGTTTTTTTCCAGCTTCTTCGTTACGAAACACCTTACAAATCTGAAAGATTGGTCCACTGCCTGCAGCTAATAAACGCTTCATGTGATATTCAGGGCTTGTTATTAAATGAAGCGTTTTGGCATTGCTTGCAAAAGGAGACATGAATTGCGTATTAAAAGTGGAAAGATGAATATCTGTTACCGAAAATTCGCTTAAAATAGGGGTTTCCACCTCTAAAATGCCTCGATCAGTAAAGAACTTGCGTAGTTCCCCCATAATTTTAGCACGTTGGATAAGATGAGATATAGAGGCTGTAGGTTTCCAATCAATAGTATCGAGTTGTAAATTATTCATTAAATTTGACCGCTTGAAAAAGTTGCCTCTATTTTAGCGTAAAAAAGAGAGTAACCCTAGCAGCTCAAAAAAGAAAAAATGGTGTTTTTTATTAACATTTTTGAAACAAATTAATTTTTCTAATTCTATTGATTAAAAAATTACGATTTTAATTAAGAGCGATTCTCAATAGATAGCAAGACTTTATTACCTTTTTTGAGGTAGATCACAAAATCACACTTTTTATGTTACAACTTTGTAAAAATAGCTTATTTCATTAATGAAATAGTGGCACAATATCCTTGTTTTTAATGAAATAAGTTTATTTAACTTTCGGAGTGCATTATGCAAAGTGTTAATTTTGATGTTGCAATTATTGGTGCAGGTGGCGGCGGCTTACGTGCTGCTATTGCTGCGGCAGAGGCTAATCCAAATCTTAAAATTGCCTTAATTTCAAAGGTTTATCCAATGCGTAGCCATACAGTGGCAGCAGAAGGTGGCTCAGCAGCAGTAATTAAAGATACAGATTCTTTTGACAATCACTTTAACGACACAGTAGGCGGTGGAGACTGGCTATGTGAGCAAGATATTGTGGAGTACTTTGTTGAGCATTCTCCAATTGAAATGACACAATTAGAACGTTGGGGTTGCCCTTGGAGCCGCCGTGAAGACGGTGAGGTTAACGTTCGTCGTTTCGGGGGAATGAAAATTGAGCGTACTTGGTTTGCAGCAGATAAAACCGGCTTCCACATTTTGCATACGCTTTTCCAAACTTCGATTAAATATCCAAATATCGTGCGTTTTGATGAACATTTTGTATTAGATATTCTAACCGACAACGGTGAAGCTCGCGGTTGTGTGGCAATGAATATGATGGAAGGAACGTTAGTTCAAATCAACGCTAATGCGGTAGTGATTGCAACTGGTGGCGGTTGCCGTACTTATCGCTTTAATACCAATGGTGGTATTGTAACCGGTGACGGTTTATCTATGGCTTATCGCCATGGTGTAGCTCTGCGTGATATGGAGTTTGTACAATATCACCCAACAGGCTTACCGAACACGGGTATATTAATGACCGAAGGTTGCCGTGGTGAAGGCGGTATCCTAGTGAATAAAGATGGCTATCGCTACTTACAAGATTATGGACTAGGCCCTGAAACGCCAATCGGTAAACCTGAAAATAAATATATGGAATTAGGCCCGCGTGATAAGGTTTCTCAAGCGTTCTGGCAAGAATGGCGTAAAGGGAATACGTTAAAAACCGCAAAAGGTGTAGATGTGGTGAACTTGGATTTACGTCACTTGGGCGAAAAATATTTGCTTGAGCGTTTACCGTTCATTTGTGAATTAGCAAAAGCTTATGAGGGTGTTGATCCGGCGAAATCACCAATTCCTGTTCGTCCTGTAGTTCACTATACTATGGGTGGTATTGAAGTGAATATGGATGCAGAAACATCAATCAAAGGTTTATTTGCTGTAGGTGAATGTGCATCTTCCGGCTTACATGGCGCTAACCGTTTAGGTTCTAATTCATTGGCAGAATTAGTCGTATTCGGTAAAGTTGCCGGTGAAAATGCTGCTCGTCGTGCTCTAGAGGTGACTTCCCGCAATCAAGCTCAAATTGATGCTCAAGCGCAAGATGTTGTGGCTCGTTTACATGCATTAGCTCGTCAAGAAGGGAATGAATCTTGGTCTGATATTCGTAACCAAATGGGCGATGCAATGGAAGAAGGTTGTGGTATCTACCGTACTCAAGAAAGTATGGAAGGTGCGGTCAATAAGATTCAAGAACTAAAAGAACGTTATAAAAATATCAGTATAAAAGATAAATCTAGCGTGTTTAACACTGATTTACTCTACAAAATTGAATTAGGCTTTATCTTAGATGTAGCACAATCTATTGCGTGTTCTGCAGTGGAGCGTAAAGAGTCTCGTGGTGCACACCAACGTTTAGACTATGTTGAACGTGATGATGTGAACTACTTGAAACACACTCAAGCTTACTACAATGCAGATGGCACACCAACCATTAAATATAGCGATGTGAAGATCACGAAATCGCAACCGGCTAAACGTGTATACGGTGCAGAAGCAGAAGCACAAGAAAAAGCAAAAAAAGAAGCCGAAGCTCAGGCAAAACAGTAGAGAAGGAGCAAGAAAATGGCAAATTTAGAAAAAATGACCATCGAAGTGCTACGCTATAACCCAGAATCAGATAGCGAGCCACATTTAGATAGATATGAAGTCCCTTACGATAGCCAAACTTCACTATTGGATGCCCTTGGTTTTATTAAAGATGAACTAGAACCTGAGCTTTCATACCGCTGGTCTTGCCGTATGGCGATTTGCGGATCCTGTGGAATGATGGTAAACGGCAAGCCAAAATTGGCGTGTAAAACTTTCTTACGCGATTATAGTGGTTTTATGCGAATTGAGCCGCTGGCTAACTTCCCTATCGAGCGTGACTTAGTGGTTGATTTAAGCCACTTTATTGATAGCCTTGAAGCAATCAAACCTTATGTGATCGATAATAAAGCACCTGAAGGTCAGCGTACGAAGCAAACACCTGCACAATTAGAGAAATATCGTCAATTCTCAATGTGTATCAACTGTGGTTTATGCTATGCAGCTTGCCCACAATTTGGTTTAAATCCGGAATTTATCGGACCAGCAGCGATTACGCTTGCTCACCGTTATAATCTTGATAACCGTGATAATGGTCGTGAAGAACGAATGAAATTACTAAGCAGTAAAAACGGTGTGTGGAGCTGTACATTCGTAGGATATTGCTCAGAAGTTTGCCCGAAACACGTTGGTCCGGCATCAGCAGTGAACCAAGGTAAACTTGAAAGTGCAAAAGATTATGTTATCTCAATGATCAAACCGAGATAGGAGGAAGAAATGCCAGCGACAAAACGTAAACCCTATGTGCGCGAAATGAAAGCCACTTGGTGGAAAAAACTCGACTTCTATAAAATGTATATGTTACGTGAAGCAACTTGCCTTCCAACAGTATGGTTCTGTATTGTTCTTTTTTACGGGGCTGTTGCATTAAGTAAAGGTACATTTGCCACCGATTTTATCGGTTTCTTACAAAATCCATTTGTTATAATTTTAAATGTTATTTCACTTGGTGCAATGATATACCATGCAGCAACACTCTTTGTTATGACACCTGAAGTGATGTCAGTTATGGTAAAAGGTAAGCATTTACCTGTTTCTGTAGGCAGAAATGTGCTTTGGGCAGTAACAGGTGTTATCAGTCTTATTGCATTAATTTTGGTTTATATTTAAAGGGGAATAATATGAGTCTTGATCAAAATCCAAAACGTTCTAATGAGCCACCTGTATGGTTACTATTTAGTGCCGGCGGTATGGTAAGTGCAATATTTTTCCCTGTAGTGATCTTTATTATCGGCTTACTACTGCCGTTTGGTTTGGTTTCACCTGATAACATTATTGCCTTTGCACACACTTGTATTGGAAAACTTGTCATTATGGTTCTTGCTATTTTCCCAATGTGGGCCGGAATGCACCGCATCCATCATGGCTTACATGATCTAAAAATACATACCCCGGCAGGCAATGTAATTTTCTACGGCTTATCTATCCTATATACAATCTTGATAATTATTGCTGTTGTGCAAATTTAATCAAAGAAACACGGAAAGGATAAGATTTCTAGGGTTATTCTAAATAGCTGAGGATAGCCCTGAATTTTTAGTGTATACAAGCGGTTTAATTCAAAGGTTAATTTGCAAAACACAAAAAACGTTCTTTTTTGGTGTCGAAAATGATCAATTTGTACTAAATATCTGCAAAAAAGATCTTTTTTAAAATTTTTTACAATTTTTGCTTGCGTTCGTTTTATTTTTCCCTATAATACGCACCACACAACGACGCGCTGTTGTGAACGGTTTGTTTAGATTGCAGTGCGTCGTTTTATTTTGTTCTTTAAAAATTTATCAGACAATCTGTGTGGGCACTTGTTGATTGACTTGATTTAAAAATATTTTTTTAATTTTGAAGTCTTAATAGGTGCTTAACTAGAAATTCATTTTCTCTTTAATTAACTTTTTAGTTGATTTTGGAGTGCGATTTTTATGTCAGTACATATTGAGCGATTGAACTTTTTGAATTGAAGAGTTTGATCATGGCTCAGATTGAACGCTGGCGGCAGGCTTAACACATGCAAGTCGAACGGTAGCACAAGGGAGCTTGCTCCCTGGGTGACGAGTGGCGGACGGGTGAGTAATGCTTGGGAATCTAGCTTATGGAGGGGGATAACTACTGGAAACGGTAGCTAATACCGCGTAATGTCTGTGGACTAAAGGGTGGGACCATTTGGCCACCTGCCATAAGATGAGCCCAAGTGGGATTAGGTAGTTGGTGAGGTAAAGGCTCACCAAGCCCGCGATCTCTAGCTGGTCTGAGAGGATGACCAGCCACACTGGAACTGAGACACGGTCCAGACTCCTACGGGAGGCAGCAGTGGGGAATATTGCACAATGGGGGGAACCCTGATGCAGCCATGCCGCGTGAATGAAGAAGGCCTTCGGGTTGTAAAGTTCTTTCGGTAGCGAGGAAGGTGATTGTTTTAATAGAACAATCAATTGACGTTAACTACAGAAGAAGCACCGGCTAACTCCGTGCCAGCAGCCGCGGTAATACGGGGGGTGCGAGCGTTAATCGGAATAACTGGGCGTAAAGGGCACGCAGGCGGACTTTTAAGTGAGGTGTGAAATCCCCGGGCTTAACCTGGGAATTGCATTTCAGACTGGGAGTCTAGAGTACTTTAGGGAGGGGTAGAATTCCACGTGTAGCGGTGAAATGCGTAGAGATGTGGAGGAATACCGAAGGCGAAGGCAGCCCCTTGGGAATGTACTGACGCTCATGTGCGAAAGCGTGGGGAGCAAACAGGATTAGATACCCTGGTAGTCCACGCCGTAAACGCTGTCGATTTGGGGATTGGGGTTTAACTCTGGTGCCCGTAGCTAACGTGATAAATCGACCGCCTGGGGAGTACGGCCGCAAGGTTAAAACTCAAATGAATTGACGGGGGCCCGCACAAGCGGTGGAGCATGTGGTTTAATTCGATGCAACGCGAAGAACCTTACCTACTCTTGACATCCAAAGAAGCTTGCAGAGATGCGAGTGTGCCTTCGGGAACTTTGAGACAGGTGCTGCATGGCTGTCGTCAGCTCGTGTTGTGAAATGTTGGGTTAAGTCCCGCAACGAGCGCAACCCTTATCCTTTGTTGCCAGCGATTCGGTCGGGAACTCAAAGGAGACTGCCGGTGATAAACCGGAGGAAGGTGGGGATGACGTCAAGTCATCATGGCCCTTACGAGTAGGGCTACACACGTGCTACAATGGCGTATACAGAGGGCGGCGACCCAGCGATGGTGAGCGAATCTCAGAAAGTACGTCTAAGTCCGGATTGGAGTCTGCAACTCGACTCCATGAAGTCGGAATCGCTAGTAATCGCAAATCAGAATGTTGCGGTGAATACGTTCCCGGGCCTTGTACACACCGCCCGTCACACCATGGGAGTGGGTTGTACCAGAAGTAGATAGCTTAACCGCAAGGGGGGCGTTTACCACGGTATGATTCATGACTGGGGTGAAGTCGTAACAAGGTAACCGTAGGGGAACCTGCGGTTGGATCACCTCCTTACCAAAAATCAAGGGCGAAGCTAAGCGAGAGCGAAGTGGAGCTGTAACGACAGCAAGTGTTCACACAGATTGTTTGATAGATAAGCGCAGGACAAGAGATGAATGAAAGTTAGGCATTCAAGCGGTCATAATCTTGCAAGATATGGCAAAAGTAGCTAGAATGTTTAACCCAAAATGGCAAAGCGGAAAGCATCTTTAAATGTTGTCCCCATCGTCTAGAGGCCTAGGACATCGCCCTTTCACGGCGGTAACCGGGGTTCGAATCCCCGTGGGGACGCCATTTAAAGATGATTTTTATTGTCTTAATGTTCTTTAAAAATTGAGAAACAAGCTGAAAAACTGAGAGATTTTCGAAAGAAAGTCTGAGTAGTTGAAGTCTTGAGTGAACAAAAGCACTCAAGCAAGTTGTTAATTTAGCAACCGAGAAAAAAACATTTGAGGTTGTATAGTTAAGTGACTAAGCGCACAAGGTGGATGCCTTGGCAATCAGAGGCGAAGAAGGACGTGCTAATCTGCGAAAAGCTTGGATGAGTCGATAAGAGGCGTTTAATCCAAGATGTCCGAATGGGGAAACCCAGTAGGTGAAGAACCTACTATCATTTACTGAATACATAGGTAAATGAGGCAAACCGGGAGAACTGAAACATCTAAGTACCCCGAGGAAAAGAAATCAACCGAGATTTCGTTAGTAGCGGCGAGCGAACGCGAAAGAGCCAGTTAGTGATAGCAGTTTTGTTAGAGGAATGAGCTGGGAAGCTCAACCACAGAGGGTGATAGTCCCGTACTCGAAAACATTATTGTGGTACTAGGCTAACAACAAGTAGGGCGGGACACGTGATATCCTGTTTGAAGATGGGGGGACCATCCTCCAAGGCTAAATACTCCTGATTGACCGATAGTGAACCAGTACTGTGAAGGAAAGGCGAAAAGAACCCCGGCGAGGGGAGTGAAATAGAACCTGAAACCTTGTGCGTACAAGCAGTGGGAGCAGACTTGTTCTGTGACTGCGTACCTTTTGTATAATGGGTCAGCGACTTATATTTTGTAGCAAGGTTAACTGAATAAGGGAGCCGTAGGGAAACCGAGTCTTAACTGGGCGTTTGAGTTGCAAGGTATAGACCCGAAACCCGGTGATCTAGCCATGGGCAGGTTGAAGATTGGGTAACACTAATTGGAGGACCGAACCGACTAATGTTGAAAAATTAGCGGATGACTTGTGGCTGGGGGTGAAAGGCCAATCAAACCGGGAGATAGCTGGTTCTCCCCGAAATCTATTTAGGTAGAGCCTTGAGCGGACACCTTCGGGGGTAGAGCACTGTTTCGGCTAGGGGTCCATCCCGGATTACCAACCCGATGCAAACTGCGAATACCGAAGAGTGATACTCAGGAGACACACGGTGGGTGCTAACGTCCATCGTGGAGAGGGAAACAACCCAGACCGCCAGCTAAGGTCCCCAAGTACTAGTTAAGTGGGAAACGAAGTGGGAAGGCTTAGACAGCTAGGATGTTGGCTTAGAAGCAGCCATCATTTAAAGAAAGCGTAATAGCTCACTAGTCGAGTCGGCCTGCGCGGAAGATGTAACGGGGCTAAAACTAGTCACCGAAGCTGCGGCATCAGACGAAAGTCTGTTGGGTAGGGGAGCGTTCTGTAAGCGGAAGAAGGTGAATCGAGAGGTTTGCTGGACGTATCAGAAGTGCGAATGCTGACATAAGTAACGATAAAACGAGTGAAAAACTCGTTCGCCGGAAGACCAAGGGTTCCTGTCCAACGTTAATCGGGGCAGGGTGAGTCGGCCCCTAAGGCGAGGCTGAAAAGCGTAGTCGATGGGAAACGGGTTAATATTCCCGTACTTGGTGTAATTGCGATGTGGGGACGGAGAAGGTTAGGTTATCAGGGTGTTGGATATCCCTGTTTAAGCCGGTAGGTGGAGCGTTTAGGCAAATCCGGACGCTTTTAACACCGAGAAGTGATGACGAGGCTCTACGGAGCTGAAGTAACCGATACCACGCTTCCAGGAAAAGCCACTAAGCTTCAGATTACACTAAACCGTACTATAAACCGACACAGGTGGTCAGGTAGAGAATACTCAGGCGCTTGAGAGAACTCGGGTGAAGGAACTAGGCAAAATAGCACCGTAACTTCGGGAGAAGGTGCGCCGGCGTAGATTGTAGTCCCTCGCGGACGAAGGTTGAACCGGTCGAAGATACCAGCTGGCTGCAACTGTTTATTAAAAACACAGCACTCTGCAAACACGAAAGTGGACGTATAGGGTGTGATGCCTGCCCGGTGCTGGAAGGTTAATTGATGGTGTTATCGAAAGAGAAGCTCCTGATCGAAGCCCCAGTAAACGGCGGCCGTAACTATAACGGTCCTAAGGTAGCGAAATTCCTTGTCGGGTAAGTTCCGACCTGCACGAATGGCATAATGATGGCCAGGCTGTCTCCACCCGAGACTCAGTGAAATTGAAATCGCCGTGAAGATGCGGTGTACCCGCGGCTAGACGGAAAGACCCCGTGAACCTTTACTATAGCTTGACACTGAACATTGAATTTTGATGTGTAGGATAGGTGGGAGCCTTTGAAGCATGAACGCTAGTTTGTGTGGAGGCGTCCTTGAAATACCACCCTTTAACGTTTGATGTTCTAACGAAGCGCCCTAATCGGGTGTTCGGACAGTGTCTGGTGGGTAGTTTGACTGGGGCGGTCTCCTCCCAAAGAGTAACGGAGGAGCACGAAGGTTTGCTAATCACGGTCGGACATCGTGAGGTTAGTGCAATGGTATAAGCAAGCTTAACTGCGAGACAGACAAGTCGAGCAGGTGCGAAAGCAGGTCATAGTGATCCGGTGGTTCTGAATGGAAGGGCCATCGCTCAACGGATAAAAGGTACTCCGGGGATAACAGGCTGATACCGCCCAAGAGTTCATATCGACGGCGGTGTTTGGCACCTCGATGTCGGCTCATCACATCCTGGGGCTGAAGTAGGTCCCAAGGGTATGGCTGTTCGCCATTTAAAGTGGTACGCGAGCTGGGTTTAGAACGTCGTGAGACAGTTCGGTCCCTATCTGCCGTGGGCGTTGGAGAATTGATTGGGGCTGCTCCTAGTACGAGAGGACCGGAGTGGACGCACCCCTGGTGTTCCGGTTGTGTCGCCAGACGCATTGCCGGGTAGCTATGTGCGGAAGAGATAAGTGCTGAAAGCATCTAAGCACGAAACTTGCCAAGAGATGAGTTCTCCCCGACTATAAGTCGGTAAGGGTTGTTGAAGACTACGACGTAGATAGGTGTGGTGTGTAAGCGTTGCGAGACGTTGAGCTAACACATACTAATTGCCCGAGAGGCTTAACTATACAACGCTCAAGTGTTTTTAGTGAAAGGGTTGAGAAATTAACAAAACAAAACGAAAAGACGGAAATTAAGAATCAGTAACAGCTTGTTTCGAATGAAAGGCGAAAGCCGAAGAAAGTAAAGAACGAAAGAACAATTTGGAAAGACAAAGATAAAAAGAAAGACGAAGAAAGTCTGAATCATCGAAGATTTTCCTGATGTCGATAGTGCTGTGGTGCCACCTGATTCCATTCCGAACTCAGAAGTGAAACGCAGTGACGCCGATGGTAGTGTGTGGATTCCGCATGTGAGAGTAGGGCAACATCAGGGCTTAATTAGAGGACCCCGAGCTTAGCGATAGGCTTGGGGTTTTTGTTTTGGGGTAGGTACGCAGAAAGGGCATGCAGAGATGGGCAGAGGCAGAGAAAAGAGAGGCTCGAGCCAGAGGGAAGAGCGAGGGTAAGAAGAAAGAGTAAGAGGAAAGAGGGTGTAGAGGCCGTGAGGGGAAAGCAGAAAGTAAGGATGATGATATCGCGAATCCTTTGCAAGATAAAGTAGACCGCTTGTGGTTATAAGCGAATACAAGCGGTCTGTTTTTAAGAAAAATCTGTAACTATTCTTTTTTTATGCCGGTAATACGGCACCATTCGTCATTTGTTGCGACAGGATCTAATATGAAATCTGTTGAATAGGCCTCACAAACAGATTCCGCCTGAGTGGTTAAAATACCTGATAAACCTAGCTTATCTTGAGATTTTACGAGAGTAATAATATTAGGTGCCAACTCTTTTAGTGGGCCGGCTAAGATATTGGCGACTACAACATCAGCTTGTAAATCTTTTGGTTGGTCTTTCGCTAAGAATAGTTGTAAACGATCAGCGACCCCATTAGCTTCAGCGTTATTTTGACTGGCAAGAATCGCTTGGGGATCAATGTCAATCCCAATAGCCTGTTTTGCCCCGAGTTTTAATGCAGCAATCGCTAAAATGCCTGAACCGCAACCGAAATCAATCACAGTTTTGCCTTCAAGATCTAAGCTATCTAGCCATTGTAAGCAGAGCGCAGTAGTTGGGTGAGTCCCTGTACCAAAGGCTAACCCTGGATCTAGCATCACATTAACTGCGTTAGGATCCGGGACTTCTCGCCAGCTTGGGCAGATCCATAAGCGTTTGCCAAATTGCATTGGGTGGAAGTTATCCATCCATTCACGTTCCCAATCTTTATCTTCGATTTGTTCGATTTTGTGAGCAAAATTTTCTTCGACTAATTTACTGGTTTTTAGTGCTTCTACGATAATTTGCATATCGGTTTCGGCATCAAATAAGCCCACAACATCGGTGTTACCCCAAAGACGTGTTTCGCCCGGAAGCGGCTCAAAAATTGGGGTGTCTTGGCTGTCCATAAAGGTCACCGAAACAGCTCCAATATCTGTTAAAAAATCGCTGATTTCTTCTGCGTATTTATCTGTACTATTTAAACGAATTTGTATCCAAGCCATATTATTTTCCCTCTTCTTGTTTAATAAGCGGTCATATTTTCTTAATTTTTTGCAAAGTTGAGAGAATTATCCTCTCCCACCCACAGTAATTTTATCTAACTTCACTGTCGGTTGCCCAACACAGACTGGTACAGATTGCCCTTCTTTGCCGCAGGTGCCAATGCCGGGGTCGAGTTCCATTTTTTTTCCGACCATAGAGATTTGTTGCATTGCTTCAATCCCACTGCCGATTAAGGTTGCTCCTGTTACCGGTTTCGTGATTTTACCTTTTTCAATTAAGTAGGCTTCTGCGGTTGAGAACACAAATTTGCCGGAGGTAATATCCACTTGCCCGCCACTGAAATGCGGTGCATATAAGCCGTATTCGACGGATTCGATCATCTCTTCAAATTCGTGGTTACCCTCGGTTAAGTAGGTATTTGTCATTCGTGGCATCGGTAAGTGGGCGTAAGATTCGCGTCTGCCGTTACCTGTTGGTTCAACTCCCATAAGTCGAGCGTTGAGTTTGTCTTGCATATAGCCTTTGAGAATACCGTTCTCAATTAATACATTGCGTTGTGAAGGGATGCCCTCATCGTCAACTGTAATTGAACCACGCATATTCGGCACCGTGCCATCATCGACAATAGTACAAAGCGGTGAGGTAACCAGTTCACCGATTCGTCCGGTGAAGAGGGAGCTTTCTTTACGGTTGAAGTCGCCCTCTAAACCGTGTCCGACCGCTTCGTGTAATAAAATACCCGGCCAGCCTGCACCGAGAACAATTGGCAATGTGCCTGCTGGTGCTGGAATAGCATTAAGGTTAACGAGTGCTTGTCTCACCGCTTCTTTTGCGAGATATTCGGCACGGCTAAAACCGGTTTCGTTCGGTGCTAAGAACCAAGTTAAGCCGAAGCGTCCGCCCGCACCTGATGAGCCTCGTTCACGTTTGCCATTTTGTTCAACTAAGACGGAAACTGATAATCGCACTAAAGGTCGGATGTCGGAAGCCAATGTGCCATCTGTAGCTGCAACTAACATCTCTTCATAAACAGCAGATAAATTAGCATTTACTTGAATTACACGTGGATCTTCTGCTCGAGCGGTTTTATCCACTAAATGCAGTAGTTCTACTTTTTGTTCACGGCTGATGGAATCTAGCGGATTGATAGCTGGATAGCGTGTACAAGCGGTCGTTTTTTTGAAATTTTTTACCGATAATTGACCGCTTGTAGCACTGATAGAGCGTGCTGCGGCCGCACATTGTTCTAATTGTTTAAGCGTGATTTGGTCAGCATAAGCAAATCCGGTTTTCTCACCTGCTACGGCACGTACGCCAAAACCGCGGTCGATATAGAACCCGCCTTCTTTGATAATGCTATCTTCTAGTGACCAGCTTTCATCTTGGCTAAGTTGGAAATAGAGATCGGCATAATCAATATTTCTGCCGGAAAATTGATCGAGCACTTGGCTTAAATGAGAAAATTCAATGCCACTTGGGGCAAGTAGGCTGTCTGAAACGGTATTTAACATTGTGATTCCTAAAAATAAAAGACGATAGATTTTAGCATAAATCTATCGTCTTAAATGATTAATCTCGTAAATTAGCCTTTTAAGCCTTCTTGGTCGAGAGTGTTATCTACGCCTTTATCCGCTTCAACACGTTGCATAAAGTTAGATAGCTGCTCGAGATGTGAAAAATCTAAGCCTAATCGGCGGCACCAATTTAGCATAATGTAAAGGTACACGTCCGCAACCGAAATTGTTTCACCGAAGAAAATATGGCTTTCTAAATATTCATTCGCAGTTGCTAATTGTTCCAGAATTTGTTCCGCTGCTTGCTGGCGAATGGCTTTAATAAGCTCTTCATTGCCTTCAGCATAACTTGGTAATCGGAATAATGGCACGAAAGATTTGTGTACATCTGCGTTAAAGAAAGATAACCAGCGTGCCGCTTTTGCTTTATCTCTTGCTGTTTTGCTACCGAATAATTTGGCGTCTGGGTAGAGTTCGTCCAAATAGTGCAAAATTGCCTGATTTTGGGAAAGGGCTAAATCGCCATCTACCAATAACGGCACAGCACCACGAGGGTTGAGGGCTAAATATTCGGCTGATTTAATAAATTCACGGCTGACTGCTTGGAATTCATAATTTTGCTGGGTTTGAGCTTTGATCCACTCTAATGCCACGTGTGGCACAAAGGAACAAGCTCCAACTAAACCATATAATTTCATTCTGATTTCCTCTTTTTACTATTAAGGTAATAATTTTTCCAGACGCCATAAATCGGCGAAAGTTGCACGGGCTTTAATTAAGTGAGCTTGGTTACCATCAACCATAATTTCTGCTGCTTGTGGGCGAGAGTTATAGGTTGAAGACATTGCAGCACCGTAAGCTCCGGCAGAACGCATTGCAATTAAATCGCCTTCTGCAACCGCTAATTCTCTTGCTTTGCCTAAGAAGTCTGAAGTTTCGCAAATTGGGCCAACCACATCGTAGAGTGTTTTTTCTCGGTTGAGGGTTTTATCCACTTCGGTAATTTGCATATAAGCTTCATAAAGTGCTGGACGAATCATATCGTTCATTCCCGTATCGACAATCGCAAAATTACGATCTTCACTCTGTTTGATATATTCGACTTTGGTTACCAAAATACCCGCATTTGCAGTAATAGCCCGCCCTGGCTCAATGATAATTTCTAGATTTTCGTAACCTTTTAATTTTTCAAGTAAGGCTTTGACATATTCTGTTGGATGCGGCGGCTCTTCACCGTTATAAGGCACGCCTAAACCACCTCCTAAATCTAAATGATGTAGTTCTATACCGTCTTCTTTAAGCTGTTCCATTAGCACGATTAAACGATCTGTTGCGTCTAGGAACGGTTGTAATTCGGTTAATTGTGAGCCGATATGGCAATCCATTCCGGTAATTTTTACGTTATCCAAGGTTTTTGCTAAGCGATAAACTTCTCTAGCTTGGGTCACACTCACCCCGAATTTATTTTCTTTCAAACCCGTTGAAATATAAGGGTGGGTGTGTGCATCCACATCTGGGTTTACTCGTAGAGAAATTGGGGCAATTTTTCCTAACTGAGCAGCTACTTCATTAATACGGTGTAATTCTGGAATTGACTCAATATTGAAACAACGGATCCCCACTTCTAATGCTCGTTTGATTTCACTATGGGATTTTGCCACGCCGGAGAAAACGATTTTAGCAGGATCACCACCTGCGGCTAAAACACGTTCTAATTCCCCTTGGGAAACAATATCAAAGCCTGAACCGAGGCGAGCCATGACATTTAATAAGGCAATGTTTGAGTTAGATTTGACCGCGAAGCAGACTAAATGTGGGTGTGAGCCGAAGGCATTGTTGAAGGCGTGCCAATGGCGTTCAAGGGTGGCTCGAGAATAGATATAAGCCGGGGTGCCGTGCTGTTTGATAATCTCTGAAATCGCCACCTCTTCGGCAAAAAGTTGATTGTTTCTGTATTCAAAATGGTTCATATAATTCCGTTGTGTTTTGATTTTTATAAGAAAAGTAAAATAACAAGCGGTCAATTTTTACTAAAATTTTACGTATGAGCTGATGCTGTTACAAACTCGTATCTATGCAAATTTTTAGTGAAATTTAACCGCTTGTCAGCATTATTTTTGTTCGTGTTTTGGTGCTGACTCAGGGAAGTAAAGTGGGCCTTTTACGCCACACGCACTTAAGCCTAAGGTGGCGATTAATGCCACTAAAAGTAGTTTTTTCATTGGTGGTTCCTTTTAAAAAAGATGATGCCATTCTAAAACAAAATCAGAACCCTCGCTATAAAAAAATACACCTCAAGCCTTTGTGGGTTATACCCAAGGATTGAGGTGTAACGGTTAATACAGTTTGCTTAATTTATTTTAAGCTACCAACCATATCTTCAGGACGAACCCAAGCATCAAAATCTTCAGCGGATACTAAGCCGAGATTAATCGCCTCTTCTTTTAATGTTGTGCCGTTTTTATGGGCAGTTTTGGCAATTTTTGCAGCATTTTCGTAGCCTATATGGGTATTTAATGCAGTAACTAACATTAATGAATTATCAAGCTGTTGTTTAATGCGTGGGTAGTTTGGCTCAATGCCTACTGCACAATGTTCATCAAATGACACGCAAGCATCCCCTAATAATTGAGCAGATTGTAAGAAGTTTGCAGCCATTACAGGTTTAAATACATTTAATTGGAAGTGGCCTTGAGTGCCTGCAAAAGAAATTGTGGTGTCGTTACCTAGCACTTGTGCGGCAACCATTGTCATTGCTTCGCATTGGGTTGGATTTACTTTACCCGGCATGATGGACGAACCCGGTTCGTTTTCAGGAATTAAGATTTCGCCGATACCTGAGCGAGGGCCTGAGGCTAATAAGCGGATATCGTTAGCAATTTTATATAAAGAAACTGCGATTTGTTTTAAGGCGCCGTGGGTTTCTACAATCGCATCATGAGTTGCTAGGGCTTCAAATTTATTTTGTGCAGTTACAAAAGGTAAGCCTGTGAATTTAGCGATATAGTCCGCAACTACTACATCATAGCCTTTTGGTGTATTTAAACCTGTGCCTACAGCTGTACCACCTAAGGCGAGTTCAGATAAGTGAGGTAGGGTATTTTCTAAGGCTTTAATACCGAAGGCTAATTGAGCAGCATAAGCGGAAAACTCTTGACCTAATGTTAATGGAGTAGCATCCATTAAATGTGTACGTCCGATTTTTACTACATCTTTAAAGGATTCTGCTTTTTCCGCAAAGGTTTTTTGCAAGCGTTTTACGCAAGGAAGGGTATGTTCAACTACTTTTTTATATGCCGCAATATGCATTGCGGTTGGGTAGGTGTCATTAGAAGATTGGGATTTGTTTACGTCATCGTTAGGATGAATGATAGACTTCTCTCCGAGTTTGCCACCATTAAGCACGTGTGCACGGTTAGAGATGACTTCGTTCACATTCATATTTGACTGTGTGCCGGAACCTGTTTGCCAAATAACGAGTGGGAACTGATCATCAAGTTTGTTGGCTAAAATTTCGTCACAGGCTTTTGCAATTAAATCGCGTTTTTCGACCGCTAGTACGCCTAGATCGTGGTTCGCGTAAGCAGCCGCTTTTTTCAGATAACCAAAGGCTTCGATAATTTCAGCAGGCATTGATGCTTCAGGACCAATTTTGAAATTATTGCGTGAACGTTCTGTTTGTGCTGCCCAATATTTATCAGCCGGGACTTGCACTTCACCCATAGTGTCTTTTTCGATACGGTATTCCATACTTGACTCCTAAATTTTAATGAAATTTAAAATTGACACCTTCTAATAATTTAGAGGTATTAAGGAAATACTAGCATAAAAGGAAAAGAAATGAACTGTGAAATGCAATTCCCTACCAGTTTTTGGCAGTTTTATGATTTGGATCACATTATTGTTTAATAGGCGAAGCGTTTACGTAGCCCTGCTTCATATAAGGCTTGATTTGCTTCTTGCATTAATTCTCGTTTTTGCTGTTCTGTGAATGTGTAGATATATTGATGATTTAAAGCCCCATTTAATTTAAAAAGTAGCTCCTCAGTCACATCTATTCCTTGTATAACTAGCTTAATAAATACTTTAATATATCCTTCCTCTATGAAATCTTGGATAGAAAGAATTCCGATTTTTTTGAGCATTCTTTCTAATTTGATATTCATATTAGGTAAATTTCTAATTTGAGTTGCACGTTTTTTGTGGCATTCTTGTTTTAGCTGATTAAGCTCATCTACAATTGAGATAACTAAGTCAGTAAAGAGGGAATTATTGGCAAGAATATCAGCCGGAAGATTATAAAATTTATTACTTTGTAGCCCTATCTTATCATCACATAACGGGTTTGTATCTGGGTGATTAAAAATGAGCTCTGAATATTTAGTTGCAATACGTAGGTATATGGAATTGTTCTGGTATAGAGCGATCATTAAATCATTTTTGAAAACAGCATAGTAGGAAAAATATGTTTTCAGTCGAAATTGTCCGATAATTGGTGAAAATAGAGGGGCAATTTCTTGTCTAATTTCATTAGTCGCTTTCATGTCTAGCCTCCTGGCGTAAAGTGGTATGTGTATTATTGTTCAAGTCAATGAATAAACTGTTATGCACTAAATTTCAACTAGGATTTTCTAGAATTGTGAAGTTGCTCGAAAAGTTTTGATAAAAAAAGATAAAAATATCCTTTCTTTGAGTTACTTCAATTGTTGTATGGGAAATATTGTGTATCTTAATAGGTTTTGTACTTTGCGTGCGAAACAAAAAATGCAAAAATAGTTGCATAAGTGATAATTTATAGGTAGAATTGCAGCGCTCTATTTATGGTATGGGTTAACCAACATTAATTGAGACGTTTGATGTAATCATTTATCAAATGGCATTGCAGATTTTGTAATGTAAAAATGTTCCTAATTTTGGAACTATATAGGTTTAACTGAGCTCCCTTATCCTATTGGTTAAGTGGTAGTTTGGTTTTTTTATTAGCTAAATTTTTTAATTGGAGCTCTGGTCTAATGCAGAACCAAAGAATCCGTATCCGCTTAAAAGCATTTGATCATCGTTTAATTGATCAATCTACTGCGGAGATCGTAGAAACAGCTAAACGTACTGGTGCACAAGTTCGTGGTCCAATTCCTTTACCAACTCGTAAAGAACGTTTCACTGTATTGATTTCTCCACACGTGAACAAAGATGCACGTGATCAATATGAAATCCGTACTCACAAACGTTTAGTTGATATTGTTGAACCAACAGAAAAAACTGTTGATGCATTAATGCGTTTAGATCTAGCTGCTGGCGTTGATGTTCAGATTAGTCTAGGTTAATTGGGAATTTTAAGAGGTTATTACAATGATTGGTTTAATCGGTCGTAAAGTTGGTATGACCCGCGTTTTCACTGAAGACGGCGTGTCTATTCCAGTTACCGTTATCGAAATCGAAGCCAACCGTGTTACTCAAGTTAAAACCCTTGAAAACGATGGCTATTCTGCAATTCAAGTTACTACTGGCTCTAAAAAAGCAAGTCGTGTAACTAAACCAGAAGCAGGTCATTTCGTGAAAGCAGGTGTTGAAGCTGGTCGCGGTTTATGGGAATTTCGTACTGAAGGTGAAGAATTCACTTTAGGTCAAGAAATCAATGTTGACATCTTCACAGATGTTAAAAAAGTCGATGTTACTGGTACATCAAAAGGTAAAGGTTTCCAAGGCGGTGTTAAACGCTGGAATTTCCGTACTCAAGATGCTACACACGGTAACTCTTTATCACATCGTGTACTTGGTTCTATTGGTCAAAACCAAACTCCAGGTCGTGTGTTTAAAGGTAAAAAAATGGCTGGACACTTAGGTGCTGAGCGTGTAACTGTTCAATCACTTGAAGTTGTTCGTGTAGATGCTGAGCGTAAATTATTATTAGTTAAAGGTGCTGTTCCAGGCGCTGCTAATAGTGATGTTATCGTTAAACCAGCAGTTAAAGCATAAGTCTAGGAGATAGAGATGGAATTGCAAGTTGTAGGTGCAAACGCACTAACTGTTTCTGAAACTACCTTCGGACGTGAGTTTAATGAAGCATTAATCCACCAAGTAGTTGTTGCTTATGCAGCAGGTGCTCGTCAAGGATCTCGTGCTCAAAAAACTCGTGCTGAAGTGTCTGGTTCAGGTAAAAAACCTTGGCGTCAAAAAGGTACAGGCCGTGCACGTTCTGGTGACATCAAATCACCAATCTGGCGTTCAGGTGGTATCACTTTTGCTGCGAAACCACAAGATCATAGCCAAAAAGTGAACAAAAAAATGTACCGTGGTGCAATTAAGAGCATTCTTTCTGAACTGGTTCGTCAAGACCGTTTAGTAGTTGTTGAAAAATTTGAAATTGATGCACCAAAAACTAAAGTATTAGCACAAAAATTAAAAGATATGGCGTTAACTGACGCTCTTATCATTACTGCAAGCTTAGATGAAAATCTATTCTTAGCTGCGCGCAACCTTTATAAAGTAGATGTGCGTGATGTTCAAGGTATCGACCCAGTTAGCTTAATTGCTTTCGATAAAGTGGTTGTTACTGTTGATGCAGTAAAACAAATTGAGGAGATGTTAGCATGATTCAACAAGAACGTTTGCTAAATGTGTTAAAAGCACCACATATCTCTGAAAAAGCGACGAATAATGCTGAAAAAGGCAACACTATCGTTTTCAAAGTAGCATTGGATGCTAACAAAGTTGAAATTGCAAATGCAGTTGAGCAACTATTTGAAGTGAAAGTGGACTCTGTTCGTACTGTAATCGTTAAAGGTAAAACTAAACGTCGCGGTGCTAAAATGGGTCGTCGTAGTGACTGGAAAAAAGCTTATGTAACTCTTCAAGAAGGTCAATCACTTGACTTCGTTGAAGGTGCGGCAGAGTAATAAAACGGAGGAATAAAATACAATGGCTATCGTTAAATGTAAGCCGACCTCCGCTGGTCGTCGTCACGTAGTTAAAGTTGTTAACGCAGAATTACATAAGGGTAAACCTTATGCACCATTATTAGATACTAAATCTAGAACTGGTGGTCGTAACAATTTAGGTCGTATCACAACTCGTCACATTGGTGGCGGTCATAAACAACACTATCGTTTAATTGACTTCAAACGTAACAAATTAGACATTCCAGCTGTTGTTGAGCGTTTAGAATACGATCCAAATCGTTCTGCAAACATTGCATTAGTTCTTTATAAAGATGGTGAGCGCCGTTATATCTTAGCACCAAAAGGCTTATCTGCTGGTGATACGATTCAAGCAGGTGCTTCAGCTCCGATTAAAGTAGGTAATGCGTTACCTATGCGTAATATCCCTGTTGGTTCTACAGTTCACAATGTTGAATTAAAACCAGGTAAAGGTGGTCAAATTGCTCGTTCTGCAGGTGCTTACGTGCAAATTATCGCTCGTGAAGGTAACTATGTTACTTTACGCCTTCGTTCAGGCGAAATGCGTAAAGTTTTAGCTGAGTGTACTGCAACCATCGGTGAAGTAGGTAACTCAGAGCATATGCTTCGCGTACTTGGTAAAGCAGGTGCAAACCGTTGGAGAGGTATTCGTCCAACAGTTCGTGGTACTGCAATGAACCCGGTAGACCACCCACACGGTGGTGGTGAAGGTCGTAACTTCGGTAAACATCCTGTTACACCTTGGGGCGTTCAAACCAAAGGTAAGAAAACTCGTCACAACAAACGTACTGATAAATTCATCGTACGTCGTCGTGGCAAATAATTTTATTCATTAACTAAAAGGTAAACACCAATGCCACGTTCCCTCAAGAAAGGTCCTTTCCTTGACCTACACTTGTTGAAGAAGGTAGAGAAGGCGGTGGAAAGCGGGGATAAAAAGCCAATTAAAACTTGGTCCCGTCGTTCAATGATCATTCCATCAATGATTGGTTTGACCATCGCAGTCCATAATGGTCGTCAGCACGTTCCTGTTTATGTTTCCGATGAAATGATCGGTCATAAACTAGGTGAATTTGCCCCGACTCGTACATACCGCGGTCACGCCGCAGATAAGAAAGCTAAGAAATAAGAGGTAAAAGATGGAAACTATTGCTAAACATCGTTACGCTCGTACTTCTGCCCAAAAAGCTCGCTTAGTTGCTGACTTAATCCGTGGTAAAAAAGTTGCGCAAGCATTAGAAATCTTAACTTTCACTAACAAAAAAGCAGCTGCTTTAGTTAAGAAAGTATTAGAGTCTGCTATTGCAAACGCAGAGCACAATGACGGTGCAGATGTCGATGACCTTAAAGTTGCTAAAATCTTCGTTGATGAAGGTCCAAGCATGAAACGTGTAATGCCACGTGCAAAAGGTCGTGCAGATCGTATTTTAAAACGTACAAGCCACATCACTGTGGTTGTGTCAGATCGTTAATTAAGTGGAGAATAACAAATGGGTCAGAAAGTACATCCTAATGGTATTCGCCTAGGTATTGTTAAACCTTGGAACTCTACTTGGTTCGCGAATACACAAGATTTCGCTGATAACTTAGAAGGCGATTTCAAAGTACGTCAATTTTTAAACAAAGAGTTAGCGAACGCTTCTGTATCACGTATCACTATTGAGCGTCCTGCAAAAAGTATTCGTGTAACTATTCACACAGCCCGTCCTGGTATCGTTATCGGTAAAAAAGGCGAAGATGTTGAGAAATTACGCAACGCAGTTGCTAAAATTGCTGGTGTTCCAGCTCAAATCAATATCGCTGAAGTGAAAAAACCAGAGCTAGATGCAAAATTAGTTGCTGATAGCATCGCTTCTCAACTTGAACGTCGTGTTATGTTCCGCCGTGCTATGAAGAAAGCGGTTCAGAACGCAATGAAATTAGGTGCTAAAGGTATCAAAGTTGAAGTTAGCGGTCGTTTAGGTGGTGCAGAAATTGCTCGCTCAGAGTGGTATCGTGAAGGTCGAGTGCCTCTACATACACTTCGTGCAGACATCGATTATAACACTGCTGAAGCTCACACCACTTACGGCGTAATTGGCGTAAAAGTGTGGATCTTCAAAGGTGAGATTCTTGGTGGAATGGCTGCAGTGATTGAATCTGAAAAAGAACCAGCGGCACAGCCTAAAAAGCCAGCTCGCAAAGGTCGTAAATAAGGAGATCACTGAATGTTACAACCAAAACGTACAAAATTCCGTAAAGTACACAAAGGCCGTAACCGTGGTATCGCGGGCGGTACAGAAGTGAGCTTCGGTTCATTCGGTTTAAAAGCGATTGGTCGTGGTCGTTTAACTGCTCGTCAAATTGAAGCTGCTCGTCGTGCGATGAGCCGTGCAGTAAAACGTCAAGGTAAAATCTGGATCCGTGTGTTCCCAGACAAACCAATCACTGAAAAACCATTAGAAGTCCGTATGGGTAAAGGTAAAGGTAACGTTGAATACTGGGTAGCCTTAATCCAACCGGGTAAAGTTCTCTATGAAATGGATGGTGTATCTGAAGAAGTTGCTCGTAACGCATTCGCATTAGCGGCAGCTAAACTTCCGTTCAAAACCACATTTGTAACTAAAACGGTGATGTAATGAAAGCTCAAGAACTACGTAATAAAAGTGTTGAAGAGCTGAATGGTGAGTTAGTGAACCTTTTAGGTGAACAATTCAAATTGCGTATGCAAGCAGCCACCGGTCAGCTTCAACAAACCCACCAGTTAAAACAAGTGCGTCGTAGCATTGCACAAGTTAAAACTGTATTAACCGAAAAGGCGGGTGAATAATGACTGATAAAATTCGTACAGTACAAGGTAAAGTGGTTAGCGACAAAATGGATAAATCATTTGTAGTTGCTATCGAACGTACAGTTAAACATCCAATTTATGGTAAGTTTATCCGTCGTACAACTAAACTTCATGTACACGATGAAAATAACGAAGCTAAATTAGGTGATGTTGTTGAAATTAAGGAATGTCGTCCTGTTTCAAAAACTAAATCTTGGACTTTAGTTCGTGTAGTTGAAAAAGCAATTGTTGCTTAATTAACTATTATCAAATAAAAACCTCGGTTACTACCGAGGTTTTTATTTTAGTCTCATTGCTTTTGCAAAAAATTAGGGTTTTTTGACAGCTTGTTTAAAGCTTTGAGTATTTATATTTTACTTTAGAAATATAAATCTGAATGGTGCTACAGGAAAGAAAATAATCCTTAAAAATAACTTGATTAATTCCTCTATTTTGTAGTATATTTTGCATCCTGTTTATATAGTGTAAACAGGTTCGTCCCGAAAGGGTGTTTTTTTTATTTAACGGAGCACTAATATGATCCAAGAACAGACTATGCTGGATGTTGCTGATAACTCAGGGGCTCGTAGCGTAATGTGTATCAAGGTTCTAGGTGGATCGCACCGTCGTTACGCTGCTATTGGCGATATCATTAAAGTTACTGTAAAAGAAGCAATTCCACGCGGTAAAGTTAAAAAAGGTGATGTGTTAAAAGCAGTTGTTGTGCGCACCAAGAAGGGTGTTCGTCGCCCAGATGGCGCAGTTATTCGTTTCGATGGCAACGCTTGTGTAATTTTAAACAATAACACAGAGCAACCAATCGGTACTCGTATTTTTGGACCGGTGACTCGTGAACTTCGTTCTGAGAAGTTTATGAAAATCATCTCTTTAGCTCCAGAAGTACTGTAAGGAGAGAATGTAATGGCTGCTAAAATCCGTCAAAACGATGAAGTAATTGTTCTTGCTGGTAAAGACAAGGGCAAACGTGGTAAGGTAACTTCTGTGTTACCAAATGGTAAAGTGGTTGTTGAAGGGATCAACATCATCACTAAACATGAAAAACCAGTTCCGGCATTAGGTAAAGCTGGTGGTTTAGTGAAAAAAGAAGCGGCGATTGATGCATCAAACGTTGCAATCTTTAACCCGGCAACAAATAAAGCTGACCGTGTAGGTTTTAGAATTGAAGACGGCAAAAAAGTACGTTTCTTCAAATCTAATAATGAAATTATTTAATTAACTGGAGTAATGCGATGGCGAAACTGCATGATTACTACAGAGATACAGTAGTTAATGAATTAAAAGCGAAATTCAACTACTCATCTGTCATGCAAGTCCCACGAATCGAAAAGATAACCCTGAATATGGGTGTGGGTGAAGCATTGACCGACAAAAAACTGTTAGATAACGCAGTAGCAGATTTAACAGCAATCAGCGGTCAAAAACCTTTAATTACAAAAGCACGCAAATCTGTTGCAGGCTTTAAAATCCGTCAGGGATATCCAATCGGATGCAAAGTAACCCTACGTGGTGAACGTATGTGGGAATTCTTTGAAAGATTGATTACTATCGCTGTTCCACGTATCCGTGACTTCCGTGGTTTAAACGCTAAGTCATTCGATGGTCGTGGTAATTACAGTATGGGTGTTCGTGAACAAATCATTTTCCCTGAAATCGACTACGATAAAGTAGATCGTGTACGTGGTTTAGATATTACTATTACCACAACAGCGAAAAGCGATGAAGAAGGTCAAGCTTTATTAGCGGCTTTCAATTTCCCATTCCGTAAATAAGGTAGGTTATCGTGGCAAAACAATCAATGATCGCACGTGATGTAAAACGTGCTAAATTAGCTGATAAATTCTACGCAAAACGTGAAGAGTTAAAGAAAATCATCTCTGATGTAAACTCTTCAGATGAAGAACGTTGGGATGCAGTGTTAAAATTACAAACACTTCCACGTGATTCTAGCCCGATTCGTCAGCGTAATCGTTGCCGTCAAACTGGTCGTCCACATGGTGTACTTCGTAAGTTTGGTTTAAGCCGTATTAAAGTCCGTGAAGCTGCAATGCGTGGCGAAATCCCGGGTCTTAAGAAAGCTAGCTGGTAATAACCTCTTTTAATTTGGAATCATGGGAGTAAATACATGAGCATGCAAGATCCAATCGCAGATATGCTGACCCGTATTCGTAACGGTCAAGCTGCGAATAAAGTTGCAATCAGTATGCCTTCATCTAAGTTAAAAGTTGCTATTGCAAATGTTTTAGCTGAAGAAGGTTATATCGAAAGCGTTAAAGTTGTTGAGGGTGCAAAACCTGAACTGGAAATTACTTTAAAATATTTCCAAAATAAACCAGTTGTGGAAAGTATTCAACGTGTAAGCCGTCCTGGTCTTCGTATTTACAAACGTAAAGACGAGTTACCAAAAGTAATGGGTGGTTTAGGTATCGCAGTTGTTTCTACATCTAAAGGTGTAATGACCGACCGTGCTGCTCGTCAAGCAGGTTTAGGCGGTGAAATTATCTGTTACGTAGCATAATAGAGAGGTAGGAAAAATGTCTCGTGTTGCAAAAGCACCTGTTAATATTCCTGCCGGTGTTGAGGTAAAACTTAACGGTCAGCTATTAACAGTTAAAGGTAAAAACGGCGAGTTATCTCGCGAAATTCATCATGCAGTTGAAGTAAAACATGACGCTAACGCATTAACTTTTGCACCTCGTGAAGGTGTTGCTAATGCAGATGCGCAAGCAGGTACTGCTCGTGCACTTGTTAATGCTATGGTTATCGGTGTTACTGAAGGCTTTACTAAGAAATTGCAATTAGTGGGTGTTGGTTACAGAGCTCAAATGAAAGGTAACTCAGTTGCTTTAAGTTTAGGTTTCTCACACCCTGTAGAACACGCGTTGCCAGCAGGCGTAACTGGTGAATGTCCATCACAAACAGAAATTATTCTGAAAAGTGCTGACAAACAGTTAATCGGTCAAGTGGCAGCAGATATTCGTGCATACCGCAAACCTGAGCCTTATAAAGGTAAAGGTGTACGTTACTCTGATGAAGTAGTACGTACTAAAGAAGCGAAGAAAAAGTAAAGTAAGGTAACACTATGGATAAGAAAGTAGCTCGTATCCGTCGTGCAAGCCGTGCACGTCACTTAATGAGAGAGCAAGGTGCAACACGCTTAGTCGTGCATCGTACCCCGCGTCATATCTATGCGCAGGTTATCGCACCAAACGGCTCAGAAGTTTTAGCAGCAGCTTCAACTGTTGAGAAAGTAATTAAAGAGCAAGTTAAATATACCGGTAATAAAGAAGCCGCAGCAGTAGTGGGTAAAGTCGTTGCTGAGCGTGCGATTGCCAAAGGTATTCAAGCGGTTGCATTCGATCGTTCAGGTTTCAAATACCACGGTCGTGTACAATCATTAGCAGATGCTGCTCGTGAAGCTGGTCTTCAGTTCTAATAGAGGAATTTGAGATGTCAAACATCGAAAAACAAGCTGGTGAACTGCAGGAAAAGCTAATCGCGGTTAACCGTGTATCTAAAACCGTAAAAGGTGGTCGTATTATGAGTTTCACTGCTTTAACAGTAGTGGGCGATGGTAACGGTCGTGTAGGTTTTGGTTACGGTAAAGCACGTGAAGTTCCAGCAGCAATCCAAAAAGCGATGGAAAAAGCTCGTCGCAATATGATTAATGTAGCTTTAAACGAAGGGACATTACAACACCCTGTTAAAGGTTCACACACTGGTTCACGTGTATTTATGCAACCAGCAAGCGAAGGTACTGGTATCATCGCTGGTGGTGCAATGCGTGCTGTGTTAGAAGTAGCAGGTGTTCGTAACGTTCTTTCTAAAGCGTACGGTTCAACCAACCCAATTAACGTTGTTCGTGCAACAATTGATGCACTTGAGAACATGAAATCACCTGAAATGGTTGCTGCAAAACGTGGCAAAACAGTTGAAGAAATTTTGGGGTAATTGGATATGGCAAAAATTAAAGTAACTCAAACTCGTAGCTCTATCGCTCGTTTACCGAAACATAAAGCAACGTTAAAAGGCTTAGGTCTTCGTCATATTCGTCATACTGTAGAACTTGAAGATACACCAGCAGTGCGTGGTATGATCAATCAAGTATCTTATATGGTTAAAGTGGAGGAATAATAGAATGCGTTTAAATTCTCTTTCTCCGGCTGAAGGTGCTAAGCACAGTGCAAAACGTTTAGGTCGCGGTATTGGTTCTGGTTTAGGTAAAACTGGTGGTCGTGGTCATAAAGGTCAAAAATCTCGTTCAGGTGGAAAAGTTCGCCGTGGTTTCGAGGGTGGTCAAATGCCTTTATACCGTCGTTTACCAAAATTTGGTTTTACTTCACTACAAGCGTTACGCGTAGCTGAAATTCGTTTAAACGACTTAGCTAAAGTAGATGGTAACGAAGTAACTTTAGATGCGTTAAAAGCAGCTAATATCATTACTAAAGATATTTTATCAGCTAAAGTGATTTTAGCAGGTAAAATTGAAAAAGCAGTTGTGGTTAAAGGCTTACGTGTAACTAAAGGTGCTAAAGCTGCTATCGAAGCTGCTGGCGGTTCTATCGAGGAATAATAGATGGCAAAGCAACCAGGGTACCAAGGTAGTACACAAAAAGGGACTGGCGAGCTTAAATCAAGATTGTTATTTGTTTTAGGTGCGTTAATCGTTTTCCGTATCGGTTCTTTTATACCTGTTCCTGGCATTGATGCTTCTGTATTATCCGAATTAATTCGACAACAGCAAGGCACCATCATTGATATGTTTAATATGTTCTCTGGTGGTGCTTTAAGCCGTGCATCTATATTTGCATTAGGTATTATGCCTTATATTTCAGCGTCAATTATTATTCAATTATTGACAGCGATTCATCCCCCTCTAGCTGAATTGAAAAAAGAAGGTGAGGCTGGTCGTAGAAAAATTAGCAAATATACGCGATATGGTACATTGCTATTAGCATTTATTCAGTCTATTGGTATTTCATTAGCCCTACCGAATATGGTACAAGGATTAGTTCCTAATCCAAGTATGTTATTCTATATAACTTCTGTAATTAGCTTAGTAACGGGAACTATGTTCCTAATGTGGCTAGGTGAGCAAATCACTGAACGTGGTATCGGAAACGGTATCTCATTGATTATTTTTGCAGGTATTGTTGCAGATCTTCCTGCAACAATTGGGCAGACAATTGAGCAAACTCGCCAAGGTGAGCTGTCTTTCATTGTATTATTACTAGTAGCAATAATTGCATTTGCAGTAACTTATTTTGTTGTTTTTGTTGAACGTGGACAAAGAAGAATTGTTGTGAATTATGCAAGTCGCCAGCAAGGTAGAATGATGGCACCTGCAAGATCTTCTCACTTACCACTTAAAGTTAATATGGCAGGCGTAATACCGGCAATTTTTGCTTCAAGTATTATTTTATTCCCTGCAAGTATTACTCAATGGTTTGGTCAAAGTGAAGGTTTTGAATGGTTATTTAACCTTTCACAATTATTACAGCCAGGTCAACCATTGTATATTGTATTATTTACAATGGCAGTGATTTTCTTCGCATTCTTTTATACAGGAATGCAGTATAATCCTCGTGATACAGCGGATAATCTTAAGAAATCAGGTGCGTTTGTACCAGGTTATCGACCAGGCGAACAAACATCTCGTTATATTGATAAAGTAATGACGCGCTTAACTTTAATCGGTGCGTTGTATATTACTTTTGTTTGTTTGGTTCCTTATATCATTACATCATTATGGAAAGTTCCATTCCAATTAGGTGGAACCTCTTTATTAATCGTAGTGGTTGTTATTATGGATTTCATCGCACAGGTTCAGAGCCATTTAATGTCTCAACAATATGATTCTGTGTTGAAGAAAGCTAACTTAAAAGGCTTAGGTCAATAAGCCCTTAACAAAGGATAAGCAATGAAAGTTCGTGCTTCAGTTAAAAGAATGTGCCGTAATTGTAAAGTAATCAAACGTGAAGGTGTGGTTCGTGTAATTTGTAGCGATCCTAAACACAAGCAACGTCAAGGTTAATTTTACGCATATTTCTTGCAAAGAACCTGCTGAGCAGTTATACTGCTCAGCTCATTCGTCCTGATATACTGTTTGAGTATCCTGAAACGGGCTTTTCAAGATCAGTATATCAATAAACTTAAATAATAGGAGTGCATAGTGGCCCGTATTGCAGGCATTAACATTCCTGATCAAAAACACACTGTAATCGCATTAACTGCAATTTACGGTATCGGTAAAACTCGTGCTAAAGCAATTTGTGCTGCAACGGGTATTGCTGAAGATGTAAAGATCAGAGAATTGTCTGAAGAGCAGATTGAAAAACTGCGTGAAGAAGTTGGTAAATTTACTGTCGAAGGTGATTTACGTCGTGAAGTGACTTTAAGCATCAAACGTCTTTTAGACCTAGGTTGCTACCGTGGTTTACGTCATCGTCGTAGTTTACCGGTACGTGGTCAACGTACTAAGACTAATGCGCGTACCCGTAAAGGTCCACGCAAACCGATCAAAAAATAATCGGAGTAGATAAATAATGGCTAAAACACCAGTTCGCGCACGTAAGCGCGTTAAAAAACAGATTGCAGATGGCGTAGCTCATATCCACGCATCTTTCAATAACACAATCGTTACTATTACTGACCGTCAAGGTAACGCTCTAGCATGGGCAACTGCAGGTGGTTCAGGTTTCCGTGGTTCTCGTAAATCAACCCCATTTGCTGCTCAAGTTGCTGCAGAGCGTTGTGCAGAAATGGTTAAAGAGTTTGGTTTAAAGAATTTGGAAGTTATGGTTAAAGGTCCGGGTCCGGGTCGTGAATCTACAATCCGTGCATTAAATGCAGCGGGTTTCCGTATCACGAACATTACAGATGTGACTCCGATTCCTCATAACGGTTGTCGTCCACCGAAAAAACGTCGCGTATAATTGACGTTAGAATAATTGGAGAAAGAAAATGGCAAGATATTTGGGTCCTAAGCTCAAGCTAAGCCGTCGTGAAGGTACTGATTTATTCTTAAAATCAGGCGTTCGTGCGATTGAATCAAAATGTAGAAATAGACTTGATGTAGCCCCTGGTCAACATGGTGCTCGCAAGCCACGTTTATCTGACTACGGTAGTCAATTACGTGAAAAACAAAAAGTTCGCCGTATTTATGGTATCTTAGAGCGTCAATTCCGTAACTATTATACAGAAGCAAATCGCTTAAAAGGTAATACAGGTGAAAACTTATTAGTATTATTAGAAGGTCGTTTAGATAACGTAGTTTATCGTATGGGTTTTGCTGCAACTCGTGCTGAAGCACGCCAACTTGTTAGCCACAAATCTATCGTAGTAAACGGTCGTGTAGTAAACATTCCTTCATTCCAAGTTTCTGTTGATGATGTGGTTGCTGTTCGTGAAAAATCGAAAAAACAAGCACGTATTAAGGCATCATTAGAATTAGCTACTCAACGTGAAAAACCAACATGGTTAGAAGTTGACGCAACTAAAATGGAAGGCGTATTTAAACGTCGTCCTGAGCGTTCTGATCTATCAGCAGATATTAATGAACATCTGATTGTTGAGCTTTATTCTAAATAATAGTTAGCTTAACCGCAAAGAGAGGAAAAAATGCAGGGTTCTGTGACAGAATTTTTAAAGCCACACTTAGTGAATATTGAGCAAGTTAGCTCAACTCATGCTAAAGTGACATTAGAGCCGTTAGAGCGTGGTTTTGGCCATACGTTAGGTAACGCACTTCGCCGCATTTTACTTTCATCTATGCCGGGTTGTGCAGTTACTGAAGTTGAAATTGATGGTGTATTACATGAATACAGCAGCAAAGAAGGCGTTCAGGAAGATATTCTTGAGGTATTATTAAACCTTAAAGGTCTAGCGGTAAAAGTGCAAAATAAAGATGATATTATTTTGACACTAAATAAATCTGGAATTGGCCCTGTAACTGCAGCCGACATCACACACGATGGCGATGTGGAAATTGTAAATCCCGATCATGTTATCTGTAATTTAACAGATAAGAATGCGTCAATTAACATGCGTATTCGAGTTCAACGTGGTCGTGGTTATGTGCCTGCATCTGCACGTCTTCATACTCAAAACGATGACCGTCCAATTGGTCGTTTATTGGTAGATGCACGTTTCAGCCCAGTAGATCGCATTGCTTATAATGTTGAAGCTGCTCGTGTTGAACAACGTACAGACTTAGATAAACTCGTTATTGAGATGGAAACTAATGGTACATTAGATCCAGAAGAAGCTATCCGTCGTGCTGCAACGATTTTAGCAGAACAACTTGCTGCATTCGTTGATTTGCGTGATGTTCGTCAGCCTGAAGTGAAAGAAGAAAAACCGGAGTTTGATCCTATTCTTCTTCGTCCAGTAGATGACTTAGAGCTGACAGTTCGTTCTGCTAACTGTTTGAAAGCAGAGACAATTCACTATATCGGTGATTTAGTACAACGTACAGAAGTTGAACTTCTTAAAACCCCTAATTTGGGCAAAAAATCTCTTACAGAGATTAAAGATGTTCTTGCTTCTCGTGGCTTATCACTCGGTATGCGCCTTGAAAACTGGCCACCTGCAAGTATTGCAGAAGACTAGTTTCGGTATAGATTTTCTAAGAAGGAATAGGTTATGCGCCATCGTAAGAGTGGACGTCAATTAAACCGTAACAGCAGCCATCGCCAAGCGATGTTCCGTAATATGGCAAGTTCTCTAGTTGAACATGAGATCATCAAGACAACTTTACCAAAAGCAAAAGAGTTACGTCGTGTAATTGAACCGTTAATTACTTTAGCTAAAGCTGACAGTGTTGCAAATCGCCGTTTAGCTTTTGCCCGTACACGCAACGTTGATACAGTTGCTAAATTATTCAATGAATTAGGCCCACGTTTTGCAAATCGTGCTGGTGGTTACACCCGTATCTTAAAATGTGGTTTCCGTGCAGGCGATAATGCACCAATGGCATACATTGAGTTAGTAGACCGCCCAGAAGTTGCAGCAGAAGCAGCTGCGGAATAATCTAATTAAGTTTGGAACTAAAACCCCGATATTTCTATCGGGGTTTTTATTTTGCAAAAAATTGCTAAAAGATCACCGCTTGTAATTGTTTCCTATCAGTAAATAATTTATTCACATTTTTTCTCTTTATCTTTTTATTATTAGATATAAACTAATCACAATTTTTGATACTTAAAAGGATTCCCAATGAAAAATGTATTAGTTATTAAGTCTAGTATTTTGGCCGCTAGCTCTCAATCAAATCACTTAGTTGATTATTTTAAAAGCAAAATTTCAGCGAATATCACTGAATATGATTTCGGTGCTAATCCATTACCATATTATGATCTCAATGCTGCAGTAGGTACTCGTTCTGAGCCACAAAATGATGCACAACGCCAAGCATTAACATTATCAGATAAGCTTATTGGTGAAGTAAAAGCAGCGGATGTATTAGTTTTCGGTGTGCCAATGTATAATTTAGGTATTCCTGCACAGCTAAAAACCTATATTGATTATTTAAACCGTGCAGGCGTGACTTTCCAATATGGTGCAAACGGTCCTGAAGGCTTAATCAAAGGTAAAAAAGCGATTGTTGTATTAGCACATGGTGGCATTTACAAAGATGGCCCAGCAGATTTAGCAAAAACTTATATGCAAACTGTTTTAAACTTTATTGGTATTGCGGATGTAGAATTCGTTTATGCGGAAGGTATCGGTTACGGCCCAGAAGTGGCAGAAAAAGCGGTTGCTGCTGCAAAAGTAGAATTAGAACGCATTGCTGGAACATTCTAATTTCAAGCAGTTTAAATGAACAGGGGACTTTATGTCCCTTGTTTTTTTGCAAAAAATCTGTATAATTTGACCGCCTGTTTTCTCTTTGGAGAGGCAAGTTCGTTACCCTCACCTCGAACGAGGGTTTATTTTTTACTATCAACATTTAGAGGAAAGGTTATGGTAACCATTCGTTTAACTCGTGGCGGAGCTAAAAAACGCCCATTTTACCAAATCGTGGTAGCGGACAGCCGTTCACCTCGTGATGGTCGCTTTATCGAGCGTATCGGTTTCTTCAACCCATTAGCAGCAGGCCAAGCTGAGCGTTTACGTTTAGATGTAGCTAAAGTGGATGCTTGGATTGCTAAAGGTGCTGATTTATCAGACCGTGTTGCTTCTTTAGTTAAAGAAGCTCGCAAAGCAGCTTAATTTTTTAAGCCAAAATTATATAAGTAGGTGGGTATGAGCGAACAAAAAATCGAAGTTGTCGGGAAATTAGGTTCAACCTATGGGATCCGTGGCTGGTTGCGCCTCTATTCATCAACAGAACAATCTGAAAGCATTTTCGACTATCAGCCGTGGTTTTTAAAAATTAAAGGCAACTGGCAACCGGTCGAACTAGAAAGCTGGCGTTATCACAGCAATGATTTGATTGTGAAATTAAAAGGCACGGAAGACCGTGAAGCCGCACAGTTATTAACCAATGCCGAAATTGGTGTAGATTTATCTGTGTTTCCTGAATTGGAAGAAGGTGATTATTACTGGCACGACTTAATCGGTTGTACAGTTGTGAACTTAGAAGGCTACACAATGGGAACAGTGACCGAAATGATGGAAACAGGTTCAAATGATGTGCTAGTGGTGCGTGCAAACAGCAAAGATGCTTTTGGTAAACAAGAACGATTAATTCCGTTCTTATATGAACAAGTAGTTAAAAGAGTAGATCTCACCACCAAAACCATTACGGTGGAGTGGGACGCTGGTTTCTAACCTCAGGTATGCGGTTAGCTTTTAAAAGCATTTGAGGCGTTAATTATGTGGATTGGTATCATTTCACTGTTTCCTGAAATGTTTAAAGCAATCACCGATTTTGGGGTAACAGGACGTGCAGTTAAACAAAACCTACTGCAAATTGAGTGTTGGAATCCTCGTGATTTTACATTCGATAAACATAAAACCGTAGATGACCGCCCTTATGGTGGTGGTCCGGGAATGTTAATGATGGTTCAGCCTTTGCGTGATGCAATTCATGTAGCTAAAGAGGCTGCCAAAGCAGTAGATGGTGTGGAGGCTAAAGTAATTTACCTTTCACCACAAGGACGTAAGCTCGATCAAGCCGGCGTGCAAACGTTAGCTTCAAATCAGAAACTGATTTTAATCTGTGGACGGTATGAAGGGGTTGATGAGCGATTGATTCAAACTGAAGTTGATGAAGAATGGTCAATCGGAGATTACGTGTTGACAGGAGGAGAGCTGCCTGCAATGACATTAATTGATGCGGTTGCAAGGTTTGTTCCCGGGGTATTAGGCAAGCAAGCTTCGGCGTTAGAAGATTCTTTTGCTGAGGGATTATTGGATTGTCCACATTATACCCGCCCTGAAGTGTTAGACGGTATGCCTGTCCCAGAAGTACTGATGTCTGGACATCACGAACAAATTCGCAAATGGCGGTTACAACAATCGCTCGAGAGAACGTGGTTAAGACGCCCTGAGCTATTGGATAGCCTAGCTCTGACTGACGAACAGAGAGTGTTGTTGAGTCAAATTAAGAAACAACACAAAATCAGTTAATTCTAGGATTTAGAAGGTTTTTAAAATGAGTAACATCATCAAACAACTTGAACAAGAACAGTTAAAACAAAATTTACCTAGCTTCCGTCCGGGTGACACATTAGAAGTTAAGGTATGGGTAGTAGAAGGTAGTAAAAAACGTTTGCAAGCGTTCGAAGGCGTGGTTATTGCAATTCGTAACCGTGGCTTGCACTCTGCATTCACACTACGTAAAGTTTCAAACGGCGTAGGCGTTGAACGTGTATTCCAAACTCACTCACCGGTAATCGACACTATTACAGTTAAACGTAAAGGTGCGGTACGTAAAGCTAAACTTTACTACTTACGTGAGCGTTCAGGTAAATCTGCACGTATCAAAGAGCGTCTCGGCAACTAATTGGTTGCAAAGCAGCTTAGATGATATGCATAAAAGCCTTGGGTCTTCCCAAGGCTTTTTTCTTACTGAATACTTAATGTAAGCGGTCATTTTTCCACATTTTTTTGCAAATAGCGCGCTTCAAATTTAGTTCGATGGCGTTCAATTACTTCACTCATTGAGATGCCGTATTTATCCGCAAGTACAAATAAATTGTCCATTACATCGCCTAGTTCTTCAATCAGATTATCCCGCTTTTGTTGTTGAGATTCTTCCGTTTCATCCGGGCGTTCACGCCCGATTTCTATTGCTCTTACCGCACAGGCAACTTCGCCAACCTCTTCGGTAAGATAGGTGATTCGCATAAAGGGATTACGCTCATACCAACCTTGTTGTTGATAAAACTGCCGAACCCACTGTTGATATTGCTCTATTTGCATTTTATGTTTCCTTAAAAATGAATAAGCGGTTACATTTGCAAATTTTTTTGTAAATATAACCGCTTGTTGTCTGCTCTTTTTTATTCCGCTTCAGAGAGAATAATCCAACCGCTATCTAACCAATCACAGATAGTATCAAGCATTAGCTCTAATTCTGCCTGATCTAGCACTTTAGAGGCAAGCTTATTCCAGGAAATTGAATCACCATTAGCAATACGAATTAATAATGCCATTTCAGCTTCGTTGAGTTCATCAATCCATTCGCCATTTACATAAAGGCGCTGTGGATTCTCAGTGTAGAGAATTTTTACGTTTGCATCTTGTTGTAACCAACCGCCTTCTTCCAGTACTTGCTGGACTTCGTCCGGATAATATTCGTTATCAGTTTGCAGTAGTTCATAACGGCGAGTACTTGCTGCTGTTGCGACGCTATAGGTAAATATATCATCAAACTGCTCAGAGTTTTGTAGCAAATCAATAAGTTGATGTTTAAACTCTTTAACCATTTTAGGATCTAATAAGGCATTCGGTTGCTCATTTGGGCTTAAGCGGAATGGGAGATGAAACTCTGCAGTGTTGATAATTTCAGATTGTTGCTCAATTGTCTTGCAGATATTTTCCAATAAATCTGTCGCATTTGGATAACGTAACCCAAAGGAGAAGGTAAGCCCTTGGTCGCTTTCTGATACGCCATAATGAGCCATACGAGAAGGAACATAGAGTACATCACCCGGATTCATGACTTCATCTAGCACTAACTCACCCATATCATCAAAGATTCGGATAGGCTGGTTTGGTTTAAATTCTGTGCTGGGATCGCACCATTTGCCTAGCTGCCAACGGCGTTGTCCATATCCTTGCACAAGGAAGACATCATATTCATCATAATGCTTGCCGACTGTTCCCCCTAATGGTGAGCAAGAAACCATAATATCATCTCGCTGCCATTGCGGAATAAAGCCAAAGGCTTGCCATAATTCGCCTAATTCAGGTGACCATTGTTCAAGATTTTGCACCATAATAGACCATTGTTCCGGTAATTTTTGGAGATCTTCCTCTGCAAGTGGGCTACTTTTAACAGACCATTTATCATTCTTACATTGAATTAAGCGAGCAGTAACTTCCTCTTCCAATGCTAGTTCCATAATATCTTCCGGCTCAAATAGACCGACAATTTGCGGTAAACCATTACGGATAAGTAATGGGCGTTTTTGCCAATATTCTCGTAAAAATGTTTCGGGACTGATGTTTTCAGGTAAGCAGAATGGAATGTTCATAGATGCTCCTTGTGATGGTTTTATTTTGTTAATTTGCTATTCTACCTGAGAAATGCCTTGGAGCCGTAAACATTTTTTGAATTTAGTAATATAGTTCAAATGTTTGAGGCAAAAAATATAAAAAAGGCGAACATTTTGTTCGCCTTAGTCTGAAATAGATTATTTTAATCCAAGTTTCTTCTCAAGATAGTGAATATTAGTGCCACCTTTACGGAATTCTTTATCTGAAAGAATCTGTTTGTGTAAAGGAATATTGGTTTTGATTCCGTCTACAATCGTTTCAGATAATGCATTTTCCATACGGCTAATGGCAATGTTGCGATCTTCCGCAAAAGTGATTAATTTACCGATCATTGAGTCGTAGTGTGGTGGTACGCTATAACCTGAGTAAATATGTGAATCCCAACGAACACCTAAACCGCCTGGCACGTGTAAACGTGTAATTTTACCCGGTGAAGGTAAGAATGTATTAGGATCTTCCGCATTGATACGACACTCAATTGCATGACCTTTTACTTTAATATCTTCTTGCTTGATAGAAAGTGGTAGACCTGCAGCTACACGTAATTGTTCTTTTACTAAATCTACACCGGTAATCATTTCTGTAACCGGGTGCTCTACTTGTAAGCGAGTATTCATTTCAATAAAATAGAACTCGCCGTTTTCGTATAAGAACTCAAAGGTACCGGCCCCACGATAGCCAATTTCTTTACAAGCGTTTGCACAACGTTCGCCGATAAACTGACGCAATTCTGGTGTGATGCCCGGAGCTGGTGCTTCTTCTACCACTTTTTGGTGGCGGCGTTGCATTGAGCAATCACGTTCTGCCAAATAAACTGCATTGCCGTGAGTGTCGGCTAACACTTGGATCTCGATATGACGTGGATTTTCCAAATATTTTTCCATATAAACCATATCGTTATTGAATGCTGCTTTAGCTTCAGCCTTAGTCATTGCGATAGATTCTTCTAAATCTTTCTCTTGATGAACCACACGCATACCACGACCGCCACCGCCTCCTGAGGCTTTAATAATCACAGGGTAGCCGATACGTTTTGCAATTTCTTTATTTTTCTTCGGATCATTGCCGACAGGGCCATCAGAACCCGGTACACAAGGTACACCGGCTTTTTTCATCGCATTAATTGCAGACACTTTATCGCCCATTAAGCGGATAACATCTGCAGTTGGACCGATAAAAACAAAGCCTGATTTTTCAACTTGTTCTGCAAAATTAGCATTTTCAGATAAGAAACCATAGCCAGGGTGGATAGCATCGGCATTAGTTACTTCTGCTGCAGCAATAATCATCGGGATATTTAAGTAACTTTTTACAGATGGTGCAGGCCCGATACATACCGTTTCGTCAGCCAGTAACACATGTTTTAATTCACGGTCTGCAGTTGAGTGGACGGCAACCGTTTTAATACCTAATTCTTTACAGGCACGTAATATTCGTAAGGCAATTTCGCCACGGTTTGCAATAACAACTTTTTCTAACATTGGGAGATTCCCTTGAAATGAATTGGTTGGATATCTGCCCTTATTTCAATAAATAAGGGCAGAAAGCGGAGATTATTCGATGATGAATAATTTTTGGTCAAACTCTACCGGTTCACCATCATTAATTAAAATTTCTTTTACCACACCGGCTTTGTCTGATTCAATGCGGTTCATCATTTTCATCGCTTCAACGATACATAATGCATCACCGATTTTTACTGTTTGTCCAACTTCAACAAACGGTTTGGCATCCGGGCTTGGGCTACGATAGAAAGTACCTACCATTGGAGAACGTACAGCATGACCGCTAATTTCAGCTTTCGGTTCTGCAGCCGGAGTTGCTGCAGGTGCAGCAGCTTGAGCAACAGGTGCAGGGGCAACCACAGGTGCCGCCGCATATTGAATTGCAGCAGGTGCAGCTGCAGGCGCAGCACGGCTAATGCGTACAGTGCCTTCTTCTTCAGATACCTCTAATTCGGTAATGCCTGACTCTTCAACTAATTCAATAAGTTTTTTGATTTTGCGAATATCCATAATAAGATTCCGTATGTGATTAAAATAAAAATAGAACCCTGCATTTTATCTTAAATAATGAAATGCAGAGCTAAAAATTCTGTGCGTAGAATACCTGAATTTCGCGAATTTTGCGAATAAAATCTGAGAAATTTAGCGAAAATGGACGATTTTTGCATTCATCGTACCAGTTGGATGGCATAATAAATTTGAAAAGAGCAAGCGGTTAAAAATGGCAAAATTTTTGCGAAAAATAACCGCTTGTAGAGGTTATCTAAGTAGTTCTTCGTTTTTCTTGTGATTCCACTTGCTACCAGGTTTATCGATATATTGGAAATATTCGTTGGTGAATGTTCCTTGGGCACAGGTCACTTTATCTCTGCGATAATTAACAGATTTATCGCCGATGGCTTTATTTAGGGTTTCTGGGCCTGTCATCTCAAAAACGCCGCCTTCAATACGACGGTTTTCTATATTACTGATAATAAGCTCTAGCGTATCTCTTAAAATCCAGTTGTTTTTTTCACTTGCTAAGAAAAAGTTGGTATATCTATCACGGCGTTTAATTAATACTTCGCTGTCATGTTCATTGATAATTTGTGATAGCGGGTAAACAAGATGACCATCAATATCAATATAAATTCCACCTTCTTTCAATAAGGTGAAAATTCGCCAGAAATCTGCCTGTGCTGCGCCATCGGTAAGTTTGCTGTAGGCGTTAAAGGTGCGTTCATCCGCATTTGATTTAATATAAGCTTCGCGTGCTTCAGTACTGATATAGCGATAATCATAACTTAATGACATCAGACGATTAAACAAATAATTAGCATACATTGGTAATGTGACTTTATTTGAATAGTTAGTTTGCCAAATCGTTTTAGTAATTTTAGTTTGTTTGCTTGATTTTATTTTTGCCGGGCTATACTCAGGAATCGTAAATCGCTTTTGAGGGAATAAAGCATGGAATGGGTAGCTTGAGATTTTTACGATATTTCCAAGTAATCGGAAAAGACCATTACAGAGTATGATAAATTTTTCGTGTTTAACTGCCATTTTGTGACCTTATTTTATTTTTTTAATTGCGAAATAGCAAAATCCAAGGCATATTCATAGCCTTTAATCCCTAAGCCACAGATAACACCTTTGGCAACATCACTTAAATAAGAGTGATGGCGGAAAGGTTCACGAGCGTGGACGTTGGAAAGATGCACTTCGATAAATGGAATTGATACCGACAACAAGGCATCACGAATCGCAACGCTGGTGTGAGTAAATGCTCCAGGGTTGATAATAATAAAATCAGTATTTTGAAATGCTTGGTGAATACGGTTAATTAACGGTTCTTCACCGTTAGCTTGAAAACAAGCCAGCTCAACACCTTGAGCGGTCGCCAGTTGTTGTAGATGGTTTTCAATATCGGATAGGGTTTGCGAACCATAAATTTCAGGTTCACGTTTACCTAACATATTTAAATTAGGTCCGTTAAGAAGGAGGATTTTTTTCATTTTTATGTCCTTACAAGCGGTAAAAAAATCCCTCACTTTTGCAAAGTGAGGGAGGATTTATTACTCTTCGATAGAGCGTAGTAAGTCGTTTAAGCCCACTTTGCTAAGTGTTTTTTCATCCACTTTTTTCACGATCACCGCACAGTAAAGGTTGTGTGAACCGTCTTTTGATGGTAGAGAACCTGAAACCACCACCGAGCCTGCCGGTACACGGCCGTAGTAAACTTCGCCGGTTTCACGATCGTAGATTTTGGTGGATTGACCGATAAACACACCCATTGAGATCACGCAGTTATCTTCAACGATCACGCCTTCTACGATTTCAGAACGAGCGCCGATAAAGCAGTTATCGCCGATAATCGTTGGGTTTGCTTGCAGTGGCTCTAACACGCCACCAATGCCTACGCCGCCTGATAAGTGTACGTTTTTACCGATTTGTGCGCATGAACCGACTGTTACCCACGTATCCACCATCGTACCTTCGCCAACGTATGCACCGATGTTTACGAATGATGGCATTAACACCACGTTTTTCTCGATGTGTGAACCTTTACGCACCACGGCACCCGGTACGGCACGAATACCATCCTCTTTGAACTGCTCTTCAGTGTAGTTGCCGTATTTGGTTGGCACTTTGTCGTAGAATTTGGTTTCTGCACCGTCAATGATTTGGTTGTCTGCGATACGGAATGAAAGCAATACCGCTTTTTTCACCCACTGGTTTACGACCCATTCACCATCTTTTTTCTCGGCAACACGCAGAGAACCGTTATCTAAACCTTCAATAACTTGCTCAATAGCGGTTTTAGTTTCTGCGTCAACAGTTTTAGGTGTGATATCCGCACGACGTTCAAATGCGGCTTCAATAATTGTTTGCAAAGACATTGTTGTGTTCCTTAAATAGCTTAAATTAAAAGATAAATTCGGCTCACTTTTTAACATAGAAAGGCTTTTATTTCCACTAGAAAAAACATATTGCAGAAATTTAGTTTATAATTCAATCCATTCATTTTTCTGATACAAGCGGTCATTTTTGTGGAAAAAATTGCAGATATCTTAACGGGCAAAACCCGTGAGCATTTAGTGCCTTTGCCTAATGCCCTTTCAGATAAACATAGCCTTCAGCCTGAAGTAGTTGAAGCATTTTTGGCATTGCAACAGGCAGCAAAAGAGGCTGGTTTTAATCTTCAACCTGCCAGTACTTTCCGGGATTTTGAACGACAAAAGCTGATTTGGAACGCGAAATTTAATGGCGAACGTAAAGTCCATGATGATAATGGCAGCGCAATTGAAATAGCGGTGTTATCAGACATTGAAAAATGCAAAGCAATGTTGCGATGGTCTGCGGTGCCGGGGGCGAGCCGTCATCACTGGGGAACAGAAATTGATATTTTTGACCCGGATTTATTGCCGGAAAATACTCCGTTATTACTTGAACCTTGGGAATATTTAGAGGGCGGCTATTTTGCTGAATTGACCAAGTGGTTACACGCTAATGCGGCAAGATTTGGCTTTTATTTCCCATTTGACGGCACACACACACGTGTGGGCTTTGAACCGTGGCATATTAGCTATCGCCCGATTTCCGCAGAATATGAAAGGTTATTTACCGATGAAATCCTTAAAGTGGCGTGGCAAGATGAGGATGTAGCAGGAAAAGAATGTTTGCTTGCCAATTTTGATGAGTTATTAAAATGATCCAATTAATTAACGAAACGGATAATCAAGACAAATTCCAGCAAATTTGTGATAAATGGCAACTTGTTCATCAAGCTGACAGCACTCTTGCCTTGGTATTAACTGAGGAACGTCTGGAATTACGCAAGTTAGATGAGCCGAAATTAGGGGCGATAGCGGTTAATTTTGTTGATGGCACAATGGCTCACCGCCGTAAATTTGGTGGAGGGAGAGGTGAAGCGGTTGCCAAGGCTGTTGGTATTAAAGGAGATTATCTGCCAACTGTGATTGATGCCACGGCAGGTTTAGGAAGAGATGCTTTTGTGCTGGCGGCTGTGGGCTGTAAAGTATTATTGGTGGAGCGAAATCCGGTGGTTGCAGCATTATTGGAAGATGGCTTAAACCGAGCCTACCAAGATGCGGAAATTGGCAGTTTTATGCAAGAATGTATGATTTTGGCGGATGTTCGCAACATCTCGCAGCTTGATCTGAAGATTCAAGCCGCAGATGTTGTTTATTTGGATCCGATGTATCCTCATAAACAAAAAAGTGCTTTGGTGAAAAAAGAGATGCGGGTGTTTCAGTATTTAGTCGGAGCGGATTTAGATTCCGATGATTTTTTCCTACCGGCAAAAGCATTGGCAAAAAAACGAGTGGTGGTAAAACGTCCGGATTATGCTCCGTTTTTGGCGGATCAAAAACCGGATTTCTCACACACAACGAAAAATCATCGTTTTGATGTTTATCTTTCTCATATATAAAAGCGAATAATTTGGATCTTTTTGGTTGATTTTTACAAAACTTTAAGGGTTAAAGTAATAGAGAAGATAGGCAAGCGGTTATTTTTACAGTAAAATTTGCAAATTAGTTTATTTTTTAATTGATGGAAGGCGGTTATTGTGCCACAACGTGATTATATTGCTCGTTCAAATGAGAAAAAGAGCAAAAAAACAAAAAAAGAGAGTAATGTGAAAAAAATCTTAATGCTGATTATCGGCTTGATTTTATTATGTGGCATCGGCTTATGGTTTTTAAAAGCAAATGCACCAACGCCTACTTTGCCGGCTACGACAACTCAGCCGAACACTCAGCAATCGAAAAGCGAGTTGCCGAGCCGTCCGGAAGAAACTTGGACCTATATTCGTGATTTAGAAACCAGAACAGTAATTACGGATAATAGCCAAACTTCACAAGAGCGTTTGGCTCAATTAACGTCTCAGCAAAAGCAACAAATTGAAGAAAGACGCCAGCAGGAAGAGGCTCGTTTAGCACAGCAGGCTCAAACGACTGAAGCAGCTTCAACCAATGTGACAAACGGCACGGAAACAGTGCCAACTACAGAAGCATTAACTGAAGAGGAGTTAGCTGCGAAAAAGGCGGAGCAAGAATTACTGGCTCAAAAACAAGCAGAAGAAAAACGCAAGCAAGCTGAATTGAAAAAACAGCAAGAAGCTAAGAAAGCAGAGCAAGCTAAGTTAGCGGAAGAAAAAGCGAAGCAGCAACCAGCTAAAATCGTCGCCGCTGCAGCAACTCCGGCGGACAAGGCTGCAAATCAGGCGGGTAAATTTGGATTACAATGCGGTGCTTTTAAAAATAAGGCTCAAGCTGAAAATATGCAAGCACGACTTGCTATGGCAGGATTTCATGCGAGAATTGCAACTAGTGCAGATTGGAACCGTGTTTTTGTGGGGCCTGTGGGCGACAGAGCTGCAACATCAAGAGCACAATCTAACGCGCGAAGCGTAGCAGAGTGTGTGATTGTCGCCATGTAAGATAAGGGGAGGGTTAATATAATTGACCCTCCTTTATTTTTAGATGCCGGATAAGCTGTCCGAAAAATAAAGCGAGATAAATATTATTTTATCTCGCTTTGTTATTTATCGCACTGCTAATTAACAATTAACGTACGTTAAATTCAATACGGCGGTTTTTAGTACGGCCTTCCTCAGTGCTATTATCTGCAATAGGATTTTCTTGGCCGTAACCTACAGCGATTAATGCTTCTGCAGGAACGCCTTGCTTGATTAAGTAATCACGTAATGCATTTGCACGTTGTTCCGATAATTTTTGGTTAGCTGCTGCATCACCTACATTATCAGTATAGCCTGCAACTTCACCTGTGCGTTTGTTTTCAATAATGTACTGTGCTAACGCATTTAATCGGCGGAAGTAACGCGGTTTAATTTCTGATGAACCTGTTGCAAAGCTAATGTCTAAATCTAATTTAGATAAAGACATATCTGAAATCACTTCTGCCTCCGGTTCTGCTACTGCAACTTTATCTGCATTAACGGCAAATACGCTACCTAATAATGCTTTTGCTTTTTCTACTAAGCTTGTTTTAGCCTCCACGCTTGATACTTCACCGATTAAGTTAAATACTTTATCCGCAAAAGCACCGTTTACACCCGGGAAATCTTTAAATAAGTTTGCTAAGCCGGCAAAATCAGTAAAGCTAAATTGATCAGCTTTAGCATCAACTACTAATTTATCCACTAAAGGTAAACCCGCGGCTAATCCTTTGAATGCATCTAAGATATTTGTTTTGATGCTTTCATTTTGCACTGTACCCGATACAGTTAAATCTTTATCGGTTTTTAACCACGCTAAATCACCTAAACCTTCCGACACTTTTGTTGATTCGCCCGCTGTTGTAGTAGCAGTTTGAGCTGCCGGTGTGGCGGTTGAAGTTGTATTGGCTTTTTCTGTGCAGCTTTTAATTCCAAATAATGCTGCTAAAAGTACACCACCACCGATTAACCATTTGCTTAAATTGGTAGAGGATTTTGCGGCTTGTTCTGTACTTCCGGAGACCGTATGTTTAACGGCTGCACCAGTTGCTGCTGCCGTGGTCCCGAATTTGGTAACATGGCTTAATACGTTGTCAAATGATTTATTTGCAAAACCTAAAGCACCTAATGCACTGCTATCTAGGTACGGAGAAAGAGATCTGGTTTGCTCACTTAATAAGTTTGCGAAACCACTTAAACCTAGACCATTTGCGATTTTTCCTTTAAAGAAAGAAAATACTAATGGCAATAACATACCTAAGATGCCTTTTGCTGCCATCGGAGAAGTATTCGTGCTATTTGCAAGATGATTAGCAACAGTATCGGTACGCTCACCAAATAGGTTCGGTAAAATACTTTTCCCTAGCTCTAATAAGTTGCCTGCGTTGATATCTGCTTCACCTGTTAGCATATCTAACGGATTAGTGTGAATATTGGTGTTTTTGATTAAGTCAAATAAGCCACCGATTCCTTCGGTACTGCTTGCTTTTTGTGTCATACCACCTAATATCATGGCTAAACCTTTATTTAATAGGCTGCTACCATCTTCATTTGTTACACCAAGTTGTTTAGTAACTTGGTTAAGGACTAAATCACGTACAGGGCCTTGTAGTAATTGATTTAAATCGAAATTCATGTTGTTTTCCTTGTTAGGAGTTAAAAGGGAAAGTATGCAGATAACTTCGCTAAATTCTGCGTGGCGATTATACCTTTAATTTTTTCCTTTTAAGCAACGAGCCCTCATACTTTTAAAACCTTTACATATCAGGTCCTAATGTAAAAAAGATAAAATTTGGGAACTAAATGCCGATAGCATATTTCAAGGCTAGCTTTTTGATCGGCGTGATTTTTTCGGCTAATACTAAACTTAAATTACGGGCTATTTTAAGCGGCAGAAGCTCGGTTTTGAATGCTTTATAAAAGAGATCCATCCCTGTTTGCATCAACAGATTATCTGGCTTACGTATTTTTTCGTAGCGTTTTAACACAGCTTCATCTGCAAAATTTTCACCTTTTTTAACCGCTTGTTCAAAAATTTCGAGTAAGGTTTTCACATCCTTAAAGCCTAAATTCACGCCTTGTCCTGCAAGTGGATTGATGGTGTGGGCAGCATCACCTACTAATACTACGCCATTTTGTACATAATGTCGGGCGTGTTGGCGTGTGAGAGGAAATGAGCCTGAGGACTGTACTTTAATCTGCCCAAGCTCGCTAGTTAAGCGGTTAGGGAAGTGCTTCTGAATTTCAAGCGTGAGTTTTTCCGGTGAAAGAGAGTTTAAATACTTAATTTGTTGCGGTGAATCATACCAAACAATGCAGCCGTTTTGATTGGAGAGTGGTAGGAAAGCTCTCGGACCGGAAGGTAAAAATTGTTGCCAGGTGGTAGAAGGAGAATGTTTTTCGCTGGTAATAGTTGCAAGTAAGCAGTGTTGACGATATTGCCAGCTGGTGAGTCCAATGCCTGCCCACTGGCGAACTTTAGAATTTGCTCCGTCTGCGGCAATGATAATCGGTGCAGAAAAGATTTTATCATCGACAGTCACAAGCCAACGATTATTTTCTCTTTTTGCAAAAATTTGTTCAAATTCGACCGCTTGTTGATAGTTTGGATATGTGTTGAGTTGTTCCCATAAAGCAAGCTGAATGAGGTTATTTTCTACCATATCCCCCAATTTTTCCAAACCTAGCTCAGAAGCAGAAAAAGCAGCGTTAAAACCCTCAATTTCCCAAGTTTCCAAAGTGGTATAAGGGCAGCTTCTAAGTGCCGAAATTTGTGTCCATACGCCTAATTTTTCTAACAGTTGAATGGAGCCTTGACTGATGGCAGAAATACGTAAGTCATAAGCTGAATCGGGTATGAAAGTGGGGAGTGTATTTTTTTCAATCAAAGCTAAGTTAAAGCCCTGCTGTGCCAGTCCTAACGCAGTGGAAGCCCCTACCATGCCACCACCGATTACAATCATATCTAATTCAGTTTTCATGTCTTGCTCCTGTGTTGAGGGTAAAATATACCACAGAGAGAGCTTGAATTGTATTGAATTTGAGATTAGGATAAATCTGAATTTATCAGATAAAAGGAGTATTTTATGGCTTGTAAAACACATGCAAACCACGAGCATGAGCACGGTGAGGGCTGCGGTCATACAGCAATTAGACATAACGATCATGTAGATTATTTGCATGATGGTCATTTACACCATAAACATGGTGATCACTATGATGAACATGTGTTAGATGTAAATGAACAGAACCCGATAGTGTGTAATCATGCTCATGACTGTGGAGACCATATCCATGGTGAAGGCTGCGGACATGAGGCTGTGCCGCATGGTGATCATATTGATTACATTGTAAATGGTCGTTTACACCACCAACATGGCGATCACTGCGATGATCACGGTCCGGTTGAAATTGTAAAATAGTCTTAAAAAGCCGATTGTTAATCGGCTTTTTCAATTTTAAAATTATTTTTGCGATCTCGATCGAAAATTTAAATATTGTTTCTACCATCATTTTCTCTTTCCTCTTATCCTCCCGTTATCTATTTCTTGCTTTTTAAACTATATGACTTTAGCTATTGTTTACAGCCGTGCTTCTATCGGTGTAGAAGCCCCTCTTGTGACTATTGAGGTGCATATCAGTAATGGTCAGCCAAGATTAACTATTGTAGGCTTACCGGAAGCTACTGTTAAAGAAGCCGGTGATCGGGTTCGTAGTGCTTTAATCAATGCAAATTTTATCTATCCACCACAAAGGATTACGATTAACCTTGCGCCTGCTGATTTGCCAAAAGAAGGGGGGAGGTTTGATTTGCCGATTGCTATCGGTATTTTGGCGGCTTCCGGGCAGATAGATTCAGATTTGCTTAAACAGTTTGAATTTTTAGGCGAGCTCGCTTTAACCGGGCATTTGCGAGGTGTTCACGGTACCATACCTGCGGTTATTTCTGCTGATAAAGTAAAGCGCCAAATAATTTTAGCTAAGCAAAATGCGAATGAGGCAGCTCTGGTGTCAAATGCAACGACTTACTGTGCTGGATCATTGCTGGATGTAGTAAATATGTTAAATAAGCGCGATAAATTGCCTATTTGTCAGCAAATTTCGCAAAATTCTGCTGAAAATAGACCGCTTGTAAACCGAGATTTAACCGATATTATCGGGCAACAACATGCCAAAAGAGCCTTAACCATTGCAGCGGCAGGGCAACATAATTTATTGTTTCTTGGGCCTCCCGGAACAGGCAAGACGATGTTAGCAAGCCGTTTGGCAGATCTATTACCGGAAATGTCGGATGAAGAAGCGATAGAGACGGCTTCTGTCACCAGTCTGGTACAAAATGAGCTAAATTTTCATAACTGGAAGCAGAGGCCTTTTCGAGCTCCCCACCATAGTGCTTCAATGGTTGCGTTAGTGGGTGGAGGAACGATCCCCAAACCGGGTGAGATTTCACTTGCCCACAATGGCATTCTGTTTTTAGATGAATTGCCCGAGTTTGAACGCAAAGTGCTTGATGCTCTACGCCAGCCACTAGAGGCAGGTGAAATTGTGATTTCCAGAGCCAATGCTAAGGTGCAATTTCCGGCTCGCTTTCAACTTATTGCGGCGATGAATCCAAGCCCTACAGGGCATTATCAAGGAACTCATAATCGAACTTCTCCACAGCAGGTAATACGATATTTAAATCGCCTTTCAGGTCCGTTTTTAGATCGCTTCGACCTCTCGATTGAAGTGCCGCTATTACCTCAAGGGGCGTTGCAAAGTGGCTCGGAGAATAGGGGTGAAACCACAGAACAGGTCCGCAAGCGGGTGTTTTTAGCAAGAAAAATGCAGTTTCAGCGAGCAGGAAAAATTAATTCACAGCTCACCACCCGAGAAATTGAGCGAGATTGCAAGTTATCCTCACAAGATGCACTATTTTTAGAATCGGCTCTGACAAAATTAGGCTTATCGGTACGGGCTTATCATCGAATTTTAAAAGTATCACGTACCATTGCTGATTTAGCCGGTGAGGAGCAGATTCAGCAGATTCATCTGGCAGAAGCCTTAGGTTATCGGGCGATGGATAGATTATTGCAGCGGTTGCAAGGAGAGAATTAGTTTATTGGTTATTTATAAACGCTATCAATTTTTCGACAAATTCCTGTGGGTTGGCTCGGTGTGTATTATGTCCCACATTTGAAATAATTTGCGTTGGGATCTGGTGTGTTTCAGCCATTTGGCGGAATTTTTGATCTTTTTCTCCAATAAAAAACACGATATTTTTGTTCGTTTGGTTTAGCTGCTTGGCGTAGTTTGGCTGTTTCGCAAGGCTGGTTGCTTCAAGCATATTGGCAATTTGTATACCTTGATTATGCTTTCGGCTAGCAATATAAGTCGCTCGGTCCGATTCAGTTAAATCAGCAAAAACAGGTTGTTGATACCAATCTTGTAGCACATTTTCTATAGGTTCTTGACGAAAACGGTTCGCCCATCTGCAGTCATTTTGCCAACGAGTTTGGCTATTAGCCTCAGAGTCTAAGCCGATATTTGTCCCTTCTAAAATTGTACCAACTAAGTTTGGATTGTCTATGTTTAACATGTAATCTAAGGCTGCTCGTCCACCTAAAGAATAGCCAACTAAATAGAAGGGCTCTGAGCCTATTACCGTTTCAAACGTTGTGTGCAATTGAGTACGTAGCTCGGCAAAATCGGTGCAATTTATTTGTTCGCTTAAGCCGTGAAAAGGGAGGTCGATAGTAAGCGGTCGAATTTCAGTAAAATTTTGCAAATGCGAAAGTAGGGCTTGCCAGTCTTGTTGAGAGCCGAGTAAGCCGTGTAAAAATACTACAGGAGTTCCGAATTCTGCGTGCCATTGAAATGAGAGCATAGTATTGAAAATAAGGGCGCAAGTTACGCCCTAAATAGATAATTATGCAATTTCTGCCTGTGAAATTTGTTTTAGCAGCGATTTATACATATTACTGCCATCGTGTTCGTTCACCTTAATTTCAACTAAGGTAACACCTTTACGAGCATAAGCATGTTTGAGTTTGGTTTTTAAATCTGCCCAAGTAAACGGACGGATATATTCAATGCCAAACATGGTTGCAACCTGTGCAAACTCAAAGTTGTGGGCTAGACGATAATATTGGTCTTTTGCCTTGTTATCAACAGGTAACATATCAAACATGGCTCCACCGCTATTGTTTACCACAAATAGGATAGTTGGTTGAGTGATCTTAGTTAAAAGAGCAATAGAATTAAGATCATGTAGAGCGGAAATATCACCAACTACACCCACAGTTGGTCGATCGCTTCCCTTCGCTACACCTGCCATGGTCGCAATTAAACCATCAATACCGCTGGCACCACGGTTAGTGTAAACCGGATAGCCTTCAGGCAGTTTACATAGCGCATCAACCAAACGGACAAATAAACTGTTGCCGATGAATAAGTTACCATTCACCGCCAACACGTCTTGAATATTGTGTGCCAGTGAAGCCTCACTTAAACTGCCGCCTACTTGTTGTTCAATAAAAGTCGCACAGAATTGTGATAATGCTAATGGCTCAAGTAACCATGGTTTTTGACGAAGTGGCGGATGCACTCGTAAAAAGTGGTGTGCTTTGGCGATAAAGCGTGTTTGATGATGAGCATTTGGATTAATGTAATTTTGCGATTCATCTACTACCCAATATTCACCTTGGAAGGCTTTTAAAAATTCATTGACTCGTTTACTGACAAGCTGTGTACCGAATTGAATAACAATATCCGCTTGTAGTAAACGCTGTTTGACTGTGTCATTTGAAAGCCAAATATCCGCGTAAGGTAGGCTTGCTTCAATACAAGATTGCACGTCACTTAGCAAGCACCAGCCCATTGTCTCCGCCCAAGTTTTTAAGCCGGTACCTTGCTCAGGAGGCAGTTTGCCAACAATAATGACCCCTCGTTTTGTACGCCAGTAATCCCAATTTTCGTGCATAGAAACTTCACTTTGGATACTTTGCTGGTCAATCCATTTGGTTTGTGAATTATTTAACCAACCTTGAATCGGACGTAACCAAGGCGTATTAAGAATCTCGTTAATGTCTGCTTCATACAGCGGTTCTTCAAACGGGGCATTGATATGTAATACACCACCCTGTTGTGTTTGGGTAGTACAAGCCTGTTCAATCGTTGAAACCAACCAACTTGCATTATAAGCCTCGTTAGCTTTAGGTAAATTGATACTTGCTACCGGATAATCGGCAAAAATACCTTGTTGAAAAATAGCTTGGTTAACGCCACAGCCGATTAATTCCATGGGACGATCAGCAGACAGAATAATTAATTTTTGATGACTAAGGCTGGCTTCAATAACTGCAGGATATAAATTGGCGACCGCAGTTCCTGAGGTAACGATAATCGCCACCGGGCTATTGGTTGCTTTAGCAATACCTAGGGCATAAAAGCCTAATCCTCGTTCGTCAAAGTGAGTGTGACATTCAGCATATTGTGTTTGTTGAAGTTGTACTGCTTCAAGCGTTAAAGGGGTTGAGCGAGAGCCGGGGGCAATACAGAAATGTTTGACACCATAACGCATTAACGCACTTAAAATTACTTTTGCCCAAGTGCGGTTAAAAGAACTTCTATTCATATTCTTCTCTACTGATTGATAAGTCCGATAAATAGCTCAAATTGTAGCAAAAAGTTAAATTATTTTGGGAAGTTTTTAGCAAAATTATTGGGTTTTTAATGAAACAACCACCCAAAATAACTTAAGTATAACGGGTGGTTGTTTTAATAGAATTGGTAAAAAATTTCTTAAAAGAAACCGCTTGTATTAGCGTTAATCTATCTTAATTAATCCCAATCCAATTCGGCAATGCCAACGAAATCGCTGGAATATAAGTAATCAGCACCAAGAAGCTAAGCAAAATCAGCAACCACGGCATTGCGGCTTTCACTACGTCAGCCAACGGCATTTTTGAGACTGCTGATGCAACAAACAGATTCAACCCAATTGGTGGAGTAATCAAGCCGATTTCCATATTCACCACCATAATGATCCCGAGATGAATTGGGTCAATACCTAATTGCACTGCAATTGGGAATAAAATTGGTGCAAGGATTAAGATAATCGCAGACGGCTCCATAAAAGCACCAGCAATCAGCAACACAATGTTTACCACCAGCAGGAACGTCCACGGCTGTAAGTTCCATTCTACAACGGTTTCCGTAATTAACTGTGGAATTTGCTCGGTCGTTAAAACGTGGGCAAATAACATGGCGTTAGCGATGATAAACATTAACATCACACTTAATTTTGCCGATTCTAACAACACTTTCGGGCAGTCACGCAGCTTCACGTCTTTATAGATAAAGACTGCCACAAACCACGAATAGACCGCAGCCACCGCAGCTGCTTCGGTTGGGGTGAAGATACCGCTGTAAATACCACCTAAGATGATGACCATTAACAGCAAGCCCCAAATTGCTTTACGAGCCGCGGCAAACCATTCTCTAACAGTCGCACGTGGTTGAGCTGGGAGATTTTTAATGCGAGCAACAATATAGATTGCAACCATTAACACCACACCGAGTAAAATCCCCGGCACAACCCCTGCCATAAACAGTTTACCAACGGAGGTTTCGGTTGACGCGGCGTAAACCACCATGACCACAGACGGCGGAATTAAGATCCCAAGTGTGCCGGCATTACAGATAATCCCTGTGCCAAAACCAACCGGATAACCTGAACGCACCATGCCCGCAATCGCAATTGAACCAACTGCGGCAACCGTTGCCGGGCTTGAGCCTGAAAGGGCGGCGAACAGCATACAGGAAAGCACGGCAGCAATCGCCAAACCACCACGAATATGTCCAACAGTTGCATTGGCAAAGTCGATCAAACGTTTTGCCACACCACCTGTAGTCATAAATGCACCGGCAAGCAGGAAGAACGGGATCGCCAGTAGCGTATAGTGTTCGGAGGTTTCAAATAGTTTAATCGCCAACGAACTCACCGAGTCTTGGCTGAAAAACATAATGGTAACAGCTCCTGATAAACCGAGCGAAATCGCAATCGGCACACCAAGGAACATCAAAATAAAGAGTAAGCTAAACAGCACTAAAATCGTCATTATTCTTCTCCTTGTGCCAGTTTCAACGCATCTTCGCTCTCATCTGCCAAGCCTAAGCCGACCTGTTTGCCTTTGAGAATACGCACTAAAATTTCAATAAAACGAATACCGATTAAGGCAAACCCAACCGGCATAATTAAGCCGATATGCCACTGTTTGAGGTGGAACTGGTGTAGATCTTCTGCCCCAATATCTGCCACATACATGGCTGAAATCCACTCGTAGCTGGCACTGGCAATCAAGGCGGCATACACCAAGCAAGCCCCCACTGCAACCAAACCGATCACTTTCTGTCCTGAACGGGAGAAGCGTTTAACTAATACATCCACACCGATATGCCCTGCAGTACGCACGCCGTAAGATGCTCCGAAGAAGATCAACCAACCGAAGCACGCTTTTGTTAAGGCGACACTCCAAGTCATCTCCTGTGCAGTTTCCATAATCCATTCGCCAATCGGCTCAGCGAAACCGGCGGTAAACGGCACGGCTTCGGCTAAATCAAAAAAGACATTGTAGAGGTTGTTGAACACGACATAAAAGAACGTCACGAGGGTCATCACCATCAACAAAATAGAGATGGCACACTCCTCAATCCGTTCCCAAAACCACTTTAACGCAGCCATTTTTTACTCCTAAAATGTAAAAACCTTATCGTAGGGGGAGCCTGCCCAAATCACTCAAATTTGCAGAAAATTTCAATAAATTCACCGCTTGCGGGCGGGTTAAAAACCGCCCCTACACATAACTTTCACATTATTAATAAAAACAAGAATGCGACAGCCCCGAAAAGCTACCGCATTCGCTCAAAAGAACAGCAGAAATTACTGTTTATTCGCCGCTTCGGCAGCTTTGATTAAATCTGCACCAATGGCATCTTCAAATTGCTTCCACACCGGACGCATCGCTTCACGCCATTTTTCACGTTGCTCTGCAGTCAATTCAACAATTTGTGAGGCGCCTGAATCTACAATTTTCTTCTTATCTGATTGGTTCAGCTCGTGCGACTGTTTATTCACTTCCACCGACACTTCATCTAAGATTTTGCTCAGCTCACTACGGATATCTTCCGGAATTTTGTTCCAGAATTCGGTGTTCACGATAACCATATAGGAGAGCAAGCCGTGGTTAGATTCTGTGATGAATTTTTGCACTTCGTGGATTTTTTGTGAGTAGATGTTTGAATACGGGTTCTCTGCACCATTTACTACGCCGGTTTGTAAGCCTTGATACATCTCACCGAATGCCATTTTACGTGGTACGGCTTTGATCGCTTTGAACTGGGCATCTAACACTTCAGACGCTTGCACACGGAATTTCAAGCCACGCGCATCTTTCGGCTCACGCAACTCTTTGTTGGCAGAAAGTTGTTTTAAGTCGTTATTCCAGTAAGAAAGACCGGTAATGCCTTTGTCTTCCATTGATTTCAGCAAGGATTTACCCGCTTCAGACTGCTCAAAACGCTCAACGGCTTTGATGTCGTCAAATAAGAACGGCAGATCGAAAATCTGAATTTTCGGCGTATATTTATCGAATTTCGCCAGAGAAGGCGCAAGCATTTGCACGTTGTTTAACAGTAACGCTTCCATCTCTTTACCGTCTGCATAGAGTGAAGAGTTCGGATACACTTCCACTTTCACTTTGCCCGCCAAACGCTCGTCCACCAATTTTTGGAACATCAACGCCCCCTGACCTTTCGGGGTTTCGTTGGCAACCACGTGGGAGAATTTAATGACGATAGGATTATTTGCCAGTGCCGTAAGAGAAGAAAAAGAGAGTGCCGCACCCACAGTTAATGCGACCATAGCTTTTTTAAGATGTTTGCTTAACATAATTCACTCCGTTAAATAGGGGTTAATAATATTTCGTAATTTGCCTGACTTTTAGAAAAAGTAAATAAAAAATTTCTAAAAATTTGAGCTACCTCTCAAAATTTTTACATTTTTTTTACTTTATTTGCAGCTTGGATGGGAGTGATGAGAAATTATAGTAGGCTGATTCAATATTGGCATAAACCAGCCTTTTTATATTAGAAACGGGTAGCTAATTGGAAAATAACTACTTCAGCTTGGCAGCTGAATTTGAAATGTGCATTGAGTTCAACACCCTCTGCAACAGGGCGGATTTCACTTGTGATTTCACAAGGCTCACTCTGGATATCTCGAGCTTTTTGGATAAATTTTTCAAGGGCAGTTTGGGCTTCGATTTCGTTTTCATAGATGCGTTGAATCTTAGCAGTAGTTTCACTATTGTCTAGAATTGAGCCGACGTCAAAGGTGTTGCACCCTTTGCATTCAATGGGTTTGTCGTTTTTCATAAAAGTATCCTTGTAAATTGATTGAAAAGTGCGCTTACTTTAAAACTAAATGTGTTGAGGTGCAATCTTGAAGTAGTGATAATTTGATTTAGATAGAATTTTAAAGCGCTGAGTTTTCCGGTGAGAGATATTTGCAAAAAATCTTGTTTTTTTAACCGCTTGTTATGCTTGATCTAGAGTGAATATTCAAAGTGAGAAGGTTAAGTTGAAAAATTCTCCACTTTATCTTAATTCTGTGATGATGATCACGGATTGTTTTTTTTAAATTCGTTATGCTTCGCCTTAAGTTGTTTATGATAAACAATCAATATATATCTATACTAACAAGAGGTGATCTCCTATGAAGAAAGCAGTATTAAGTGCAGTAGCAGTGGCAGTTGCATTAAGTGCAACTATCAGTACCGCTCAAGCTGAAAATCGCATCGGTGTAACTATCTATAAATATGACGATAACTTTATGGCGTTAATGCGTAAAGAGATCGAAAAAGAGGGAGCAAATCAGAAAGTCAATTTGTTAATGAATGACTCGCAAAATACTCAATCTATTCAAAATGACCAAGTTGATGTATTGCTTTCTAAAGGGGTGAAAGCCTTAGCAATTAACTTAGTTGACCCTTCTGCATATAAAACGATTATCCAAAAAGCAAAAGGTGAAGATGTACCTGTGGTGTTCTTCAATAAAGATCCAGGTGCTGCAGCGATTGAAAGCTATCCAAAAGCTTATTATGTCGGTACTGAGCCAAAAGAGTCGGGTATGATTCAAGGTGAGTTAATCGCAAAACAATGGAAAGCACATCCTGAGTTAGATTTAAACAAAGACGGTAAAATCCAATTTGCGTTGTTAAAAGGTGAACCGGGTCATCCAGATGCGGAAGCGCGTACCAAATATGTAGTTGAAAGCTTAAAAGAAAAGGGCATTGAAAGTGAGCAAATCTTTATGGATGCGGCTTTATGGGATGCAGCGCAAGCTAAAGATAAAGTAGATGCTTGGTTATCAAGTGGTAAAGCAAAGGATATTGAGGTGATCATTTCTAATAATGACGGTATGGCATTAGGTGCGTTAGAGGCGACTAAGGCACATGGTAAAAAATTACCGATTTTTGGTGTAGATGCACTGCCTGAAGTGCTTCAATTAATCAAAAAAGGTGAAATTGCAGGTACTGTGTTAAATGATGGCGTAAACCAAGGTAAAGCGGTTGTTCAACTTTCAGCAAATTTAGCTGACGGTAAAGACGCTGTTGCTGGTACACAATGGAAATTAGAAAACCGTGTTGTACGTATTCCTTACGTTGGTGTAGATCAAGATAACTTAGCTGAATTTTTAAAATAATTAACATTTTATGGCACGGGTAATGGTTACTCGTGCCTTTTTTTCGAGTTTTCGATGTAATCAGGGGTGAGATATGACAGGCGAAGTATTACTCACAATGACGAATGTTAGTAAGTCGTTCCCGGGGGTTAAAGCCTTAGACCGCGCTAACTTAACGGTAAAATCTCATAGTGTTCATGCCTTAATGGGAGAAAATGGGGCGGGCAAATCCACTTTGCTTAAATGCTTATTTGGAATTTATGCTAAAGATGAGGGTGATATTTTATTTCTCGGTAAGCCGATAAATTTTAAAACTTCAAAAGAAGCGCTTGAAAATGGGATTTCAATGGTTCATCAAGAGCTGAACCTCGTTAAGCAGGTGACTGTAATGGATAATTTATGGTTAGGTCGTTATCCATTAAAAGGTCCTTTCGTTGATCACGATAAAATGTATCGTGATACCAAAGCTATTTTTGATGAATTAGATATTGATGTTGATCCGCGTGATAAAGTCGCGAAATTATCTGTTTCGCAAATGCAGATGATCGAGATTGCTAAAGCCTTCTCTTATAATGCCAAAATTGTGATTATGGATGAGCCAACCTCTTCTCTGTCTGAAAAAGAAGTAGAACACTTATTTAAAATTATTCAAAAACTGAAAGACAGGGGCTGTGGCATTATCTATATTTCTCATAAAATGGACGAAATTTTCAAAATTTGTGATGAAATTACTATTCTTCGAGACGGTAAATGGGTAAATACGGTTGCCATTAAAGATACCTCAATGGAACAAGTGGTTTCAATGATGGTAGGACGAGAACTAACACAGCGCTTCCCAGAAAAAACCAACGTACCGAAAGAGGTAGTGCTGGAAGTTGAGCATTTAACCGCAAAGAATCAACCTTCAATTCAAGATGTTAATTTTACCTTACGGAAAGGGGAAATTTTAGGTATTGCCGGTTTGGTTGGAGCAAAACGAACTGATATCGTCGAAACAATTTTCGGTGTGCGGGAAAAAGCCGGTGGTACGGTCAAATTACACGGTAAAGAGATTAATAACCGTAATGCTTTTGATGCTATCAATAATGGTTTTGCTTTGGTAACGGAAGAACGCCGCTCTACGGGCATTTATGCCAACTTGAGCATTGAATTCAATTCTCTCATTTCAAATATGAAGGCTTACCTAGGGAAATTTGGTCTGCTTAGCACGAGAAAAATGAAAAGCGATACTCAGTGGGTTATTGATTCAATGAATGTGAAGACCCCTTCACATCAAACACATATCGGCTCACTCTCTGGTGGTAATCAACAAAAAGTCATTATTGGACGTTGGCTATTAACCCAGCCGGAAATTTTGATGTTGGATGAACCAACCCGTGGTATTGATATTGGTGCTAAGTTTGAAATTTATCAGCTTATTTTGGAATTAGCGAATAAAGATAAAGGTATCATCATGATTTCATCGGAAATGCCAGAATTACTGGGTGTGACAGACCGAATTTTAGTAATGAGCAATGGTAAGGTTGCAGGTATTGTTGACACCGCCAAAACCTCACAAGAAGAAATCTTGCAACTCGCAGCAAAATACTTATAACAGGAGTGAATTATGTCCGCTTTACAACAAAATAAATCGCTCGATTTTTTTAAACAAAATGCGATTTACTTCGTCTTATTAATCTTATTAATTGTGATTATTGTACAAGACCCGAGCTTTTTAAGTTTACGCAACTTTAGTAATATTTTATCGCAATCCTCGGTTCGCTTAATTATTGCACTTGGTGTTGCCGGTTTGATTGTGACTCAAGGTACAGATTTATCTGCCGGTCGCCAAGTAGGGTTAGCGGCGGTAATTTCAGCAACTTTGTTACAATCAATGGAAAATATGAATAAAGTTTTCCCAAATTTAGGCGAAATTCCAATTCCGGTGGTGGTTTTAACTGTTTGTGCGATTGGGGCAGTAATTGGCTTGTTTAACGGTTTTGTTGTTGCATACCTAAATGTTACCCCCTTTATCGCCACAATGGGAACGATGATCATCGTTTATGGTATTAACTCACTTTACTATGATGCGGTTGGTTCGTCACCAATTGCCGGTTTTAGTGATGATTTTTCAAGCTTTGCTCAGGGTTTTTTCCGTTTTGGTGAGTTCAAGTTATCTTACATCACTATTTATGCGGCGATTGCCACCCTCATTATGTGGACACTATGGAACAAAACCCGCTTTGGTAAAAACGTCTTTGCCATTGGTGGCAACCCGGAAGCTGCCCGTGTATCAGGGGTAAATGTACCACTGAACTTAATGTGCATTTATATGCTTTCAGGCGTATTCTATGCCTTCGGCGGTATGTTAGAAGCCGGCCGTATCGGCAGTGCAACCAACAACCTCGGCTTTATGTACGAAATGGATGCAATCGCAGCCTGTGTTGTAGGTGGTGTATCCTTTGCCGGTGGCGTGGGCACAATCATTGGCGTGGTAACAGGGGTATTAATCTTCACCGTTATCAACTACGGCTTAACCTACATCGGTGTAAACCCTTATTGGCAATATATCATCAAAGGTGGCATTATCATCTTAGCGGTGGCGATTGACTCGCTCAAATACGCGAAGAAAAAATAGATAATCACAACACTAAGAAAGCTAACCTTCGGGTTAGCTTTTTGCTTTTAGGGACTACAAGCGGTTAAATTTCCTAAAAAATTTGCAAAAAAATCCCAAAAAAAGACCGCTTACAGGCTATAATAACCAGTATTTTTCAACAATTTTTGAAATAATTAGTAGAGATAACGTTATGACAACAAAATTCAACGTAAAAACGTTCCAAGGAATGATTTTAGCCCTGCAAGATTACTGGGCAAGCAAAGGCTGCACGGTGGTGCAGCCATTTGATATGGAAGTGGGTGCAGGTACATCACACCCGATGACCTGTTTGCGTGCGTTAGGCCCTGAGCCAATGGCGTTTGCCTATGTGCAGCCGTCCCGCCGCCCGACTGACGGTCGTTACGGCGAAAACCCGAATCGTTTGCAACACTACTACCAATTCCAAGTAGTGATTAAACCATCGCCGGACAATATTCAAGAACTCTATTTAGAGAGCCTGAAAATGCTCGGCTTCGACCCAACCCAAAACGACATCCGTTTCGTGGAAGACAACTGGGAAAACCCAACGCTTGGTGCTTGGGGCTTAGGCTGGGAAGTGTGGCTGAACGGTATGGAAGTGACCCAATTCACCTACTTCCAACAAGTTGGCGGCTTGGAATGTAAACCGGTAACGGGTGAAATCACCTACGGTTTAGAGCGTTTAGCGATGTACATTCAAGGCGTGGATAGCGTCTATGACCTCGTGTGGTCGGACGGCGAACTGGGCAAAACCACCTACGGCGACGTGTTCCACCAAAACGAAGTGGAGCAATCGACCTACAACTTCGAATATGCCGATGTGGATTTCCTATTCCAATGCTTCGAACAGTACGAAAAAGAAGCTCAATACCTGCTTGGCTTGGAAAAACCGTTACCACTGCCGGCGTACGAACGCATTTTAAAAGCGGCACACAGCTTTAACTTGTTAGACGCTCGCAAAGCGATCTCCGTGACCGAACGCCAACGCTACATTTTACGCATTCGTGCCTTAACCAAAGGCGTGGCGGAAGCGTACTATGCCAGCCGTGAAGCGTTAGGCTTCCCTGGTTGTAAAAAATAAGGTAAGGGGGAGAAAATGAAACTTTGGTACTCAACCACCAGCTCATTCGCCCGCAAAGCGGTGGCGACATTAAAATATCATCAACTTGAACAGCAAGTCGAACTGCTGCGTATTACCAATTCATTTGACCCCGACTCGCCACACAACCAAGACAACCCGTTAGGGCGTATTCCGGCATTGCAAATGGAAAATGGTGACTGGCTGTTCGGCAGTTTTTTGATCAGTCAGTATTTAGACGAAATGGGCTCGCAGCCAACGCTTTTCCCAAAAAATGAACAGCGTTGGCGTGTGCTGAGTTTGCACGCCTTAGTGGAAGGGATTTTGGAAAATACCACGCCCACGATTGTCACCGAACGCCGTTTTCGCCCTGAAAATGAGTGGTGGAAAGCACGTCATCAGCAGCTCATGGAGCGTAACATCCGCAGCTTTGCCCAGCTTGAAGAAAAGCTCGCCGAGTTTGGCGATGAACTCAATATCGGCACATTAACCGCCGTCTGTTTAATTGATTGGTGGCAGTTCCGCCCGGAGAATACCGGCTACGATTTAGCAAAAAATTTCCCAAATCTGACCGCTTGGGCAGCAATGATGAACGAGAAATACCCTGCACTGAGGGCAACGAAACCAACGGTATAAAGGAATCCTCATGACAAAACCGATTTTATACTTCGCCCACTGGTGTCCTGACACCGAGCCTTTTGTTGCAGAACTGGAACGTTTGGGCGTGGAATTTGACGAGTGCGACATCACCAAAGGCGGTTCAACCCTCAAACCGTTTTTACGCCTGAGAGACCAACACCCCGCCTTTGATAACGCCAAAGCCAACGGCTATATCGGCATTCCAGCGTTGCTGTTGGAAGGGGATAAAGTGGTGTTGGAGTTAGCTGAACTGGAAGGGATTTTTGGCTAACAAGCGGTGAAATTTAGCGGAAATTTTGCAAACTATATAGTGACAGTATTCGTTGCTTGAAAGAAGTCATCAGGAAAAGAAAAAAATTCTTATCCTATTAAAATATATTAAGTAAGAGAGTATTTTATGGAAAATAATGTAGCTTCCTTTTCTAATAGTTTAGAAAATATAGAAGGAATATCAGATTTATCTTTTTTTGACATAGATAACAAAAATGATAAAGCTGGGACATTTAGTTATGAGGACTCAAAATTTGGATTTTTTGATAGCGTATTGGATGGTCAAATTAAAATTGGTATATTCACTCTTTTCCTGCAAACCAATTATAAAATTAAAGAATCATTGGATAACAACCTTGAGAATATATTTAACAATCTTAAGGATGAAATAAGTAATTTTCCTGCAGTTAAAGTAACTCTAAATATGGATAATGGCATCTTTAATCTAGATGCTCAAATCCAAATTCCTTATTATGAGAGTGAAAATAGTAGAGATAGTATAATAAAAGCTGCTCTCGATATGCTTATAATAATTAAAGCAAGAATTACCTTTTTTGCCATTCAGCATATTCTTGAATAAAGAATGAGGATATGTTATGTGGGAAAAAATTGGGGTTTCTCTAGGCACATATATATTAGTAATTATAGTGTATGGTGTTATTTCCTATTTTTGGGACTTAGATGGTAAGCTATCTTTCTTTATTACTGAAATATTACGATCAAACATATCTCTTGATGTTGTTAAGTTTTTCTTATTTAACATATCTACAATTATGTTAAGTGAAAGATTTTATAATAAACCTGATAGTAAAGAGAATGTATCTTCTTCCCTGAAAGAAAAACATGATGAATTATTATTAAAACTTAATAATATTAATGACAATTACAATAAATTAGATAGCATTCATAGAGATCTCAAAGAAAATCACACTAACTTAGAAAAAGAATATGAAAAATTAAAAGAAGAATATGGTAATTTGAAGCAAAACTTGATAATAATAATGCAAGATTACTCAGCTATATTTGTTAATCTTGAAGTAAGAGCTAAGATTCATCAGAAAATGATTAAGCATTTGGAGAGTATAAAAAGCCATTTAAGCACTCATGAAATAAAGGCCATTGAAAATAACTATATAAATATACAAGATATAGTTAATAATTTTGCAAATAGAAAAGAAGCAACTTTAGATCAGATTAAAAGTAGTTCATTTAATAAAATAGGTTTGTAGAACGTTATGAATTTAACACAAAACTTCCTCGCCGAGATCGGCACAGAAGAGCTGCCACCGAAGGCGCTCAAAAAATTAGCGACCGCATTTGCGGAGAATGTTGAACAAGAACTGAACCAAGCGGGTTTATCATTCGAGAAAGTCGAATGGTTTGCCGCACCACGCCGTTTGGCAGTAAAAGTGCTGGGTTTGGAGGACGCTCAACCGAGTAAAGAAATCGAGAAACGAGGCCCTGCGGTGTCGGCGGCGTTTGATGCCGAAGGCAAGCCGACCAAAGCCGCAGAAGGCTGGGCGAAAGGCTGTGGGATTACCGTTGAGCAAGCCGAGCGTATCGCTACCGACAAGGGCGAATGGTTGGTACACCGTGCCGTGATTGAAGGTCAGCCGACTAAAAATCTGCTGGTCGATATTATCGCGAAATCCTTGGCAAATCTACCAATTCCGAAAACGATGCGTTGGGGTGATAAAACCGAGCAGTTCGTCCGCCCAGTACATACCGTAACCCTTTTATTCGGTGCGGAGCTGATTGAAGGCAATATTTTAGGCGTGGCGAGCGGTCGTACTATTCGTGGACACCGTTTCCTAGGCGAGCGTGAATTTACCATCGACAACGCCGACCAATACCCACAGCTACTGAAAGATCGTGGTTCAGTGGTGGCAGATTTCAACGAGCGTAAAGCATTGATCCTTGCAAAATCCCAAGAAAAAGCGACCGCTTTGGGTGGCGTGGCAGATATTGAAGAAGACTTGTTAGACGAAGTGACTTCATTAGTCGAATACCCGAACGTGCTAACCGCTAAATTTGAAGAGCGTTTCCTTGCCGTGCCGGCGGAAGCCTTGGTTTACACGATGAAAGGCGACCAAAAATACTTCCCGATTTACGACAAAGACGGCAAATTGTTACCGCACTTTATCTTCGTTTCCAATATCAATCCGGACGATCCGAGCAAGATCATCGAAGGTAACGAAAAAGTCGTCCGCCCACGTTTGACCGATGCGGAGTTCTTCTTCAAAACCGACTTAAAACAGAAATTAGAAGATCAATTACCACGCCTTGAAACCGTGTTGTTCCAACAACAGCTCGGTACATTGCGTGATAAAACTGCTCGCATTGAATCGCTTGCTGGCGAAATCGCCGCTCAAATCGGGGCAGACCAAACCAAAGCGAAACGTGCTGGTCTCCTTTCAAAATGCGACCTGATGACCAATATGGTGTTTGAATTTACCGACACCCAAGGGGTAATGGGTATGCACTATGCCCGAGCGGACGGCGAAGATGAAGAAGTGGCGGTGGCGTTGAACGAGCAATATATGCCACGTTTTGCAGGTGACAACTTGCCGAACAGTCTAGTGGCTTGCTCGGTGGCGTTGGCGGATAAATTCGACACGCTCACCGGGATTTTCGGTATCGGTCAAGCACCGAAAGGCAGCGCCGACCCGTTCGCTCTACGCCGTGCGGCATTAGGTTCTCTGCGTATTATTGTTGAGAAAAACCTACCGTTAGATTTAGCTGATATTATAAGTTCATCAATTACCTTATATAAGATCCAAGATGATCAGAGAAAAGCTAAATCGGAACCTGTAAGAGTTATGACAGCAGCTGATGAGTTAGTGCAGTTTGGAAAGAATAAAGAAGGCAAATACGGAAGTCATGAGCGACTAGTAAATGAAGTAGTAGACTTTATGCTCGGTCGCTTCCGTGCATGGTATGAAAGCGAAGGCATTGCAGTGGATGTAATCCAATCTGTGCTTGCCCGCCGTCCGACCAAACCTGCCGACTTCGATGCCCGTGTGCGTGCGGTGTCTCACTTCCGTACGCTTGAAAGCGCAGAAGCTCTTGCTGCGGCAAATAAACGTGTCAGCAACATTTTAGCGAAAGCGGATATTGCGATTGGCGACATTGATCTTTCAGCTTGTGTAGAACCAGCGGAAAAAGCGTTGGCGGAAGCAGTTATTGCGTTGAAATCCGAAGTACAACCGTTAATCGCACAGGGCGACTACACGGCTGTGCTGGATAAACTGGCGAACCTCCGCCAGCCGGTTGATGCGTTCTTTGACGGCGTGATGGTAAATAGTGAAGACCAAAAACTGCGCCAAAACCGTTTAGCGATTTTAAGCACGCTGCAAGGCTTGTTCCTGCAAGTGGCGGATATCTCGCTGTTGCAATAATTGCAAAATTTTCCTGAAAACAGACCGCTTGCAAGCGGTCTGTTTTGTCTAGAATTTTACCAAAGGATTATTTCAATTTCGGTTTATTCACCATAATTTCAATAACTTGTTTGTCGGTGTATTGCATGCTACGAGAGGCAATGCTGCATAGGTTGTTGATAGAGCGATCGATATCGTGTTCGACAATGCCTTCATTTCCGGTTACTTGGCTATTGTCCATCGACATGAGTATAGATTTGTAACTAGAGCTGACGCTGGTAGATACTTTCATTGCACAGCTATTGGATGCGCCATCACAGATTATTCCGCTGATATCTCCAATCATACTACTAATTGCCATACTAATATTTTCAAATTTCCCTGTCAGTAACCATGCAACCCCGGCACAGCTTCCCATAGCAGCAGTGGTAACAGCGCATAGTGCAGATAATTTAGGTAATTTACTGTGAATATAAATTGCCATTAAATGAGAGAGAAAAAGAGCGCGAATGCGTTTCTCTTCATCGATATTTAAATGGCGGGCAACAACTACAACAGGCATTGTGGCGGTAATACCTTGATTACCGGAGCCGGAATTACTCATTGCCGGTAAACTTGCGCCGCCCATTCGGGCATCAGAGGCTGAGGTGGTCTCAATGACAATACGGTTAAGTAAATCATCGCTGATTAAGCCTAAGCCAATTTGTTTTTGTAGTGTACGTCCGATATGTAATCCATAATCGGTACGCAAACCTTCTTTTGATAGTGCAGAGTTTAATTGTGCCGCTTGCTCGATAAAGCGAATTTTTTCTAACTCAATGTTCATCGAAAAATCGAAAATATCTTTTGCCGAAAGTGAGGTAAATATTTCCGTAATATCGTCATTATTCACTGCACAAGGCTTACTTAAAATTGTTTGACCGTTTTTTTCAATATAGATGACATTAGTATGATGTTCTGCAATACGAACACATACACGTTGAGTTTTGTAAAACAATGTTGCTTCAGAATATAGAATGTGTTCTGTTTCAAAAATCGATACCGACACTTTATCATCACTTAGCATTGCTTTGGCTTGCTCAACTTGAGCAGGCGTAATGTTTTTCAGCACTTCTAAACCGCCATGAGGATCGCCACCGATAGCCCCTATTGCAGCAGCCATTGGGAGTCCAACGGTTGCTGTGCCCGGTACGGTAACCCCCATGCCATTTTTCATTAAATTAGGAGAAACTTTTTCTTCAATTCGCTCCGGCAGATGACCTAAATATTGGCGTGCAATTGCTGAAGCTAAGGCGAGAGAAATAGGCTCTGTACAACCTAATGCAGGAACAACTTCATGGTTAACTGCACGCAGAATGGCTTGTTCTAATTTTTCACAGCGAATATTCATAGATAGAACCTTATTACTCTAAAAATGTTAGGAATGGTGAAATACATAATAAAATACCGGTTATGATAATAATATTGAGTGCTAACCCTTTATATTTAAATAATGCAGGCACTTTGTAAACTAAATAGGCAGGAATTAAACAGCCAACTAAGCCGAAAATCGGGCTACAGATTGAGGTAAAGCTTAATACCGGTGCATTTAGGACTATTGCACTCCATGCGAGTAGGATAGAGAATACCATAATACCTTTTTGTACGTAATTAGGATTGATTTTTTCGGCAGGAAATTTTCTTAATAATAGATTCATGACAATGCCCTGTGTTGCTTCTCTAAATCCTAAATAAACACCGAAGAAAGCGGTCATGACTGCAAAGATATTTAATGCGACACCCACATAGGTTGCCCAGCTACCTGGAAAAAACTGTGCGGCAATGGCTAATGCAGAGACATTTTGTTCATAGGCTTTTAGTGCTTCTTCTCGACCCATTGCAAGCGTAAAAGAGACAGCGTAAAAGAAAACGGTAACAAATAGAATGGCAAACGCAATATTCATGGCACGTAATGCTTTGTAACGGGCAACTTCTCGTGATTGTTCTTTAGCACGGTAGGAAATAACCATTGGGCTGAGTGTTTGTAAAAATAGGATTGAGGTGAGTGTGAAAGGTAGTGTGATAATTGCGTCTTTTATTAGTTTTCCAGTTGGAGGTAATGCCCCTATATTATGTAGTTTCCACATGCCAACCATTGCGATTCCTAAAGCTGCGACAACTAAAAGTTTTGTCAGAACCATAAAGGTCGATATTTTAAAGAGTAGCTTTTCACCTCGGGACGATAGCGCAACTAGGATACATATTAGTATTAAACCGTAAAATGGGTTATCAGAGAGCAGAGTATCTGTTATTCCAAACGTAAGAAGATAAGAGGCACTGTCGTTGGTTATTGCTATTGAGTAAACAAACACCCAGATTACTAACATAATAAAATAGAGTATACCTAAGAATATTCCCCAGTTTTTTCCTAAATAACCGCTAATGACTGTCGGATAATCTCGGCATTCCGGAGATTCTGCTAGAGTATTAATAAAAAGTCGTTGAAACAGATACATGGCAGGATAGCCAATCACAGAGGAAAGCAGGAAAACCCACATTCCCATAAGTCCTACTTGAACGGGTAAGAATACAATTCCTGCCCCGATAGCCATTCCTATACTCATAATGATCCAGCCAAAATCAGTTGAATCAAATTTTGTTGCCTGCTTGAATTCAGCAGGTGAGAGTTTTTGAGTATCCATAGATTCTCCTTAGCTAGTATAAATTAAGCATTATTTTTAAATTCTCTTAAGTGTTTATAAATAGCATGACTGGTTAGAGAGAGCTTTTCTGCAACAAGGGGAACAGCTTCTTTGAGCTCAAATATTCCATTTTCAAACAAATAGAAAATAATGGATTTTTTATAGAGTTTTGAATTTTTCGCAGTATGTTGCTCAATCTCATTTATTGCTTTAAGAAAAGTTTCTTCAATGAGTTCTTTCGGATTCGTAATAAAGCTTTCACTTTTATAATGGGGAGGAATAGGATCACTAGCCATAAAAGAACTAATCGTTTTATCTAGTGGAGTAGATAAATTCAAATTAATACAGAATAAACCGATAGGTTTACCTTTATGACCAATAATAATATGAGTGGTAGATTTAATTAAGTTACCATTATTTAACCGTGAAAAGTAAACTTGCTCAGTGTTTTTTTTCTCTTTTTGGTAAAGTTTTAGTAACTGTAATCCTTTATCTGTAATAGGAGAGCCAACTTCACGGTTTGTATGATGCCCATTGATAATTTTGATAATTGACTTTTCGTATGCATTAAGAGAATGAATAACTACTTCGCAGAATTCACCTAGCAAGCTTGCAATAGCTTCACTTAATGAAAAGTAAGACAGCATAATTTCTTTATCGGCATCATCAAGGTAATCTAATTTATCTAACATATTTTCCCCTTTTATTTTGGTGAATTATAATAATTTGTTTATTTGGGTCAATTAAATTTAACTTTAATGACAGGGAAAAGTAATGATTTTTTGACTATGATCATGTTTTAGTTAGGAATATAGAGGACAAACCAAATAATATTAGCATTCGGAAAAGTGGCAAATTTGAGTTATCTTGATTAAAATGGTATATAGAGCTTATAAAGGAAGGAAAATACAATGTCAGTAAAAACCGAAGTTTTGTTTAGTAATCATTGGAATGTACGAGTGAGCGATCCGGGCTTTGAAGGCTCGATTAGCCATTATTTTGAGACTGTTTATATTACGCTTGAAGCTCATATTAACGATGAAAATATTCAATATGAATTTACTCGTAAGGTGGAAGATGAAGTAAAAATTCACCGCAGTTTTACCGATATTGATGAATTATTTGAGTTTTTAGGCGAGTATTTAAGCTCTGTTGCACTCGGTAATGTGGGTGTTCGCATCGGGCTGTTGAGCTTAGTGTAATAGTTGATTTCATAACTTACATGAGAAATGTATATGAAAAAATATTTAATGCCATTATTGGCAGTGGCAGTCTTAGCTGGATGTTCTTCAGTGCAGAATTCAGCACAGGGTAGTATTCCTCCTGGGATGAAAGCTATTGATGCAGATGCACCTAAAGGTGCATTATATGAGGGTAGTTTAGCAAATAAACAGCTGATGAATGATGTACTATTCCCTGCATATTCTTTTGCTTCTTCATCAAATTGTGATAAAGCAGTAGATGTGAAATCTTATTTATCTCAAGAGCCAAAGGGCTCAAAACAAGAATTCTCTTGGCAAGAAATTTGGCAATTTAAATGTCAAAATGGTAACAAAGTTCCAGTAAATATTACCTTTACCTCTGTAGAGGGTAAAGGCACTTATTACGTTATAAAATAATTACAGCTACAGTGGGCAGTTTACTGCCCATTTGCAAAATTTCCTTAAAACTCAACCGCTTGTAGCCCCCTTCTATGCAAACAAATAATCCACTTTTCCAACAAACTCAGCCCTATTGGGATTTTCTGCGAATTGAAAAGCAGGTGAGTCCGCATACCTTGAGCAACTACCAACGCCAATTAGCTGCGGTGAGCGAGCTTTTTTCACAGGCTGGTATCGAAAGTTGGGAAGAAGTGGAAAGTAGCTCGGTACGTTGGATGTTAAGCCAAAGCCATAAACAGGGCTTGAGTGCGAAAAGTATCGGTTTGCGATTGGTGGCATTAAGACAGTGGTTTGCCTATTTAATTAAGGTTGGGCGAATGAATGCTAATCCAACTCTTGGTGTGAAGTCACCTAAAGTAGGCAAGCATTTACCAAAGAATATTGATGCAGAGCAAGTAGGGCAACTTCTTACGATTGAAAGTGATGAGCCAAGCGATCTGCGTGATATTGCGATGATGGAGCTGATGTATAGCTCAGGATTGCGTTTATCTGAGTTGCAAGGTCTGAATTTAGGCGATATGGATTTATCGGCGAAAGAAGTTCGGGTGCAAGGTAAGGGCAGTAAAGAACGAATCGTGCCGATTGGCTCTAAAGCGTTAAATGCCCTTCAACGTTGGCTTGAGGCGCGGGGGCAGTTTAAGCCACAAGATAATTCAGTGTTTTTGAATAAACGAGGAGGGCGTTTATCGCACCGTTCAATTCAGCTGGTGATGCAGAAGTGGGGTGAACGGCAGGGGCTGGAAAGCCATTTGCATCCGCACAAATTACGCCATTCTTTTGCTACCCATATGTTGGAAGCGAGCGGTGATTTACGAGCAGTACAAGAGTTGTTAGGACATAGCAGTCTTTCTACTACTCAAATTTACACCCATTTGGATTTTCAACACCTTGCAAAAATTTATGACTCAGCACACCCAAGGGCGAGAAGAAAGAAAGAAGATTAAGGTTTCATGGGCGTTGGTTCAAGAGTTTTCATTTTGCAAAAGAAGTACCAATATTGAATAACTACAAGCACGGCTAAGGCTATTTTTCCACCTATGTGAGGCAATGAGATAAAGGCAAATAGCGTAAACGGAAACGCAATTGCCAAAATTGTGATTTTTTGTTTCATTGTCATTGCCCGTTTTTCATCATATTCCTGCAGATATTTTTTATAAAGCTTGGTTTGGATAAACCATAGACGAATTCTCTCCGAACCTTTAGTAAAGCAAAACAAGGCCAAGAGTAAAAAAGGAGTGGTTGGTAAACCCGGCAATATTGCACCAATAATGCCAAGACCAATACAGATAAAACCGGATATGATATAAAGTAATTTCATGAAAGCTAAATTATTGAGAATGAATCGCAATTATCCTAAAGGAAGTTTGCTTTGATTTCAACAGTTTATAGCAATGAATGCAAGCGGTCTATTTGTCAGATATTTTTGCAAATAGGAAATAAAAAAACCTGTTGAATACTCAACAGGTTTAGATATTGGCGGAGGAAGTGAGATTCGAACTCACGGAGGGCGTTAACCCTCGCCGGTTTTCAAGACCGGTGCATTCAACCGCTCTGCCATTCCTCCGGGTTGAAAGTCTATTAAATTGTTGTTCTCTTAAAAGAGAAAATCTGCTGATAACAATCAGCAGACTCTAAATTCGATGGCGGAGGAAGTGAGATTCGAACTCACGGAGGGCGTTAACCCTCGCCGGTTTTCAAGACCGGTGCATTCAACCGCTCTGCCATTCCTCCGTTGAAAACGCTTGCAATAATAGAGATTTATCGAATAATCGTCAAGCAATAAATCTGAAAATCAGATTATTCGTTCTTTTTTTCAGCATAAATTATTTTTTTATCAGCCAAATGCCACTTTCTATGTGATGAGTGTAAGGGAACTGATCGAATAATGCTGCCTTTTCAATACGATGGGTTTGGCATAATTGCTGTAAATTTGCCGCTAAAGTTTCAGGATTGCATGAAATATAGAGAATACGCTCATAAGCTTGTACCATATTAAGCGTATCTTGATCCAAGCCTGCCCGTGGCGGGTCGACAAAAATGGTATTGCAATCATAGGCTTTTAAATCAATGCCTTTTAAGCGATAAAATTCACGCACGCCATTCATTGCTTGGGTAAATTCTTCTGCCGACATTCGGATAATCTGTAGATTATTAATCCCATTTTGCTCAATATTATATTGAGCTGACTGCACTGAAGATTTTGAAATTTCAGTTGCCAGCACTTTGCGGAAATTTTCTGCTAGGGCAATAGAGAAGTTGCCGTTACCACAATAAAGTTCCAGTAAATCACCTTGGCTGTTTTTAGTACAAGTTCTTGCCCATTCCAGCATTTTGATATTCATTTCCGCATTTGGCTGGGTGAAACTGTTTTCCACTTGGCGGTAAATATAGTTTTTGCCGTGAATCGGTAAAATTTCTTCCACATAATCGCAATCTAAGGCAATTTTTTGTTTGGTTGCCCGCCCAATGAGCTGTACTTTAAAACCTTGATTTTGTAATCGGGTTCTTAAGCTTTTTGCCTGTTCAATCCAATCATCAGTAAGCGTTTTATGATAGAGCAATGACACCGCAATTTCACCGCTGAGCGTGCTTAAATAATCAATTTGGAACAGCTTTCGGGTAAGCTGCTCATTGCCTTTAATTTCCGCTAACAGCACTGTCATCATGTTATTGATAAGTGTGCTTGCAATCGGGAAACTATCTACACGATAACGCTCTTTCGTCTCTTGATTGAACATAATATGGTAGATCTCACCGTTATCATGCCAAACCCGAAATTCCGCTCGCATACGGAAATGGTTGGGCTTAGAAGAAAAAACTTCTAATGCCGGAGGATTAAAAGGCGCAAGTAAAGCGGTCAGATTTTCTGTTTTTTTTGCAAGGAGATCGGAATATTGTTCGATAGGGAGTGTCATTTTTTACCACAATATAGAAAACGAAAAAACAAACCACGAATTGCTTCGTGGTTCTTTAATTAGATTATTCAGCTGCACTAAAATCATCACCAACATCACTACCGGCATTACCGGAAAGTGTGTAGATTCGTTTGCTTGCACTTGTTAGTGAACGGTATTTTAACCAGGCTTTTTCAATTATGCTTTCTGCCGTTTCTTCACCTTTCATTACTGCCACAAAACGTTTTTCTTCTGCTGTAGCAGGTTTGCGTTCACCGGTTTCTAAAGCTAAGCAAGCTTGACCAAATTGCTCTAAAGTTTGTGATTCGCGAATGGTGTAATCACCGTGACGAGAGAAGCCGCGAGGGTAATTTTTATCATCAAAAAAGCGACGTGTAACGCTAAAACTATCTGCCATAATATGCCTCATTGTTTTTTATTGGAACTTGGGAAAAGAAAAATCGGGCGTACATTAAAACAAAAATAGAGAATAAATCAATGATTTAATGCAAAAAGCGGTTAAATTTCCCCGATTTTTCGCAAATTTTGTGAATTTGCTTTGTGTGAGAATTAAGCAAGATCTTTCATTAGTATGATTTAACGTTCAATTTTTAAACGGATCATGTCAATAAGATCTGAAATCTCTTGAGTGGGCGCTTTTTCTTGCAGCATGACCCAACGAAATAATTCTGGATCGGTATAGCTTAACATTTGTACAAATGCTAGTTGTTGGCTCTCGTTGAGTTCATCAAAATGGTTTTTATAAAATGGCATAATCATTTTGTCTAACTCACGCATACCACGGCGACATTCCCACTCTAATTTAAAACGATTAATTTCAGCCATTATTTTACCTCATTAATGCGGAGCTCTTTCGGCACTTCAAATACAATATTTTCTTCATTGCCGACTAAGGTTTCTACTTCTGTTACGCCTAAGGTTTTCAGATGAGAAATCACTGACTGAACTAAGACCTCTGGTGCAGAAGCGCCGGCGGTAATGCCAATTGTCTTTACGCCGTCTAACCAAGCTGGGTCAATATCTTGTGGACCGTCAATTAATTTTGCCATTACCCCCATTCGAGACGCTAATTCTGCTAAACGATTGGAGTTTGATGAATTTTTTGATCCTACTACTAAAACGAGCTGTGATTGCTCGGCTAACTCTCTTACTGCCTGCTGGCGGTTGGTAGTAGCATAGCAAATATCGTTTTTACGTGGGCCTTGAATTGCGGGATATTTCTCTTTTAACGCATCAATGACCCCAATGGTATCATCAATTGAGAGGGTAGTTTGCGTCATAAAAGTGAGTTCGTCGTTATTGGAAATAGGGAGCTTGGCGATATCTTCGACCGACTCAATCAAATAAATACCACCTTCTTCATTATCATATTGCCCCATCGTTCCGATAACTTCAGGATGCCCTTCGTGACCGATTAAAATTGCTTTTGTCCCTTTTCGACTGGCACGAGCAACTTGCATGTGTACTTTAGTTACTAACGGGCAAGTTGCATCAAAGACTTTTAAGCCACGATTTTTTGCCTCTTGGCGAACTGCTTGTGAAACACCGTGAGCAGAGAAAATCACAATTGCACCATCCGGCACTTCATTTAACTCTTCTACAAAAACGGCTCCTTTGGCTTTTAGTCCATCCACCACAAAGCGGTTATGTACTACTTCATGGCGAACATAAATGGGCGCTCCGTGAATTTCTAAGGCAAGCTCTACAATCGAAATAGCTCTATCTACGCCTGCACAGAAACCACGAGGATTTGCTAATAAAATTTTCATCTAATCACTCTTACCTTGTTTCTCTTTTTTGTTTGTAAAGGCTTCTACCAGTAGTAAGCCGGCACCCACACAAATAGCAATATCTGCGATATTAAATACAGGATAATGGTACACATCCCAATAAAAATGAAGAAAATCAACCACATAACCATGATAAGCACGGTCAATGGCATTGCCGATGGCTCCGCCAATAATTAATGCATATGCAGAATTTTCCAATTTTTTGACCGCTTGATTTTTAAATAGGGCAAAGATTAATGCCGCTGAAATAACGATTGCCAGCCCTAAAAAGAAATACTTTTGCCAGCCGGAATGATCGGCTAGAAAACTAAAAGCAGCCCCGTAATTGCGGGCATAAGTTAAGTTGAAAATCGGTAGAATATTAATGCTTTCCCCAAATTCAAAATTTTTAACTACAATATATTTTGACCATAAATCCAAAATAATGGTTACGAGGCTAAGCCATAACCAACTAAGACCTGTTTTTTTCATTGTATCCTTTCTATTTAATATTAAATTGCATCTTCATTTTCTTCGCCGGTGCGAATACGAATTACACGGCTGACATCATACACGAAAATCTTGCCATCGCCGATTTTGCCTGTTTGGGCAGTCTCCATAATAGCTTCGATACATTGTTCTTCCAGCTCATCAGGCACAACAATTTCAATTTTCACTTTGGGTAAAAAATCAATGGCATATTCTGCACCACGATAAAGCTCGGTATGTCCTTTTTGTCTGCCAAAGCCTTTGATTTCGGTAATACTCATTCCTGTAATACCGACATCGGTTAAGACCTCACGTACATCATCTAATTTAAACGGTTTGATGATTGCTTCAATTTTTTTCATCGTTATTCCTATTTCTCTCTACGAGCTGATTTCGGACGGAAACTTTCGCACACTTGCGGATTGGTTTCGACATAAATTTCACTTAAAAGTTGTAAACAGTATGGCACGGCACTAAAAATGCCTTTTACTAATACTTTTCCGTTTTCATCTTTTACACCTTCCAGTGTTTCTTTAATTGCTTTAGGTTGCCCGGGAAGATTTAAAATCAGACTCTCGTGGCGAATTACGCCCACTTGGCGGGAGAGAATTGCTGTCGGCACAAAATGTAGGCTTACTTGTCGCATCTGTTCGCCAAAACCGGGCATTTCCCTGTGGGCAATCGCAAGGGTCGCATCGGGGGTTACATCCCGTTTGGCAGGCCCTGTACCACCGGTAGTTAAGACTAAATGGCAGGCGTGAGTATCCACTAACTCGATTAAGGTTTGCTCAATAACAGCTTGTTCGTCAGGAATTAAACGCTTTTCCAGCTCAAATTGTTCGATGAGTGCAGATTTCAACCAAGCCTCTAATTCAGGAATACCTTGGTCTTGGTAAACCCCTTGTGAGGCCCGGTCAGAAATTGAGACCAAGCCGATTTTTAATTTTTCTTTGTCTAATAATTTACAAGCGGTCATTTTTTCTCGCCTTTTTGCAACTCTTTTTTATCCGATTCACTTAAGTTTGATAGTGCCATATTGAAACTGCGTTCAACAGTAACTTTACGAGGATCTTCATCAGGTAAGAGCTTTAACATCATTCCCCAAGTCATCGCGGCCATTTTGAAATCTTCTTTTTCAAAAGAATGGAATGCAAGTAGGCTTAAAGCATTAAAGTTCGTATGATCCTTACGGATAATGTCTCTTAGCAATGTTTCACCTTGTTTTTTATCTTCTTGTGCTTCAGAGAAAAGCAATAGTTGTGCGTGACTTAACTGATAATCTAAGTTATCCGGTTTTAACTGGGCAGCTTTGCTGAAAGCATCATGGGCTAATTGCCCATCATCTAGTGCCATCCCGATTTGACCCAACATATACCATTTTTGATCATCTGCCGGATTTTTTTGTAAATCTACACGCAATGCCATCGCAAATTGGTTCATTTCTTCGCTGCTAAGCGGATTGGTATCTTCAGTTTTTAGACGCTCATAAAAATAGGCTAATTTTTGGTGAGAAGTATCCAGCATTGAGCTTGAGAACCATGAACCAACGCTACTATAAACGGCAAAGCTTACTCCACCGACAAGTATAATCAGCGAAGCCAGCCAAGCTTTGCCAAATTTGAGCGTTGAGTGTGTGCTGTTTTGTTTTGTATCGGGAATATCATCAAGTAGGTTTTGTTGTAGCTCTAGCTTGGTTTGCTCAGGATCATCAATTACGCCTTCGTTTGCCTCATTTTCCACTTCTTTTAAGCGGTCAAAATAAAAGGCTTTATTAAGGCTATCCCGCTTAGTGTTGCTAATTGTTTTATTCTTTTTGAGCAAAGGATGAAACGCTACTATACAAACAATTAATGTGATTAAGATAATCGCCAGCCAGAAATTCATTACTCATCCTTATTTAAAATTTGGTTTAAACGATTTTGTTCGTCTTGATTTAAATTCCGTGTTTGTTTTGCAAAATTTTGATCAGAATTGACCGCTTGTGGTTTGGCTTTTTTTCTTCGCCAGACAATACCAAGCCCTAGGAAAATAAGCAATAACGGCAGAATCCATAACATTAATGTTGCAGGGGTCATTGGCGGATTGTAGGTGACGAAATTGCCGTAACGTTCAACCATATAATCCACTACTTCACTTTTACTTTTGCCTTCTTTCAGTAATGCTAAGGTTTTTGCCCGCATATCAGTTGAAATGGTGGAGTTTGAGTCCGCAATATTGTTGTTCTGGCATTGCGGGCAGCGTAATTCTTGAATTAAAGCTCGATAGTCTGCCTCTTGCTGCGGATTATCGAATTGATGTATTTCCACGGGAGCAGCGGTAGCGACAACTGTGGCAAACATAAAGATTAACGGTAAGGCTTTTTTCATGGTTATCACTATTTCAATTTCTCATAAATCGGTTTAAGCACTTGGTTCCAAACTTTGTCGTTTACATCACCTGCATAGCGGTAGCGGATAATGCCGTTACCATCCACGATAAAGGTTTCCGGTGCACCGTACACACCAAGATCTAACCCTAGAGATCCTTTCGGGTCGAAAATGATTGCTTTGTACGGGTTGCCATAATTGGTAAGGAATTTAATGGCTTTGGGGCGTTCATCTTTATAATCAATACCGATAATCTCTACCCCTTGTTTGGCAAGAATAGTTAAATATTCATGTTCGGCATAGCAGGTCGGGCACCACGTTGCCCAAACATTCAGTAAGCGGGGTGTCCCTGTTTTTAAAATGTTTTCGTTCAGTTGTTGTTTTTCATCAACTAAAGATTCTAGGCTAAATGCAGGCACACTTTTTCCGACTAATGCTGACTCTAATCTTTTCGGGTCATCGCCTTGAGAATTACGGGCAAGTTGAATCATAAATGCCACAGATAAAGCTAAAAATACAACTAAAGGCAGGAGAAATTTCTTATTCATTTTAGATACCCGAATTAGAACTATAATTGATAGTTAGCTTACCAAAAAATCGACTAATAAGCATTGATTTAAATAAAAAATCCGTTGCATGAACAACGGATTTACCTCGTTTTGATTATTTTCTTAATTTCACCGTTTCAATGGCGTGATCTCGCCCTTTGATTAAAATCAGGTTGGCTCGCTCTCGGCTTGGCAGAATATTTTTACGTAGATTCAAGCCGTTAATTTCTTCCCAAATTGTTGAGGCTGTATCTACAGCTTCTTGTTCAGATAAACTCGCATAATGATGGAAGTAGGAGTTTGGATCTGCAAATGCGCTACGGCGAAATTTTAAGAAGCGGTTGATATACCACGTTTTCAGTAACTCTTCCTCAGCATCGACATAAATAGAGAAATCGACAAAATCAGACACAAACACATTATGTGGGCTAGAAGGGTAGTTCATGCCACTTTGTAATACGTTTAGCCCTTCTAAAATCACCACATCAGGTTGATCTACAATATTAAATTGATCAGGAATAATGTCATAGGTTAAATGCGAATAAATCGGAGCTTTGACATTGCGTTTGCCAGATTTAATATCTGAAACAAATCGAATCAGGCTATGAATATCATAAGATTCGGGAAAGCCTTTTTTCTTTAGTAGATTTTTTTCGGTTAAGGTCGCAAGCGGATACAAAAAACCATCGGTAGTGATTAAATCCACTTTGCGCTGATAAGGATAATGAGAGAGCAATGCTTGTAAAATACGAGCTGAGGTACTTTTCCCGACTGATACGCTACCTGCAATACTAATAATATAAGGTACTTTAGGGGCTTCAATGCCAAGAAAGCGATGTAATACCGTCTGACGTTTTAAGTTTTCTTCTATATAGTATTGAATTAAACGGGCAAGGGGTAGGTAAATAGTGCGAACTTCTTCCAAAGAAAGATCTTCGTTAAAGCCTAATAAGGGTTTTAAGTCTTGTTCCGTGAGCTTTAGTGGAACAGATTTACGTAAATCTGCCCATTGCTGACGATCAAAAGTGAGAAAAGGAGTAATTTTTTGGTTTTTTTCAAGGCTCATAGCCAAAATCTCAAATTTTTTGATGATTAATTAATGCCTTTATAAGCAAATCAGGCTGCTCACTATACAATAGAAAGGTTGTTTTTGCCGTATTTATTAGGAGAAAATTCATTATTTTTTACAAAAAATAGTCATTTTGTATATTTAAAAATCGAAAGAGCGTTTTTTTAAGATTTTTTTCAAAAAATGCTTGCACACAGTTAAAATTTCCCTATAATGCACATCAATTGCTTACGACACAGCAATGCCGACTTAGCTCAGTAGGTAGAGCAACTGACTTGTAATCAGTAGGTCACCAGTTCGATTCCGGTAGTCGGCACCATTAACGCAAAGCGTAAATAAGTATTCAATTATCGTGGAGGGGTTCCCGAGCGGCCAAAGGGGGCAGACTGTAAATCTGTTGGCTCAGCCTTCGAAGGTTCGAATCCTTCTCCCTCCACCATCTCTGATATTTTGAATCGCGTAGGTCAGACGAATTTAGAACAGCGGGCATCGTATAATGGCTATTACCTTAGCCTTCCAAGCTAATGATGCGGGTTCGATTCCCGCTGCCCGCTCCAAGACGCTGATATAGCTCAGTTGGTAGAGCGCACCCTTGGTAAGGGTGAGGTCGGCGGTTCAAATCCGCCTATCAGCACCACTTCATCTAAATTCTATCTTTCTCACGCAAATTTTTATTGGTATTAATTTCTACATTATGGTTAATGGGTTCTTTTGTTCCATTGTAACCGTTTTTGTTTAAGAGGCTTTTAGAAAATGTCTAAAGAAAAATTTGAACGTACAAAACCGCACGTTAATGTGGGTACAATCGGCCACGTTGACCATGGTAAAACAACTTTAACAGCTGCAATCACAACGGTATTAGCGAAACACTTTGGTGGTGCAGCGCGTGCATTCGACCAAATCGATAACGCGCCGGAAGAGAAAGCACGTGGTATCACCATCAACACTTCACACGTTGAGTACGATACAGCGACACGTCACTACGCACACGTTGACTGCCCGGGACACGCGGACTATGTTAAAAACATGATTACCGGTGCGGCGCAAATGGACGGTGCTATCTTAGTAGTAGCGGCAACAGACGGTCCAATGCCACAAACTCGTGAGCACATCTTATTAGGTCGCCAAGTAGGTGTTCCATACATCATCGTATTCTTAAACAAATGCGACATGGTAGATGATGAAGAGTTATTAGAATTAGTTGAGATGGAAGTTCGTGAACTTCTTTCACAATACGATTTCCCAGGTGACGATACTCCAATCGTACGTGGTTCTGCATTACAAGCATTAAACGGCGTTGCAGAGTGGGAAGAGAAAATTTTAGAATTAGCAAACCACTTAGACACATACATTCCAGAGCCTGAGCGTGCGATTGATAAACCATTCTTATTACCAATCGAAGACGTATTCTCAATTTCAGGTCGTGGTACAGTAGTAACAGGTCGTGTTGAGCGTGGTATCATCCGTACTGGTGATGAAGTTGAAATCGTAGGTATCAAAGATACAACGAAAACAACGGTAACTGGTGTTGAGATGTTCCGTAAATTATTAGACGAAGGTCGTGCGGGTGAGAACGTAGGTGCATTATTACGTGGTACTAAACGTGAAGAAATCGAACGTGGTCAAGTATTAGCGAAACCAGGTTCAATCACTCCACACACAGACTTTGAATCAGAAGTTTACGTATTATCAAAAGAAGAAGGTGGTCGTCACACTCCATTCTTCAAAGGCTACCGTCCACAGTTCTACTTCCGTACAACTGACGTAACTGGTACTATCGAATTACCAGAAGGCGTAGAAATGGTTATGCCTGGCGATAACATCAAGATGACAGTAAGCTTAATTCACCCAATCGCGATGGACGAAGGTTTACGTTTCGCGATTCGTGAAGGTGGCCGTACAGTAGGTGCTGGTGTTGTTGCGAAAATCATCAAATAATTAAGCGAAAGTTTATATTTGAGATAAGCGAACAAGCGAAAGAGAGGTGTATCGAAAGGTATGCCTCTTTTTTATTGCTTGAAATTGCTAGAACAAAGTCTCAATTTGCAAAATAGTGAATAAAAAAGACCGCTTGCAACGAGGTAGGCGTATGCAAGCGGTCAGATTTTAGTTTTATTTTGCAAATGGTATTAGGCGATTTTTACTGCTTTATAACTACATTGCGGATTCATAATTAGATCTCGTGAGCGAATAATTTGTAATTCATACAAGCCTGATTTTGAAGTTTGTTCCATGACTTCATTTACCGCATTTGCGGTATGCTCAAAGGCATCTAGGTCTGATTTTCCGTTTAATAAATTCGCTACGAATAAGCCGGCAGTTAAATCACCTACACCAACTGGTTCTTTGTCAAAATGGTAAAGCGGACGGCTGATATGCCAAATACCATCTTGGTTGGCCAGTAGCATTTCAAATTTATTATTCTCTTTGCCGACACGGCTTAAATGTTTCACTAATACTTTTTTCGGACCTTTACTTAAGATAGCTTTAACTGCTTCAATTGCTTGCTCAAAATTTTCTACGGTTAAACCACTTAATTCACGCAGTTCGACTAAGTTTGGCGTGATAATATCTGCTTGTGCCATGGCAAGATTGATTAATCCTTCTTTTACACCGTCAGCTACAATGCAGCCTTTATCTGGATGTCCCATGACTGGGTCGCACACATAAATTGCATTAGGATTTTCAGTTTTTACTTTTTGGAAAGCATTAACGATTTCTTGTACCTGTTCTGCAGAGCCGATGTAGCCCGATAATACCGCATCACAGTGAGATAATTGACCGATATTATTAATGCCATCAACGATATCGCCGATTTGTTCTTTAGGGATGACCATTCCGCCCCATTTACCATATTGGGTATGATTGGAAAATTGCACGGTATTTAGTGCCCAAACATCAACACCAAGTAGTTGCATTGGGAAGGTAGCTGCTTTATTTCCGGCATAGCCAAAAACCACATGAGATTGGATGGATAGCACATTTTTCATTCATTCACTCCTTTAAAATAGAAATAATTGTTATTTTTTGGTCATTTAAGTCAGCGATGGCTTGCAGTGGAGAGAAAAATCTCTATAATTCCGCCTCGTTGTTTTCACAATGTTCAATTTGCCGACTTAGCTCAGTAGGTAGAGCAACTGACTTGTAATCAGTAGGTCACCAGTTCGATTCCGGTAGTCGGCACCACTTTCCAATTCTTATTTTTCTTCAGTTTTAATGTAAAACGGCAAGATTCTGCAAATTTCTACAAAAATCTCACCGCTTGTATTATAAAAATTGTTATACGTAGCCGTAACTCATTAAACGTTGGTAGCGACGTTCCAGTAAATCATCTTTACTGAGTTGATCTAATTCCGCTAAATCTTCTATGATGCGCTGTTTTAGATTTTGTGCAATTTGTTCAACATTACGATGTGCACCGCCTAGAGGCTCAGGAATAATATTATCAATTAATTCCAGCTCTTTTAAGCGTGGTGCGGTTAAGCCCATGACTTCCGCGGCAGTTGAGGCTTTATCGGCACTTTTCCATAGAATTGATGCGCAGCCTTCAGGGGAAATAACCGAGTAAGTGGAATATTGCAACATATTTACTTTATCGCCAACCCCAATAGCCAGTGCACCACCGGAACCACCTTCACCAATAACAGTACAAATTACAGGCACAGATAGTTGCGACATTTCACGTAGGTTACGAGCGATTGCTTCTGATTGACCACGCTCTTCTGCACCAATGCCCGGATATGCTCCCGGAGTATCAATAAACGTAATAATCGGCATATTAAAACGTTCTGCCATTTCCATTAAACGTAATGCTTTACGATAACCTTCCGGAGCCGGCATACCAAAGTTACGCTTTACTTTCTCTTTTACGGTACGGCCTTTCTGATGACCGATAACCATCACAGGACGTCCGTCAAGACGAGCAATACCGCCAACAATCGCTTTATCATCAGCAAAGGCACGATCACCAGCTAACTCATCAAATTCAGTGAAGATTTGTTCAATATAATCTAAAGTGTATGGACGGTTTGGGTGACGTGCCATACGTGAGATTTGCCAAGAGTCTAAGTTAGCAAATGTTTTCTTGGTTAATTCTTCACTTTTCTTTTGTAAACGCTTGATTTCATCATCAAGATTAATTTTATTATCTTGCTCGCTTACCGCTCTTAAAGACTCAATTTTGGCTTCAAGCTCTGCAATTGGCAATTCAAAATCTAAAAATTCTTGGCTCATTATTTTTTCCTTTTTATGGGCAAAATCGGTAGGCATTATCGCTTATCAAGGGGTTATTGTCCATTTTCAATTACACTAAATTGACCCATCGTACCTCTATCACGTAGCATAAAATCGCTAACACCGAAGGTAAAGGGTAGCTGTTCGGAGGCAGTATTATCGAAACGTACAAGAATAGTCGTTTCTTGATTAGCCTCTAACCAAAGCGTATCTCGCCAAGCAAGTTGTTTGATAGGGAATGCTTGTCGATTTTGGGTTTCGATAATAAATTTTGCACCTTGTAGCGTAAATCCGACCGCTTGATCGCTATTGAGATACCAACGTTCTATGCTACCTTTGGTCGCGGTGAAATCAATACGTTTGGGGTCAAAGCGATTTTGATTAATGAGATTATCAAGAGGGCGAATCACAAAACGGCGTTCTTGGCTGATTTTTAAATTAAATTCATCTAATGAAAATTCAGGCAAACTCGGTTTGGTGTTTACTACTGCTGCCATTCCTTCGGGGCGAAGTTCTAAAATAACATTATCAATTAATTCATCATTGTTAGAAAAAATTTGTCCGATTTTGTAAAAAATATCTCTTTTTTGACCGCTTATCAGAGAGGTGGTTTCGCCTTCACTTAAATCTACTAAGACCTCAACCCTCTCGTTTGGAGCAAGGTGGATGGATTCCATTTCCAGAGGTTCAGCTAGCATTCCTAAGCCTGTCGCAATTAGATATAGGGGTTTATCTGTATCTAAACGTAAATCATAGGCTCGTGAGAGTGAAGCATTCAACAAACGTAATCTTACCCAGCCACGAGGCACATTTAAATGAGGGGATTCCTGCCCGTTTACAAATAAGCGTTTACCTACAAACTGAGAGGTGTTTTTATCTAAAACTTGTACACCTTCTTTATTCAGTAGCTGATCTTGCAAAATCAGCGGAATATCATTTACCCCATATTTATTTGGCAAGTTAGCCTTTTTACTTTGCTCGTCTTCAATTAACCAGAAGCCTGCCAAGCCTCGATAAAGTTGAAAAGCGGAATTAAGCATTGTATCGGCGTGATACCAACAACTACAGGCTTTTTGGTTAATAGAGACAATCGGAGACCAACTGCTTTTCGGCTCAAGGTTACGATGTACCGAGCCAATCATCTCGGTAGGAGCTTGCAAGCCTTGAATATTGATTGATATTTTTTGCGGCAGGTTATTTAGATAGATCAATTTGACAAAATCGCCCGACTTCACTCGAACCGTTGGAGCTAGATATTGCCCGTTTACACCCCAAACATCTACCAATTTTCCTTTATCAAACTGTGTTTGAGCTGGGCGTAAATCCAGCCGAACAGGTTTACCGCGTCCAATATCCATTAGTGGTGGAATTTTAAGAGCAGGGCGTTCTGTCGCTAGTGCAGAAGCGGGCAATGTAGATAAAGCTCCCGCTAAAGCAGAGCCTTTTACAAACTGGCGTCGGGTTATCTGTTTTTTCATATCAGCATCAGCCATTTTTCGATTGATTGTATAATTGTGCCACTTCTTGATTAAGTTGTTCAAATTTAGCCTGCATAATGCTGTGGCATTTTTCCATTAACTCTTTGACGTTTTCACGTGAATAGTCTGAGGTGTCAATCGGATCAAGCATTTCACAAATTACCGTTCCGTTGTTCCAACGGTTTAAATCTACTTTATGATGTAAATCGGAACAAACGACCGGCACAATCGGGACGCCGGCTGAAATAGCTAAGTGGAACGCCCCTGTTTTAAACGGCAGTAAGCCACGCCCACGGCTGCGAGTGCCTTCCGGGAACATCCAAATAGACACCTGACGCTCCTTAATAATTTGTCCGACTTTATTCATTGTTTCAATCGCACTTGAACGTTTCTCACGATGAATGAAAATATTCCCTGTTGCCCAATAAACCAATCCAAAAAAAGGAATCCAAATTAGGCTTTTTTTACCGATACTGACAGTTTTTTCTGCCACCATTGATGAAATAGTGACCATATCGTAGTTATTTTGATGATTACCGATGTAGATAACCGAGTAGTTAATTTCAGGTTTTTTACGTGTAATTAGTTTTAATCCAACCAATTTATGTAATGAGCCAAACCAGCGTGCAACAACGCCAACACTGCTTGGGTGGCGGAAGCGGATTAAGGCGTAAATTGTACCGACAATAGAGATTAATATTGCAGCAAGAGCCACTAAAAAAATACGTAAAATTTTTAACATAATAATATAACCTTAAAAACGAGATCTTCGTGAGTATAGCAAAACCAGGCTATTTTCTAAAGGTTATCATAATTAAATTGAAAGGTTTCCTATTTCGCAAAAAATCTGTATATTGATACCGCTTACAACTATTCCAAGAGGAGAAAAGAATGAGTAAAGTCACTTTAGCAGGAAACCAAATCGATGTTGCAGGTACATTTCCACAAAAAGGGGATGTGGTTGCTGATTTTACCTTAGTGAATACAGATTTAGGTGATGTTTCACTTTCTGATTTTGCCGGTAAACGCAAAGTGTTAAATATTTTCCCAAGTATTGATACCGGCATTTGTGCCACCTCAGTGCGTGTGTTCAACCAAAAAGCTGCTAACTTAGCGAATACAGTAGTGTTGTGTATTTCGGCAGATTTACCTTTCGCTCAAGCACGTTTTTGTGGGGCAGAAGGCATTGAAAATGCGAAAGTTTTATCAACATTTCGTAGCCGTGATACTCACAATGCACTAGGCGTTGATATTACATCAGGTCCATTAGCTGCATTAGCTGCACGTGCAGTGATTGTATTGGATGAAAACAATCATGTTTTACATAGTGAGTTAGTACCGGAAATTAAGCAAGAGCCGAATTACGATGCAGCGTTAGCGGTATTGTAATTTTTGAGTAAAATCAGACCGCTTGTAAAGCGCAAAAAAGCCCGCTGAGTCAATCAACGGGCTTTTGTTATTTCAGTTACCAGAACTATTTCTTACGAGAATGTAAGCCTTTTTTCTCTAGGTTACGATAGATTAACCATTGCTGTGCAATTGTGATTAAGTTTGACGTTAACCAGTAAAGTACCAAGCCTGATGGGAACCATAAGAAGAATACGGTAAAGATCACAGGCATAAAGTTCATTACTTTTTGTTGCACAGGATCAGCCACCGGCGTTGGTGACATTTTTTGTAACAAGTACATTGAGCCACCCATTAATAATGGCAGAATGTAGTATGGGTCTTGCGCCGATAAGTCTTGAATCCAACCGAAGAATGGTGCATGGCGTAATTCGACCGCTTCCATAAATGTCCAATATAATGCGATGAAAATCGGCATTTGGATCAAGATTGGTAAACAGCCACCCATTGGGTTTACTTTTTCTTCTCTATAGAGCTTCATCATCTCTTGGCTCATACGCTGGCGATCATCACCGAAACGCTCGCGCATTTCTGTAATGCGTGGCTGCAACATTCGCATTTTAGCCATTGAAGTGTATTGTGCTTTTGTTAATGGGTAAAGAATCGTTTTCACCACAATGGTGACACCGATAATTGCTAAACCCCAGTTGCTCACGATTTTTTGGATTGCGGTTAATAACCAGAACAACGGTTTTGCAATAAACCATGCCCAACCGTAATCTACGGTTAAGTCTAGGTGATTAGCAGCTTCTTCCATCTCTTTTTGGTCTTTAGAACCTGTCCAAAGTTTGCTACTTAAATTTACTTCTGAATTTGGTGCGATAGTTGTTAATGGACCGCGATAACCGATAGTTGCTACACCATTGTTGGTGCGTGAATAGAGATTATTTTCTACATCTTGGTTTGGCACCCATGCCGATACAAAGTAATGCTGTAATACAGCGATCCAACCTGCTTTAGTATCGGTGTTTAAGTTCGCTTTTTCCATATCTTGAAAACTATATTTTTTGTAGTTTGTTTCAGAAGAGGAGTAAGCGCCGCCTGTGTAAGTCGGCATGGTTAAGCTGCCGGAACTTTCTATAATGGTATGTTTTAATTGACCATAAGGCTGAACTTCAATTGTTTCCGCAGTATTATTTTTGATATTGAAGTTAACGCCAATATCATAGCTACCACGTTTTAAGAGGAAAGTTTTGGTGTAAACTACGCCATCTTTTTCAAATGTGAGTGGGACAGAAAGTTCATTTTGACCTTCGCTCAATTTGAAATTATCCGCAGTTACCGCGTATTGTGGGCGGCCGGCATTAGTATCGATACCGTTTTTACCCACCAAGCCACTTTGAGCTACATAAGTTTTTTGAGCGTCTTGTTGCAGTAGTTTAAATGGAGTATTTGAGTTTAATTCAGCATTGTGTTTTAACAATTCCGAACCTACTACATCGCCACCTAAGGTATCAATAGTTAAACGTAATACATCACTTTCAACTGTGATGGTTTTTCCTTGAGTGGTTGCATCTGCGATCGCATTGTTTGCATTCGAAGCAGCTGGAACATCACTTGCCTGTTGAGTCTGAGCTGCCATTTGAGCTTGTTGAGCTTGCTTTTGCGCTTGAATTTCAGGGTCAAAATCTTGTTGCCATTGTGAGAAGATCAACATTGACACAAGAAGTAAACCCATGAGCAGTAAGCCACGATTATTCATTTTCAAATTCTCTTGTTAGTAACGGATAAAAAGAAGGGTATTTTATAATAGGTTGGCGTGTTTTCCAAACGCCTTTTATGAACAAGCGGTCGGATTTTTTAAGAATTTTGCAAAACATTGATCAAATTCGACCGCTTGTAAACACTATTCGATTAGCGTTTTTCTAAAATACGGTTTGTTAGGCGTGAGATGGCACACAAATTACCTTCTTCATCAAAGATCTCAATTTGCCACACTTGGCTACTGCCGCCTAAATGAAGTGGCTTAGCTACACCGGTTACCACACCTTGTTTCACACTTTTTAAGTGGGAAATGCTCAGTTCTGTTCCAACAGCCACTTGGTTTTCATCACACATTAAGCCTGAACCTGCTGAGCCTAAAGTTTCAGCCAAGGCCGCCGAAATGCCACCGTGTAATAACCCCCAAGGTTGCTGTGTGCGATGATCGAGAGTGAGAGTCGCTTCTAAGGTGTTATCCGTGATTTTGCTAAAACGGATACCTAAGTGAGCCACTGCTGACTGTTGGCAGAAAAGGTTCATTTGTTCAATAATTTGCTCGGGTGCTAAGCCACGAGTTGCTTGAGGGTTCCAAATTGCGGTCATTGTGTTTTTCCTGTGTAATAAAAAAGCTGTCTATTTAGACAGCTTTTTTGTATAATCCTTGCTGTGCTATGGGCGATGAACAGTGTGCTACGCCAATAGCACACTGTCTGGTCGCCTTAGTCATATAGCACTAAGGAGGTGATTTATGTGAGAGAATCGGAAATTTTCTTTCTGGTTACGTTGCTAGTTATAATAGCGACAGCCTCTAGCATTAAAGTACTCGCTATACTTGATGTGCTAGTTTGGTTATCAGATAAATAGCCTGTGACTAGGCTGAGGCAGGCTAACTACCTGCCTCACTTTTTATTCTAAGTTCTTTTTGATTGAATTTCAACCTTAAATAATTTCAAGCAATGCTTGAATCGGGTGCTTAATCCCTTGTTGTTCAAAACGTTTCACTTGTGAACGGCAAGAGTAGCCTGTAGCTAAGCAGCGTTCAAGCGGTTTGCCATTGATTTTCTTTTGCCAAGATTGTTCATAAATCGCTTTTGACATTGCTAAATGTTTCGTTTCGTGTCCGAATGTGCCTGCCATGCCACAGCAGCCAACATTTTCTGCCACTAATTTTTCACCGAAGTGGGCGAAAATAGCTTGCCATTCCTTCATTGAGTTTGGCAGTGATGTTGATTCTGTACAATGAGCAAATAGATGCCATTGCAAGCGGTCGGAATTAGCGGATTTTTTGCAACTTTCTAATTCGCCTTTTTGAATAGCCTGTTTCAGCCATTCATGAGCTAACATCACCTTAAAGTTGCCACGTTGTTCTTTAAGAATATCATTATACTCTTGGCGATAAATCAAGGTCAAAGCCGGATCGACTGCAACCATCGGCAAACCGAGTTTTGCCACACGATTTAAGAAATCCGCTTGGTTTTTGGCAGTTTTGGCAAATTTTGCCAAAAAGCCTTTAATGTGCAGGGCTTTGCCGCTTGGGTTGAACGGCAACAAAATCGGTTTAAAGCCCAGTTTTTGCGTTAAGGCGACAAAATCAGCTACTACTTTGGCATCATAATAAGAGGTGAACGGATCTTGCACGATAAACAGCATTTTGCAATTTTCAGAGGAAAATTGACCGCTTGCAGCGCGCTGTTCAAGGCTTTCCAAACTTTCTCCTTGGTAGCCGATTTCTACCAATTGATGCTGCAAATTTGGCACCGACAATGCCGGTAAATAAGTCATGCCAATGGTTTTATTTGCCACTTTTTCTGCTAAGTTTGAGGTGCTGAAAAAGTTAAAAAACTGCGGTTTTTTCGCCATGATTGGGGCGATAAATTCCAGATTCGAGACTACATAATCTTTCAAAGGGCGCAAATAGCGGCTGTGGTAAAGAGCATTAAATTGCGTTCTGAAAGTAGGCACATCAATTTTAATTGGGCATTGGCTGGCACAGGCTTTACAGGCAAGGCAGGTGTCCATTGCCGCTTTTACTTCGTGAGAAAAATCGTATTCTTTCTTTTTGTTTAGCGTATGACGAATTTTTGCTACAAAATCGGTTAGTTTTGCCGTTTTTTGTTGCGGACTAAAAATCAGCTCATCAGGTTTAACATTTTGCTCTGCTAATAAACGTAGCCATTCCCGTACCAAGGTTGCTCGCCCTTTTGGTGAATAGAGACGGTTGCCTGAAACCTTCATTGACGGGCACATGGTGCTGTGAACATCAAAGTTAAAGCATAAGCCGTTGCCGTTACAATTCATCGCTCCTTTAAATTCCTCTCGTACTTGAATCGGAATTTGGCGGTCAAAATCGGCACGCATTTGTGAGTCAATCGGATAGAGGATTGCTTCGCTATCTAACGGAGTGCAGATTTTTCCGGGGTTTAAGCGGTTTTGTGGGTCGAATAATTTTTTGATGTAACGAAGTTCTTGCCACAAAGTCTCGCCAAAGAAACGCTCACCGTAATAAGAACGCATCCCTTTACCGTGTTCGCCCCAAATCAAACCACCGTATTTGGCGGTAAGCTCGACCACTTGGTCGGAAATCTGTTTGAAGATTTCCACTTGTGTTTTATCGCATAAGTCCAATGCAGGACGTACGTGCAGCACGCCAGCATCCACATGACCGAACATACCGTAAGGCAAATTGTAGCTGTCTAATAATGCACGAAATTCAGCAATATAATCAGCTAAATTTTCCGGAGGCACAGCAGTATCTTCCACAAAGGCGATAGGCTTTGCCCAGCCTTTAGCGTTACCGAGTAAGCCAACCGCTTTTTTCCGCATTGCGTAGATTTTTTCAATGGAATTGACATCATCTGTAAGCTGATAGCCAATAATGCCTGCCTCATTATTCGCTATTTTTTGATTGAGGCTTGCACACAGGGCGTTTACTTGAGCCTCAATTTGAGATTGGTCGTTTGAGGCATACTCCACAATATTAATGCCGAGAATTGGGTTGTTTGGCTCTTCGGTTAAGAGATCAGACACTGAGTGCCAAACAATATCTTGCTTGGCAAGATTCAATACTTTGGAATCTACCGTCTCTACCGACAATGCTTTTGCCTCTAACATAAAAGGGGCGGAGCGGAGTGCTGCGTCAAATGAGTTATACTTTATATTAATGAGAGTGCGATATTTTGGGATCGGTAATAAATTCAGTTTCGCTTCACAAATAAAAGCAAGAGAACCTTCTGAGCCTGTTAAGATTCGGGTAAGATTAAATTCGCTTTCATCCTCATTAAAAACGTTTTTCAGATCGTAGCCGGTAATAAAACGGTTAAGTTGTGGTAATTCGCTTAAGACTGTTGGGCGGAGTGCTTTGCAGCGAGAGAAAATTTCACTGTGTAGAGTTTTACCTAATGTAGAGAGATTTAATTTTTCTAAATTTGCAAAAAAATCCTCAGATTTGACCGCTTGTGTTTCTAAAATTTCACCATTGATTAAGACAGATTTGATCTCAAGGATATGTGCCGAGGTTTTGCCGTATTGAAGCGAGCCTTGACCGGAGGCGTCGGTGTTAATCATTCCGCCTAGTGTTGCACGATTACTGGTAGAAAGCTCCGGTGAAAAGAATAAACCGTGCGGTTTTAAAAATTGATTAAGTTGATCTTTTACTACACCTGCTTGCACACGAACCCAGCGTTCTTCTACATTTAATTCTAAAATTTGGTTCATATAGCGGGATAGGTCAACAATAACATTATTATTCAGCGATTGCCCGTTTGTGCCGGTACCTCCACCACGAGGAGTGAAGGTTAAATCTTGATATTCTGCTTTCTGAGCGAGCTTAGTAAGTATCACTACATCAGAAACTGATTTTGGAAATAAAATCGCTTGGGGTATTTGTTGATAGACACTATTATCAGTCGCAAGAGATAAGCGATCTGCATAGCTTGAGGTGATATCTCCACTAAAATGCTGACTGACTAGCTCGTCTAAATAAGACTTTGTCGTGGCATTTAATTGAGGTACTTCAGAAAGTCTAGGAATCATAGTTGTGTTTAATTTGTGTGTAATTGTTATAAAATAGACGGAATTTTGCTTATATTAGCAAGATTTCGAATAATTGGGAATGAACATTCTATTGGTTAAATTATGTTCAAAAGCTTGTTTTTTGTGTATATTTTGAACAAATTATACATTTCTATACATTTCATTAGGAAAAACTGATTGCTTTTTACAATTTGAAATCAGATAATGCAAATATTCTTGCTCCTTATGATTTAAGAACAAGAATGTTACTAAAGAGTAATTTCTATACAAAAAATTTCTCTTTTAGGATAATTTTTGTATAATAGCTCTGACATTAGCTATCTTGCTTCTTGCATTGTTGAAGCATAAAGTTAAAGTTTTAATACTTTATTGTGGGTATTAAGAATTTATTTTAATCGATGACAATATTTAAGAGGATCATCAAAATGAAAAAAACATTAGTTGCATTAGCTGTATTATCTGCAGCAGCGGTAGCTCAAGCAGCTCCACAAGCTAACACTTTCTATGCAGGTGCTAAAGCAGGTTGGGCATCATTCCACGACGGTTTAACTCAATTCGATGCTAAAGACAACAAAGGTCAAGGCTACGGTATCAACCGTAACTCTGTAACTTACGGTGTATTTGGTGGTTACCAAATCTTAAACCAAAACAACTTTGGTTTAGCAACTGAGTTAGGTTATGACTATTTTGGTCGCGTACGTGGTAACACACAGTTTGATGGCGTGGAAAAACGTGCTGCTAAACACACAGCTCACGGTGCTCACTTAAGCTTAAAACCAAGCTATGAAATTGCTCCTAACTTAGATGTTTACGGTAAAGTAGGTGTTGCTTTAGTTCGTAACGACTACTATGTACAACAAAACGTAGCTAAAGATTCACGTATCAAAGCTCACAACTTAAAACCATCTCTATTATTAGGTGCTGGTCTTGAGTATGCAATTACTCCAGAATTAGCTGCACGTGTTGAATACCAATACTTAAACCGTGTTGGTAACTTAGATAAAGCTGCTCGTAAAACAGCAGGTATCGAAGGTACAAACTTCCAATACAGCCCAGATATCCACTCTGTATCTGCAGGTTTAACATACCGTTTCGGTCAAGGTGCTGCACCAGTTGAAGCGCCAGAAGTTGTAACTAAAAACTTCGCATTCAGCTCAGATGTTTTATTTGCTTTCGGTAAATCAAACTTAAAACCTGCAGCTGCAGCAGCTTTAGATGCAGCTCACACTGAAATCGGTAACTTAGGTTTAGCTAACCCAGCTATCCAAGTTAACGGTTACACAGACCGTATCGGTAAAGAAGCGGCTAACTTAAAACTTTCACAACGCCGTGCAGAAACAGTAGCTAACTACATCGTTTCTAAAGGTACTAACCCAGCTAACGTAACAGCTGTAGGTTACGGTGAAGCAAACCCAGTAACTGGCAACACTTGTGACGCAGTTAAAGGTCGTAAAGCATTAATCGCTTGCTTAGCACCAGACCGTCGTGTTGAAATCCAAGTTCAAGGTTCAAAAGAAGTAACTATGTAATTAGTGCTTCAATTGCAAAATTGAATAGAAAAAAAAGCCCGCTTGTTAGCGGGCTTTTTGTTCTCTAAATGTTATTTTAATAAATCTTTTAAGCTGGATTTCATTTTTGCTACTTGTTCTAAGTAGAGTTGTTTATTTTCCAATTCATCAGTTAATTGAATTATTGCTTCAGAAAGCGTTAAATTTTGGCTTTTAGCATATTTAGATAATCTCAACCAACTGGAATATTCTAAGTCTATGGATTTTTTCTTGGTCGTTTGCTTTTCAGCATTAAAAAAGCGTTTGCGTTTGGCTCGTACAGACTGTCGCATTTTTTTTCGTTGTTCGGCGGTCATTTCCGATTTGATCCATTTTTCCACTTCTTCCGGTGAGTCTTGTAAGGTGGAAAGCAGTTGTACTTTTAAGTCGATCAGACTTTGCTCTTCATATTTGGTAATGTTTTCGCCTTCTCGATGTTTTTTGAGTAGGTATTTCCATTTCCAAGTTGTTTCTTGAGTGATCAGTTTTTGGTATCGCATAGTCGTAAAATTAATAGAAAATATAAGCTATGTTTAGCAAGTATAGCGGAATTCTGTATAATAAACCAAATTTTCGATAACGAGGCAAATTTGTGACAATATCTTTACTCAATAGCCAAGCATTAACTGTACGACATGATTTCGCTCATCTAAATAAACGTGTTCGTTTTTTTGATTTTCAACTCCAAGCACAACAAGCGTTAGATCAATTTGTGCAAGCAGATTTTGGCTCTTTATTGGTGGTGAAATCAGAGCTATTTCCGGAGTTTTTAGCAGAAATTACCGATTATCTTGCTCAAAAAAATCAGCCGGTGATTACCAAAATGGATTTTAATAAGCATAATTTATTTGGTTATCATATTTTTTTGGAAAGAGAACATAAAACCGAATATGTAAGAGGGGCGATTCAAGCAGCAGATAATGGCATTTTGATTTTAAATATCAATTCACTTTTGCTTGATATTACTCAATGGGATAAATTAAAACAAGCTCTTTTATTTTCGGAATATGAATCTAATTCGGTGAATTATCCGCCTTACCCATTAGCCAAGGAAAAAACCAACTTTAAATTAATTTTAGTGGGTGAGCGAGATGATATTTCTACATTAATGGCCTATGATGACGGTTTGTATCAAATTGGGCAATATACTGAGATTAAGTCCTACTTATCTTTAAATAATCAGTATGAGGATTGGGCAAATTATATTCAAACCTATGCAAAAAAGATTATTCACAAAGGTTTGTCCTCGCAGGCGATGAACCAGTTTCTGCAGGCTTATATTAGAGAAAGTGAAAGTCGGGAATTGGTTTCTATTTCACCGGCTCTTTTGAAAAAGCATTTACTCGGTATTCAGAATTTTTATGCGAATTCAGCTGAAATTGATAATGTTGCCGATTACTTTACTTATTTAGAACAACAATCTGCGGTATTAAATGAATATACAGTGGCAGATATTTTGACTAATCAACTCTATATTGAAACAGAAGGAGAGGAGATTGGCCAAATCAATGGCTTATCGGTCATTGATTTTGACGGCATTCCACATAGTTTTGGGGAGCCTTTACGTATCAGCTGTAATGTGCAATATGGTGATGGAGAAATTCATGATATTGAGCGCAAGGTTGAACTTGGGGGGAATATCCACTCTAAAGGTATTATTCTTGCTCAATCTTGTTTAGCGAATTTATTGGAATTACCTACGCAATTACCGTTTTCTGCTTCTATTGCATTTGAGCAATCTTATGGAGAGATTGATGGAGATAGTTCATCGCTAGCAATTTTTAGCGTGTTGGTGAGTGCTTTATCCAAACTGGCACTACCGCAATCTATTGCTGTTACCGGTGCAATTGATCAATTTGGTAATGTATTGAGTGTAGGTGGCGTAAACCAGAAAATTGAAGGTTTCTTTAATATTTGCCAAGCTCGTCAATTGAATGGACAGCAAGGGGTGATTATTCCTGCTGCTTGTATGAGCCATCTTAGTTTAAAACGTGATGTTCTTAAGGCTGTTGAGCAAAATCAATTTAGAATTTGGACAGTAGAAAATGTATTTGATGCGTTAGAGATTCTATTTGGGCGAGATTTCTATGATGATGAGAAAGCAGTTAAAAGTGATAAAACCTCTTTATTCTCAATGATTCATCAGCAATTAGACGATCGGCATAATGATGATACAAGCGGTTCATTTTTTAGAAAAATTTACAAAAAACTCAAGTTTGACTGATCCGACAAGACAGCTTACAACTGTTCACTGAACTAAAAGTCTGTTACTATGAGCTATATTTCATAGCCATTGATATAACAGGCTTTTTTCTATTTATAGGATTTTAAAAAAAATGAACAGCTGTACACCCATTATTAAGCCAAGCTACACCTATGAAGAGCTTTTACTTTCAGGTAAAGGAGAATTATTCGGTGAAAAAGGTCCCCAATTACCTGCCCCACCAATGCTAATGATGGATCGCATCATTGAAATGAATACAGAAAAAGGTAATTTTGAAAAAGGTTATATTGAGGCTGAATTCGATATTAAGCCAGATTTATGGTTTTTTAATTGTCACTTTATTAATGATCCTGTTATGCCAGGTTGTTTGGGCTTGGACGCGATGTGGCAATTGGTTGGTTTCTACCTTGGCTGGATTGGCGGTGAAGGAAAAGGACGAGCGTTAGGGGTAGGTGAAGTAAAATTCACTGGGCAAATTTTACCGACAGCGAAAAAAGTAACTTACCGTATTCATATGAAACGTGTTGTGAACCGTAAATTGGTAATGGGTGTAGCCGATGGTGAAGTTGAGGTGGATGGTAGAGTAATCTACGCTGCAACAGATCTGAAAGTAGGTTTATTCCAAGATACTACCGTTTTTTAATGAAAAAATATTAATTTTGCGATCTGTGTCGAAAAATTAATTTCCTCTTATTTACAAAAATCTCTTAATTTATAAGATGCCCTCATAAAGAGGGCATTTTTTATGTATAAAGCAATTACCTTAATTGAACTATTAATTACAATGGTAATTATGGTTATTGTTGTTTATTTCATCTCACCAATCATTTTTACTTTTAAAGATAGAGTAGCATTAAATAGTGAAATTGAAAATATTCAGTCTTTTATTTATCAAATTCAAACAAAAGCTCGTTATAGCAAGCGAAATTACACTTTAACTCTTTCTCAAAATAACCAAAAATGGTGCATGATTGCTGTGAGGAAACCGGTAAATAACAATATACAGATTATTTGTGATTGTTTAAATAAACAATTTTGCTCCTTAAATGAAGAATATCATCTTTATCTTCCAACCCATAAAAATATTGTATTAAAGAATAAAAGTTTATTCCCAAAATCCTTTATTAATATTGATGGCGTAAGTGGTCAATTAGAATCTAAATGTATCTATATGAGTTTAAATCAAGAGAATGACATTTTGCAATTTGAGCAATTGGGACGTGTATATGTGGCAGAAAAAGGTAAACGTAGCACCTGTAAGGATTAATCAATCTGCATTTAGTTTAGTAGAAATATTAATTACAAGTGCTTTAGCTGCTTTTTTATTATTGCTACTTTCAAGTCTTTATAGTAATTTTTACCGTATGCAAATTAAGCAAAAAGAGCAACTTTATTTACAGTCGGAAGCTCATCAATTATTGCATTATTTCCGGCAGCATTTTCAACATATTGGTTATCAAGGCGATAAGAGAGAAGACAGTAATTTTGATTTATTTCAGCTAAATGGGCGAAGCGTGAATATTCCTCATAAAGGTTGTTTAATTGCATTTTATGATTTAAATCAAGACGGCTGTTTGGGAAATCGTAGAACAAAAATGACCGCTTGTAGAGTAGCGGATTTAAATCAAACAAAAGATATTTTAAAAGAGGTGTTTGCCTTTAAATTAGAGAATAAAGAAATTTATACCTTTTCTGGCAATTTTGATAATTGTATTAAGGATGAATGCCAAAAGTTATTAAATAGCTGTCAGGGTAGTTGGAGTAAATTTACCTCAGTTGATAACTTTAAAGTAAATCAATTAGCATTTAGCTGGAAAAAAATTCAATAGTCTATTGCAGGTAGAATTGGAATTAGAATCTATAAGAGAAGAGAATGTTTTTTATACTGTAAAAAGTTATGTTTTCTTATTAAATCATTAGAGGAAAAATGAAAAAAGCTCAAAACGGTAGTGTTTTATTGGTGGCATTAATACTGATTGCTTCTATCTTATCTATTTTATTTCTCAGTAAAGATAAATTTATTCAACAAAGTGCAATTGGGCATTTTTACGCTGAAAAAGCTCTTTTAGATAATTCTCAGTTTATCCATCTTTACCAAAAAGATAAAAGTGAAATTTGCCATGATTTAAAGAAAGTAGTAATTAATCAAAAGGAGATATCATCAAAGAGTTCTTATTTTTTGGTTTATCAATTTTCTTGTCGATTTAATAGCTTATTTAAAGATAAAAAGCCGACGAAAGAAAAGTATATTCATTTCAAAAGATTAGAAGATTATCTTGATTTATCTAATGTGAAAAAAGAGGAAATTTATTTTATTCGAAAGCTGTCCGAGTTGCCTGAAAGTACGATAGATGATCCTAAAATTGTGATAGCTCAAAATGAAATTAATGAAACTTTACCGCAAAATTTTTATGGTATTGTGATTACAGACTATCTCTTTGATATTACAGGGAAAAGGATGTATGGCACGCTTTATTCTTCTTATGATAACGAGCGGGAAGAACGTAATTTAACCTTTAAAAAAGAAGTACTGGCGAATTTGGAAATGAAATATTCCTATTGGGATTATTTGCCGAATTCGGAAAATTTCCTTGGGGTAGTTGATGAATAAATACAAGGCAGAAACTACCATTTCATTATTAGTTGCAATCAGCTTATTTGCGGTTATTGTGTTGGTATTTAGCCAATGGCAGTCGGTTCAAAACCGGCTGTTGAATAAGCAGTTTCAACAACAGCAAGCAGTACAAATTTTAGAAAATCAGATCGCTTTAAAATTAGCCCGTTTAGAATGTGAAAGCAGTCTGACACAAAATAGCGTATATTATCAAATTCAATGTTCATCAAATCAGCAAAGTGTTCGTTTTCCGCTTGGAAAAATTGAGCTGAATAATGATTGAATCACCTCTCGCTTTCGTGGACAATAATTCCTTCAGAGAGGTTATTATGTTTACACTTTACCAGTCCAATAAAATTTCATCTTTAGCTGAAATGCTTGTGAAGGTTCAGCAAGTGAACCCACTTGAAGATCCGTTTGAGGCGGAGACGATTTTAATTCAAAGTCAGGGGATGGCGCAGTGGCTACAAATGCAAATTGCTGAATTCAGTGGCATTATGGGTAACTGTGAATTTTTATATCCGACGACATTTCTGTGGCAGCAATATCGTTTGCTGTTTCCCGAACTGCCGAAAGAGAATATTTTTGAACGCTCTTCTATGGCTTGGCGGATTATGCGTTTACTGCCAAATAGCCTCTCGCAGCCGGAGTTTGAGTCATTAAAGCATTATTTGGCAGAACCAAATAATCAAGAGCAATACCAGCTTAAGCTCTATCAGCTCTCTGATAAAATTGCAGAATTATTTGACCAATATTTAGTTTATCGCCCTCATTGGTTGCTACATTGGGAAGAAGATAATCTACAAGCGGTCGAAAATGAGCTAAAAATTGCAATTGCAGGCAAGCATCAAGACCAAGCATTTATTTTTGCCGATATGAAATGGCAAAGTATATTATGGAAACAGCTGGTTAATGATCTCAAAGCTGATGCCGATAGTGCGGTTTTTATGACATCGCACCGTGGGTATTTGCAACAAAATTATTTTGATAAATTAGATAATCTGACAGCACAGGAAAAAGCCCGATTACCAAAACGTATAGCGATTTTTGGTATCTCTGCTTTTTCGCCATTGCAATTAGCTGTATTTAAGAAATTAAGCGAACATTGTGATATCCACATTTTTTTCCTTAATCCAAGTGAAAAATATTGGGGAGACAGCATTGAGGATAAGGTTTGGCAAAAGCTGGCGTTAACCAACAAAATTTCTACTTCAGATCTTGAAAATTTATTGGCTGAACAAAGCAATAAGTTATTAAATCTTTGGGGGAAGCAAGGAAGAGACTTCTTAGCCCAACTGATGGAATTTGAGCCGAATACTATCGATGCATTTGTGGAGCCGGAGGATGATTGTAATCTCAATAAAATTAAAAAACAGATCTTCAGTTCAGAAAATCAAGCAACGATTACTGAATTAAGCAACGATCATTCGATTCAGATTCATGCCTGCCATAGTCCGATGAGAGAAGTAGAAGTGCTGCATAACCAGTTGCTTAATCTGTTTGAGAAAGACAAAACATTGCTGCCGAAAGATATTATGGTGATGTCTCCAGATATCAACAAATATGCTCCTTATATTGATGCAGTATTCTCTCGCTATGCAGGAGCTAATCGAGATCCTCGTTATATTCCGTTTTCATTATCAGATCAGGCATTTACTCAAATTGATCCGATTATTGCAAGTTTTTTGCAACTATTGGCGATGAAGGAAAGCGACTTTAAAGCGGAAGATCTATTTGATTTATTGGAAATTAATGCTATTGCAGAACGTTTCCATTTTAACCAAGAACATATCCATACTTTACGCACTTGGGCAAAAAAAGCCGGTATTCGTGCCGGATTAGATATTAACCGACCTCATTGGCAAAACTATAACTCATGGGAAAACGGCTTAAATCGCTTATTACTGGGTTCAAGTCTAAAAGAAGAAAATGGCATTTGGGAAAATACGCTTGCCTTTGGTGATAGCTATGGTTTAAATGCCGAGCTGGTTGGTGGGCTTGCTGATTTTATTTCTCATCTATTGGAATGGGTGAAGTTATTACAACAGCCACATTCATTAATACAGTGGCATCAAGCAATCAGACAGTTGATTGCGAGCATATATCATGAAAATGCAGAGAATACGGCTTCTATTTTATTGTTAAATGCAGTAAATGATCAGATTTTTGAACAAGCGGAAGCTAGCGCCTTTAGTGATAATCTGCAGATTGAGATTATTGAATTACTGTTTAATCGGCAGCTTAATCAACATGCGCAAACTTTAAATTTTTTAGTAGGTAGAGTCAATTTTGCTACTCTATTACCGATGAGAGCTATTCCGTTTAAAGTAGTTTGTTTACTTGGTATGAATGAAGCGGACTTTCCCCGTCAGCAGCAGATAAACAGTTTTGATTTGATGCAATATGCACCGCAAAAAGGTGATAGGGCTAAGCGTGATGATGATCGCTATCTTTTTTTAGAAGCCTTACTTTCAGCACAAAAAGTGTTTTATATTAGTTATGTAGGGCAATCGCAAAAAGATGGCAAAGAGATGCTACCCTCTATTTTAGTCTCGCAACTATTAGATGTGATTGATGAGTATTTAGTGCCAGAGCTGCGACAAGTTGGAAAAGCTTCCAGCATGCTTGTGAGAAAACAGCCGTTAACTGTATTTAGCAAGAAAAACTTCACACAGCCACACGATTATGCTTATAACGCAGAGTGGATTATTCCCAATACATTAGATTATCGAGATTTTCTAAATGAGCCGTTACAAATCGAAAGTATGCCACATACGTTAGAGATTGGTTTGCTTATTCGCTTTTTGCAAAATCCGGTGAAATACTTTTTCCATCATGTGCTTGGTGTTACTTTCGAGCAATATGATAACAGCATAGAGGAAACAGAAATTTTTGCGATGTCAGGTTTAGAGCGTTACGATTTGTTAGAAGATCTACTGCCGGTGAGTACAACAGAACAAGCTACTTTCTTTGAGAAAGAGAAGTTAAAAGGTAACTTGCCGGCATCAAATTTTGCAGAAATGGCAAAACAAGATCTTTTGAGTAAAATTTCGGAAATACGCCAAGCTTTATCCGATTATTTAGTGCGAGAAAGTGCAGTATTAGCATTTAGCCAGCCCTATTTTTTAAGCAAGAGGGAAATCCTACTTACCGCGAATATTGCCAATATTTATGGAGACGATATTGTTCTGTGGCGAGTAGGTGGGCTGCGAGATAAAGATAGAATTCAAGCTTGGATATATCATCTATTGATGACTATTTATCAGCCCAATAAAAAGGTGAAGTTTTATTATCGTAATGGGGAACAGGCAGGTTTGCTTTATTTTGATGAGCTAAGCCGGGAAGAGGCTGATGAGCAATTCACAATTTATCTTAATGCTTATTTACAGGGTTTATCACAAGTCCAGTTGGTGATTTATGGCAAGTTGAGTACTTATTTTAATGCCAAGGTGCAAGATCCGGAAAAGACGATAGCAGATTTAGCTGAAGATCGAGATGGTGCTTACTTAACCCGTATTTTGCGGCAAAGCCGTCAGCTGGATTATGGCACAATTCATCAAACTACATTAGATTGGTTTAGCTTGATGCATGAGAAAACTAAATTAGAAAATTAATCGACAAGAGGCTGTTTTTAAAGACTTTTTTGCATAATTGCTGACTAGTTGTCTTTGATAAGCGCTTATTTTAGTGATTGCTTATTATTCAGCCGCACGTATAGAATTTTCCTCATAGTTGAGTGTCAGAGTTTACAAAAGATATTTATATTTTAGTGTGTGATAGTTTAAAAGGAGCGTTATGAAATTATCTCTTTCCACCAAATTGATTGCAGCGGTATTAGCGGCAAACTTAGTCATACCAAATGCCTTTGCCGAAGTCGCAAAAAATCCAGAAAAAACGACCGCTAGTCAACAAGCTCAACAGCCTTTAGGTTTTCAACTACTTAAAGAAAGCATAAATAAAAGCCCGAATGATAAAGCGATCTATCAAGGGATTAAGCTTGATAATGGCATGACAGTACTGCTTATTTCCGATGAAAATGCGAATAAATCGTTGATGTCTGCTATTATTCCTATTGGCTCAATGGACGATCCTATTTCACAGCAAGGACTGGCACACTACCTTGAACATATGATATTAATGGGATCTAAAAATTACCCTGAAACCAACAGTTTAGATGCCTTTTTAACCAAAAATGGCGGCATGAATAATGCCTCAACCGCTTCCCATCGAACTGCTTACTATCTGCAGGTCAATAATGATGCTTTTTCTGAAGCTGTAGCTCGTATGGCAGATACACTTGCCTTCCCACTCTTATTAGAAAGCAATGCAAAAAAAGAAGTGAATGCTGTAAATGCGGAAATGGTGCGAGCAAAATCGCATGACGGCCATTTGTTGCATAGTGTAAATTTAGCTACCTCCAATCCGGCTCATCCTGCGACTAAATTTGCGGTCGGTAATAATGTAACCTTGTCAGATAAGCCGGATAGCAAATTACAAACTGAGCTGGAGCAATTCTATAAACAGCATTATTCGGCGAATTTGTTTAAAGTTGTACTCTATTCTAATCAGTCGATAGATCAGCTGGCAAAACTTGCTGCATCAACCTTGGGCAAAATGGAAAACAAAAATCTGACTGTTCCACAGACCTCAGAGCCTCTATATCGTGAGGAAGATAAGTCCGTATTTATTCAATATAAGCCGGTAAAATCGACCAAAATGTTGGTAATTGGCTTTGATTTTCCAAATGATGAGCAGCAATTCAAACATAAAAGCGGCGAATATCTTGCCTATGTATTAAATAATAATACAGAGGGGACTTTGTCTGATTATTTAATTAAACAAGGCTTATCTGATGGGGAGATTGAGGCGGTTAACACGGCAAATATTGGGCGCGATCGTGGTGCTTTTCAGATTTATATTGAGCTAACCGATAAGGGATTAGCGGAAAAAGATCGGGTTATTTCATTGGTCTTCCAACAAATTGAACAAATTAAACAGCAGGGGATCCAAGAAAGTTATTTCAACGAAGTGAAAGAAAGCCTTAAGCAAAAATTCCAACATTTACAGTCTGAGAAAAATATGGACTTTGTTGAATTTATTTCCGATCAGATGCTTTATTATCCGTTAGAACATGTTATTGATGAAAGCTATCTTACTGAGACTATAGATAAGCAAGCTATTAATGAAAAATTAGCAGGCATGAATATTGAAAATGCGAGAATTTTATTAGTCAGTGATGATGCTGTTACCGATAAGAAAAGTCAGTATTTTGAGGCAGATTATTCAATTGCCAAAATTAGCGAAGCACAAAAACAGAGATGGTTGGATTTTAACCAAAATCCAACGCTTAAGTTGCCTGCTCTTAACCCATATTTCACTACAGATTTTTCGTTAAATAAGGTTGAAAAAGGCTTAACGAAGCCGAAGTTGATTCGAGAACAACAAGGTGATTTAGTTTATTCGATGCCAAGTGCCTATTTTGGCAGCGATCCTAAAGCACAGATTAGTATGGTATTTAATGTTAATCCTCGCGCAGATGATTTAAAAACATTAGCTTCAGCTTCTATCTTAAATTATATGAATCAGTTGGCTCAAACTGAGCTTAATTTCCAATCGTCTGTTGCCGGAATGAATTTAAAGGTGCAGCCGGGTACTAATGGCTTAGTGGTTTCTGCTGATGGCTATACGCAAAACTTACCTAAGTTAATTGTAGATAGCGTTACGCAATTTAGTAAATTTGAATTAAGCGAAGAGATGTTGATGCAAGCTAAGCAGCATTTACACCAAGCCTTAGATCGTAGTGAGAAAGAGAACAGCCTGAATCAAGCAAATGCTGCGTTAAAAAGTTTTGCCGGCTACCCTTATTTTGAGATGGATAAACAGCGTAAAGCGATTGATCAAATTACCCTTGGTGATATTCAGAAGCTACGTCATCGATTATTAAATGAGGCAAGTGGCTTTAAGTTACTATCGGTAGGTAATCTTTCTAACGAGCAAGTTTTATCGCTGTCAGACCAAGTACAAGCGGTGATAAAAAGCAAAAAATCTGCAAATGCGACAGGGCAATATGTAGATATTCATCAGAGTCAGCGTAAGCTCAATTTCATTAAAAAAGTACCGAATGAAGATAATGCTTTATTAATGGCATTTTTACCAAACGGCTATGCAGAATTAGAGGGATTAGTGCGAGCCAGATTATTGAGAAGTATTATTTCCCGCTGGTATTTTGACGATTTGCGTACAGATAAACAATTAGGCTATGTGGTTTATGCAACGGATTTAATGATTGGCAAAACTGCGGGTATTCAGTTTATGGTACAAAGCCCAAATACTACACCGGCAGGTGTTTTAACACATAATGAACGCTTCTTTAAACAAAGCAAGGAAAAGTTAGAGAACTTATCTGATGAAGAGTTTGCTAAATATCGTGAGAGTCTGGTGGAGCAATTACAGTATAAACCGGAATCTCTGGCGGAAGAGTTTGCAGAATTTGGGTTGGATTTTAGTCAAAATAATAAGAAATTTGACCGCTTGCAGAAAGTAATTGCCCTTACTAAAAACTTAACCAAAGCGGATATTCTGGATTTCTATCAAAAAGCAGTCATTAATCAGCAAGGTTTTGTTTTTGTCAGCCAAGCAGTAGGCACTAAAACTAAGGCGGAAGATGTTGCTAAGTTTAAAGATTTCGAGCAGGTTGAAAGTATTGAAAAACTACAACGTGAGTTTGAAATCAAAGATTACTAAATTGATATTAAAAATAAAACCGACCCAATGGTCGGTTTTTTATCTAATGTCAAAGCTGATTATTCATTAATGTCGCTTAAATCAAGCAATTCTGGTGATAAGATAATGCCGGTTAAATCTGCATAAATATAATCTTCCGGGAAGAAAGTAACACCACCGAAATTGACCGGTGTATCGACCTCGCCCACATCTGTGTTATCTGCACCTACCGGAATAGGGGCAAGAGCGTGAATACCGATATCTAATTTTTCCAAAATATCCAGTTGGCGAACCGCACCATAAACGATAATGCCTTCCCAGCCGTTATCAACAGCAAGCTGAGCCAATTCCGCATCAATTAATGCACGACGAACGGCACCACCGCCATCAACTAATAACACTCGCCCTTCGCCGTCTTCTTCCAATACTTCTGCTATTAAGCCGTTACTTTCAAAACACTTGACCGTTGTGATCTTACCGAAGAAAGATGACGCACCGCCAAAGCTGGAGAAAATCGGTTCAACAACATCAACTTGATCAGAATAAAGATCGCACAGTTCAGAGGTATCAATACGCATAATATGCTCCTGTTTTCAACTCGTTTTGTAAGAGTATAAACCTTCGCTTAGAATTTGCAAAATTTTATCTAAAAACGACCGCTTGTTTTAATCTTTAGTCTCAAGGGCACCACTTTTAATATGCAATTCCATTTGGTTGTAAGGAATGGATACGCCGGCATTACTAAATTCTAATTTTACCTGTTCAATAATTTCCCAATAAGCTGGCCAATAATTAGGTGTTTGTACCCAAGGGCGAGCCACTAATTGTACGCTATGTGGGGCTAAAGCACCTACAGCAATTACCGGAGCAGGATCTTTTAATACATAAGTATTTGTTTCTAAGATATGTTGCAGAATCTCTTTTGCCTCTTTTAAATTTGATTCATAAGAGATATCAAAGGTAAAATCAATTCGTCGGGTTGGATTATTTGAGTAATTCACAATGCTATCAGAGAACACTTTGCTGTTCGGTAACAACACAGTTTTATTATCTCCAGTGCGAAGTTCTAACACTAAAAGTCCCATTTGTTCTACCACACCACTCATTCCACCTGTTTCAATTAAATCGCCTTTACGGAATGGTTTGAAAATTAAAAGCATCACGCCTGCAGCAAAGTTTTGTAGCGAGTTTTGCAGAGATAAACCGATCGCCAAGCCTGCTGCACCGATTAATGCGACAAGTGAGCTGGTATTAATACCTAATTGCGAGAGTGAGGCAATTACTACAATTAAAAGCAGTAAGAAATAGCTTATAGATGAAATAAAACTTTGTAGCATCTCATCTTTAGTCGATTTTAATGCGGCTTTACCTAATAAATTACTGATAATTCGTGCTAAGAATTTACCCACTGCAAAAATCACGATCGCAAGGACGATTTTTGTGCCGTAAGGGATAATCCACTCATTGAGTATAGTGTTGAAATCCATATTGCTGACTTTATTGATCACTTTTTCTGTTTCAGCAACAACATTGATATTTGGTGTAGTTTCAGTAGCTTTTTCTGCTGACATTTTATTTTCCTTAAAAAGTTGATATTTTCTCAACGTAATAGCTGAGGCTGGAAAGAAATAATTCCATTGTATTAAATATGAATTAATACAATGGAATTATAATTAGTACGGCACTAAAATAAATCTTTTATTACAAAACTTTGCAAGAATGGTAATTACCACTCATATTTTGCACCGAGCCAAAATTGTCTACCGGCTCGGTATGTTTGGTAATAATTTTCATCATCTGTCGTGATCTTATTTGCGAGTAACTTACGATTAAGCACATTAAGTACACTTACATTAACTGAAAATGCTTTATGTTGCCCTAGTTCTTTTTTCCAATTAAAGAACCAGTCAAGCGTAGTGTGGCTTGGTTTTGCTGTTTCATATACACGAGCAACCAATCCCTCATAGTTGTTACATACCGATTTTTCAGAAGTACATCTAAAACCTTTAAAGGTATAATCTTTACTAGATGATTCATAATTAATACGCTGTACCCAGTTTAAATTGAGTGATGGAAAATAACTTTCTAACTGTAAATAGCCTTTCCAAGGAGTATTGAAGTTTCTTGCAGGAAGATATTCAATTGATTGTAATTTATCTTTATGAAGCATTTTAGTTATGCCGTAATCTTTCCAATCTCGCTGGGTGTAATCATTTGTTTGATTAGTTTTACTCTTATTCAAAGCAACACCGAATTGCCATTTAAGAGCCATAAAAGACAAATCGATAGGTTCGATACTTTCTATTTCTAAACTAAAGGTATTATGTTTACTTCGTCCTGAATTAGATAGCCAACGTTGTTGGGGTTTTATATCAGAATCAATTTGGGTCATAAACTGATCTTTGCTGTTGCGTTGCACCCATTTGAATGTCCATAAGCTATTTGAAATTTTTTGACTGATTCCGGCATTAATCTCATCGCTATAAGGTGTTTTAAGTTTACTTCCTTTATAGGCAATATGTAAGGTGGATTTGTCCAGCTCCCAAGGGCTATTGTAGGATTTTCTACTATATGTATCTTCAAAATTAAATGAAGAACGTAATTTATAATCAACTAAATCTCCTGCGTAGTAGCGATTGAAACCAGCGATAAGATGAGTTTGGTCTTTACCTAACAGGTTATAATCAATATAACTTCTTGGAGCAATGTTCCACTTACGGGTAAATTGCGTGTAGTCAAACCGTACGCCCGGCACAAAAGTGAAGTTATTCCACACTATTTTATCTTGTAAATATGATGCTATACGGTTATGTTTCACCTTTCCATCTATCGGTAAGTAATGAATCCTATATTTGAAATATTGTTCTTTGGGAATACAATATGTACAGTTTTCATTCTTGAACATCTCGTCTTCATAATAGTCAGCAGCTCCGGTGTACTGCTTTGCAAGTTTAGGTTGCTTTAATCTCGATGTATTTTGTTGCCATTCCCAACCGGCACTCATTTCATGAATAGTGCTGCCGATTTCAAATTTATTGAAATCTAGATTTTGTTTTAGCTGCAAACTTTGTTGCTGAGTATAACGTTTACCGATACCACCTTTTGTCGCTTCTCCTGTATTTGGATCAGAAATCCAATCAATACTTTTGGTTTTAGTATAACGGTAAAGCGTATCTGAATCGTATTTCGTTTGATTTCGGTTATTTCGATAAGCTAACTCGCTAGTGAGTAAGCCAAGATCGTTATAATTCTCCCATTTAATATTAGTTAAAAAACCACCGCCACTTAATCTAAAACGACCATCTACTGCGTTTTCCAGATATTCATCTGCTTGATGAGTAGAGTAAATTCCATTAATAGTTAAACGGTTATTCTCATTTAATTCATTTTTATAACTTGCAAATAACGTTTCGTTACGACGATAGCGATTAGTCCATTTGTGCAAATATTGTTGATGCTGAGGAACAGAACTTTGCTGGCGACTATAAGCGAAAAGTAATCCGGAATGATCTGTCAGCGGTTGATTTAACTGAATGCTATATTCGTGCTTAGTAAATTTAGGTTGTAATAAAGGTGAATTAGCACGATAAAATTCATTTTTATACTGCCCTTCCAGGTGGAATTTAGTCCAAGCATCTCGGGTTGTTCGGTAAGATACAGAACCGGATGCGCGTTTGAAATCAGGTTCTTTTAATTTTGCATTCACTACCCCGCCGGTAAAGTTTCCATATTGGCTAGGCACATTACGGTCATAAACCTCTAACGTATCAACTAGATCGGTACTCAACCAAAATGCTTGAGGATGCCCTGCAGGCATATATTGAGAATCAATCGTTTTAGTCATATCAGATGCTAATAATGAATCTTCACCCAAGCCGATAGGATTCACATTGTCATTAATTCCCAAGCCATTTATCATAAAATTATTATTGTAATAACGCTCACCATGAAATGAGATATTTTGTGGGGCAATTTCTCCTAATGTATTCCCGTTTTTGTTATTGGAAACTCGGAGTGATGGTAAATATGTAAGTACGTCGCTAATATTTGAATTAGCTTGCAGCTTATTTGCCAAATTTTTTTGATTGATATGATATTTACCTGCAAAAGGCATATTTGCTTTAACATGAACGGTATCAAGTTCTATCTCTGCATAGAGTTTGGCACTCACTAGACAGGCTAACACAGGTAGGGTAATTTTTACTAATTTCATTTTAAGCCTTGTTTATATTGTGGGTATTCGCTGTGTATTTTAGATAAGGGATAAAATAATTCAATAAATTTTTTGTGGCTATTGGGGTTTTGTTTGCAAGATAGACTATTTTTGTTCAAGATGTAAATTCCTAACAGAATTTAACCGCTTGTAGTCTTTTAATTAATGGTATTGTGTTAGAATTCATAGAATTTTTAAGAAAAAAGTAAAAAACAATGACAGAAAAAGTAATTAGTGCCGGTGTTCAATTTTTTACGATAAGTGAAGATGAGGCCGGACAACGTTTAGATAATTTTTTATTAGCCAAGCTTAAAGGTGTACCGAAAAGTTTGATTTATCGTATTGTGCGTAAAGGCGAAGTGCGGGTAAACAAAGGGAGAATCAAGCCGGAATATAAATTACAGACGGGAGATATTGTACGTGTTCCTCCTGTACGTGTAGCGGAAAAAAATGAGCCACAAATTTCTACAAAACTTAATAAAGTCGCGGAGTTGGAAGCGCAAATTTTATATGAGGACGAAGTGCTGCTTGTGATCAACAAGCCATCGGGCATTGCGGTGCATGGCGGCAGTGGCTTAAGCTTTGGTGTGATTGAGGCTTTACGAGCGTTGCGTCCACAAGCCCGTTTTTTAGAGCTGGTTCACCGTATTGACCGCGATACTTCCGGTATTTTATTGGTGGCAAAAAAACGCTCGGCACTTCGTAGCCTACACGAACAACTACGTGAAAAGGTAGTACAAAAAGATTACTTGGCATTGGTGCGAGGGCAATGGCAGGCACATACTAAAGTGATTAAAGCTCCACTATTGAAAAATGAGTTAGCGAGCGGCGAACGCATTGTGCGAGTGAGCGAGGAGGGTAAACCTTCTGAAACCCGTTTTAGTATTGAAGAACGCTATGCAAATGCCACTTTAGTCAAAGCATCTCCGGTAACAGGGCGGACTCACCAAATTCGTGTGCATACCCAATACGCCGGCCACCCTATCGCGTTGGACGATAAATATGGTGATAGCGAATTCGACAGCAAAATGAAAGCAGCCGGCTTACACCGTCTGTTTCTACATGCCTATTCCATCCGCTTCGAACACCCGAAAAATGGGGAAGAAATGGTGATTACTGCACCACTTGATAAAACTCTCAAGAGTGTGTTGGCGAAATTAAGAGTGGAGAAGTAAGATGAAAATCCATTTCAAAAATCTGCAAAAAAATGACCGCTTGTTAGATTTGACCCAGCCACAAATTATGGGGATTTTAAACTTTACGCCTGATTCTTTTTCTGATTCGGGTCAGTTTTTTTCGCTAGATAAAGCCCTCTTTCAAGCGGAAAAAATGCTAAAAGAGGGAGCAAGCATTATTGATATTGGTGGGGAATCTACACGCCCGAATGCGGAAATTGTTACCCTTGATCAAGAGTTAGAGCGGGTTGTGCCTGTGGTAGAAGCGGTGCGTTCCCGTTTTGATTGCTTAATTTCGGTGGATAGTTCTAAGGCGGAAGTGTTTAAGCAAGCCGCACTTGTGGGGATGGATATCATTAATGATATTCGCTCATTAACCGAACCGAATGCATTGGAAACTGCTGTTGAATTAGGGTTGCCGGTCTGTTTAATGCACATGCAGGGCAATCCGCAAACTATGCAGCAAAAACCTGAGTATGATGATGTATTAGAAGAGGTAGCGGATTTTTTAAATCAGCGAATTTTTGCCTGTATCAACGCAGGTATTCCCAAAGAGCATATTATCTTAGACCCCGGTTTTGGCTTTGGCAAAACGGTTCGCCACAACTACCAGTTATTAAAACACCTTAAAGCCTTCGTAGACTCCGGGTTCCCTGTACTAGCCGGGCTTTCACGAAAATCAATGATTGGCTCTGTGTTGGATAAGCCTGTTGAGCAGCGAGTGATTGGCTCGGTAGCAGGAGCATTATTGGCTGCTCAAAATGGGGCGAAAATCTTACGGGTTCATGATGTTGCTGAAACCGCTGATGCTCTTAAAATTTGGCAGGCAATGTTAGAATCAGATAATTAAAGAGAGGAAATAGATGACAACTTTAGTTTATGGCATTAAAAATTGTGATACGGTGAAAAAAGCCTTGAAATGGCTGGAAGAGAATAACCAACAACCTCAACTGCACGATTACCGTGTAGATGGCTTAAATGCTGATTGGTTGGTAGAAATGGAGGCTACGTTCGGTTGGGAAAATTTAGTCAATAAACGCAGCACAACTTGGCGAAATTTAGATGATGAGCTGAAAAATAATTTGAACCGTGAAACGGCATTAAAGGTTATAACCGAACAACCTACGTTGATTAAGCGTCCGATTGTGATTCAAAATGAAATTGCCTTGCTTGGGTTTAATGAGAAGGAATACCAAGCGGCTTTTGCTCGTTAAATTTCCTTATTTGCAAAAAATTAACCAAAAATAACCGCTTGTAATCTTATGAAAAACGAAATTATCTCCCTTGCACAAAATTTGATCCGCCGTGATTCTATCAGCCCTCAAGACAAGGGCTGCCAACAAGAAATTGCCGAACGGTTGGAAAAAGTGGGGTTTACCCTTGAGTGGTTGCCTTTTGGTGACACTTTGAATTTATGGGCAACTCATGGAATAGAAAATGGTGAGGCCGAGCCTTGTGTTGCTTTTGCAGGGCATACCGATGTCGTGCCTGTGGGGACGGAGAGCCAATGGACTTATCCTCCGTTTTCTGCTCACATTGTGGATAATGTTTTATACGGACGTGGTGCTGCAGATATGAAAGGCTCGCTGGCAGCCTTGGTTGTAGCGGCAGAGCATTTTGTGAAAAATAACCCAAATCACAAAGGCAAAGTGGCATTGTTGATTACTTCCGATGAAGAGGCGGCTGCTAAAGACGGTACGGTAAAAGTGGTGGAAACTTTAATGGCTCGTAATGAAACCATCCATTACTGTGTGGTGGGGGAGCCTTCTTGCGGTAAAGTATTGGGCGATATACTTAAAAACGGTCGCCGTGGTTCGATTACGGCTGATTTATATATCGAAGGGATTCAAGGTCATGTAGCTTATCCACACCTTGCGGAAAATCCAGTGCATACGGCTTTAGGCTTTTTAACAGAACTCACGAGCTACCAATGGGATAACGGCAATGAATTTTTTCCGCCGACCAGTCTTCAAGTGGCGAATATCAAAGCTGGCACAGGCAGCAATAATGTGATTCCGGGCGAGCTTTATGTGCAATTTAATTTACGTTATTGCACTGAAGTGACAGATGAGAGCATTAAAGCTAAGGTTACGGAAATGTTAGAAAGACATGGCTTAAAATATCGTATTAGCTGGAATTTATCGGGCAAACCTTTCCTTGCCGGAGATGGAAAATTGGTTGAGGCTGCCGTACAAGCGGTCGAAAATGTGACAAAAATTACGCCTCGACTAGATACCGGTGGCGGTACTTCAGATGGACGTTTTATCGCCTTAATGGGGGCAGAAGTAGTAGAGTTTGGGCCTTTGAATGCGACAATTCATAAAGTAGATGAGTGTGTAAGTGTAGAAGATCTGGCTAACTGTGGAGAGATTTATTACCAAATATTAGAAAATTTATTAAACGGTGAATAGGTTTATATTTCTGTAGCTATTTTGTTAAACGAGGATTAAACTATCACCAGTTTTCTATTTTAATATTTAAAGGTAAATCTTATGCAACTCTATTCTTATATTTGTTTGCTGTTCGGGCTTGCAATGTTTATTTCGTTTGTTACAAGGAAACTTAATGAAAACATTCAAATAACCATTGCAATTACTGCCTCCGCCCTTATCGGTTCTCTCCTTATTCTCACTTTTGGTTCTCTAGGCTGGTTCAAAGTTGAACAACTCGCCACCTCAATTTATCAACAACTTGATTTTAAAAGCTTCTTATTAAACGGAATGCTTGGCTTCTTACTTTTTGCTGGTTCACTTGGCATTAAATTGCCTTTAATGAAAGAGCAACGTAGGGAAATTGCCGTTTATGCATTATTTTCCACTCTAGCCTCAACCTTTATGATTGGTGGTTTGGTGTATGGTTTAGCAATGCTGTGTGGTTTGGAGATTGGCTTTGTTTATTGTTTATTATTCGGAGCATTAATTTCACCAACCGACCCGATTGCGGTGCTTGCGATCATCAAAAGCTTGAAAGCCCCGAAACGCCTTTCTATGCACGTGGAGGGAGAATCTTTATTCAATGATGGTATCGGCTTAGTAATTTTTACAACTGTGTTTGCCGTCGCTTTTGGCGGACAAGAGCCAACTGTAGGAGGAATTACCCAGTTATTCTTACAAGAAGCAGTTGGCGGTATTGTGTTTGGTCTGATTACAGGCTATGTGGCTCATAAATTTATTTCTGCTACCGATGATGGAAGCTTAGAAATCTTGATTACTTTGACTATTCCAACAGTTGGCTTTGTAATGGCAAACTATTTGCACGTTTCAGGGGCTTTAACCATGGTAGTAGCAGGAATTATGATTGGTAACTGGACTCGCCGTACCGGATTTTCAGAACAAAGTCAGAAATATCTTGACCATTTTTGGGAAATGATAGACCACTCGTTAAACTACCTCTTATTCTTGTTAATTGGACTAAGTACGTTATTAGTTGATTTTACTTGGATTGGTGGCGTGCTTATGTTGGCTGCGATTCCAATTTGTTTATTATCTCGTTATGTGAGTTTGTGGATCCCATTCCAAGTATTGAAACGGTTCCGTACTTATAATCCTTATACTCTGAAAATTATGACATGGGGTGGATTGCGTGGCGGCTTAGGTTTAGCTATGGCTCTGGCTGTACCTACGGGGTCAGTCATGATTTCAAGCTCAGAAGGCAATATTGATGTTCGAGATTTAATCTTATTAATGACCTATTCAGTCGTTACATTCTCGATTCTGGTACAAGGTTCTACGGTTGAGCCAATGATTAAAAAATCGAAATTAGCTGACCCAAGAAGAGTTGCATTCAATAAACTGGGTGGACCGGACGATTTTATCCCACATATTTGATATAACTAAATACACTATCATTTTACTAAAGATTATTGGTGATTAACTTCTCTTTATATTTAAATACCTCTTCATTAATTTGAGAGGTATTTTTTATGTTATTAACAGGACTTTTATGCGGTTTCTTGCTTGGTTTTGTGATGCAGCGAGGCAGATTCTGTATTACAGGGGCATTTCGTGATCTTTATGTTACCAAAAATAACCGTATGTTTGTGGCATTATTAATTGCCATTACTGTTCAGTCTATCGGGATTTGGGTATTGTATGAAGCCGGTTCATTTACTTCACCGGCAGAAAATTTACCTCTATTGGCAGTAATTATCGGTGCTTTTTTATTCGGTATAGGAATTGTTTATGCTGGTGGTTGTGCAACAGGTACTTGGTATCGTGCCGGTGAAGGGTTAATTGGAAGCTGGGTAGCATTAATTATCTATGGACTATTTTCTGCTTCTATGCGAACCGGGGTATTAGCACCGTTAAATCAAGGTTTAAAAAGTAATGTAATTGAACAACGTACTATTCATGAAACATTAGGAATTTCCCCTTGGGTTTTAGTTTTTATTTTAACAGCGGTTACTTTAGTTCTGGCAATCCGCCATTTAAAAAAGCCAAAAGGTAAAACTATTGCGTTAAAACCTCGTAAAACAGGATTGGCCCATATTCTGTTTGAAAAACGTTGGCATCCGTTTGTAACGGCTATTTTAGTCGGCTTAATTGCATTACTGGCTTGGCCGCTTAGTAATTTAGCAGGTAGAAATTTCGGTTTAGGGATCACCACACCAAGTGCAAATGTTATTCAATATTTTGTTTTTGGTGATGATAAATTTATTAATTGGGGTGTATTTTTAGTTTTTGGCATTCTGATTGGTTCGTTTGTTGCCGCAAAATTATCAAATGAATTCCGTTTCAGAGTACCAGATGCAACCACAATGTTACGTAGTGCGGGAGGTGGTGCATTAATGGGAATTGGTGCGAGTCTTGCCGGAGGCTGTTCTATTGGTAATGGTTTAGTAGAAACTGCTTTTTTCTCATGGCAAGGTTGGCTCTCATTACCGATAATGATTTTAGGTACATCTGTTGGCGCTTATTTCACCATTATTCGCCCACAACGTTTAAAAGGTTAATTTTTTAGAGGAGTATATTATGAATATTCGCTTACCTGCATCAGGTCTGGTTTGCCCTTTTCCATTAGTTGAAGCAAAAGCAGCAATGGCTAAGTTAAATAAAGGCGATAGTTTAACCATTGAATTTGACTGTACTCAAGCAACAGAAGCGATCCCAAACTGGGCAGAGGAAGAAGGCTATGATGTAACGGATTATCAGCAAATTGGCAATGCATTATGGGAAATTACAGTTGTGAAGTAACAATCCTCAGTAAAGTAAATATATTATTAACAACATTAACGCCACTAGCCTAGCTGGCGTTAATGATTTTTAGCCCTGCTGATTCAGATATCTTCCTTTTAATTGTTATTGACAATTAAAATAATAAATATTAATCACTTTTGCCAAATAAAAATTCCTCATATAATTAGCGACACAATAGCTATCCTCTATTGAAGTTACAATAATTCTCTTTTCGATAAAACCTATATTTTAAAAGGACAATTCAATGAAAGAACAAACAGCTGGCTGCCCATTCCATGGTAGCGTAACCTCCGATCAACAAGGTCCTATGGCTTGGTGGCCAAAAGCCTTAAACTTAGACATTCTTCACCAACACGATAAAAAAGTGAACCCATTAGGTGAAGACTTCAACTATGCAGAAGAGTTGAAAAAATTAGACGTTGAAGCGTTGAAAAAAGATATTGAAGCAGTATTACGTGACAGCCAAGACTGGTGGCCTGCAGACCACGGTTACTACGGTGGTTTAATGGCTCGTTTAGCGTGGCACTCAGCAGGTTCTTACCGTGCGGCTGATGGTCGTGGTGGTGGTAACACTGGTAACATCCGTTTTGCGCCATTAGCAAGCTGGCCAGATAACGCAAGCTTAGATAAAGCTCGCCGTTTATTACAACCAATCAAATTAAAATATGGTAACAAAATCTCTTGGGCTGACTTAATCATCTTAGCTGGTACGATGGGTTACGAAGCAGCGGGTTTAAAAACCTTCGGTTTCTCTTTTGGTCGTGAAGACATTTGGCATCCTGAAAAAGACGTTTACTGGGGTTCTGAGAAAGAGTGGTTAGCACCAACCGGTTCAGAAGGCAGCCGTTGGTCAGGTGACCGTGAATTAGAAAACCCATTAGCCGCAGTAATGATGGGCTTAATCTACATCAACCCAGAAGGTGTGGACGGCAACCCAGATCCAATCAAAACTGCCCGTGATATGAAAATCACTTTCAAAGCAATGGGTATGAACAACGAAGAAACCGTTGCATTAGTGGCAGGTGGCCACACTATCGGTAAACAACACGGTAACTACAAAGGTACTGTAGGTGCAGAGCCAGAAGCAGCAGATTTAACAGAGCAAGGTTTAGGTTGGGCAACCACCGCTCCGGGTAAAATGACGTCTGGTATTGAAGGTGCGTGGACAACTAACCCAAACCGTTGGGACAACGAGTTCTTCAAATTACTCTTCAAATACGAAGACAAATTTGAAATCGTTCGCTCACCAGCTGGTGCAAAACAGTGGGAACCAACTGAAATGGATCCGGAAGATATGCCGTGCGACCAAAACGATCCATCAATCAAACGTAAAATTACGATGAACGATGGTGATATGGCGTTAATTAAAGACCCAGAGTACCGCAAAATTTCTGAGCGTTTCCGTGACGACCAAGCGGCATTTGATGATGCGTTTGCTCGTGCGTGGTTTAAATTAACTCACCGTGATATGGGGCCAAAATCTCGCTACATCGGTCCATTAGTACCAAGTGAAGATTTAATCTGGCAAGATCCGATTCCGGCACCAAAACACGTTCCAAACGAAGCTGAAATCGAAGGCTTAAAAGCAAAAATCTTAGCAAGCGGCTTAACTTCACAAGAGTTAATCGCAACTGCATGGGATTCTGCTCGTACCTTCCGTCAATCAGACTACCGTGGTGGTGCAAACGGTGCACGTATCCGTCTTGCTCCACAAAAAGACTGGATCGGCAACGAACCTGAGCGTTTAGCGAAAGTATTAGCAGTGTATGAGAAATTATCTGCTGAAACCAATGTATCTATCGCAGACTTAATCGTACTTGGTGGTACAGCTGCGGTTGAACAAGCAGCGAAAGCAGCAGGTGTGAACATCACTGTTCCATTCGCAGCAGGCCGTGGCGATGCATTACAAGAGCAAACAGACGTAGAAAGCTTCGAATACTTAAAACCGGTTCACGATGGTTTCCGTAACTTCCAAGAAGGTCACTACGCACCACAACCGGAAGAGTTATTGTTAGACCGTGCTCAATTAATGGGCTTAACTGCAGTTGAAATGACGGTATTAGTGGGTGGTTTGCGTGTATTAGGTGCAAACTTTGGTGGCAGCAAACACGGCGTATTCACTGACCGTGTAGGCGTATTAAGTACTGACTTCTTCCGCAACTTAGTCGATATGAGTAACCGTTGGGAAGCAACAGGTCGTAACAGCTATAACATCGTTGATCGCAAATCTGGTGAGACCAAATTCACTGCGACACGCGTTGACTTAGTATTCGGTTCTAACTCAATCCTCCGTGCTTACGCAGAAGTTTACGCACAAGACGATGCACACGAGAAATTCGTGAAAGACTTCGTGAATGCGTGGGTGAAAGTGATGAACGCAGACCGTTACGATCTGAAAAAATAATCTGACGGATTAGATAAGAAACCCTGATGGCAAAAGCCGTCAGGGTTTTGTTTTTTATATAAATATCAAATAATATATCTCTATAAATCCACGAAAATAATTCTGCTCGCCTTTTTCTTTTGTGACCGATTCCGCTATAATCGCTCTTATTTATTACTTATTTAAGGAATTGCACATGCTATACCCAAGTGAAGAGTTTTTATATGCGCCGGTTGAATGGACAGATCATAGCGAAGGCTATACGGATATTCGTTACCACAAATCGGCAGATGGTATTGCTAAAATTACTATTAATCGCCCGGAAGTGCGTAATGCTTTTCGTCCACATACAGTAAAAGAGATGATTCAAGCGTTTTCTGATGCACGTTTTGATGAAAAAATCGGTGTAATCGTATTAACCGGTGAAGGGGAATACGCTTTCTGTGCTGGTGGTGACCAAAAAGTGAGAGGCGACTACGGCGGTTATAAAGATGATAGCGGTGTGCATCACTTAAATGTGCTGGATTTCCAACGTGATATCCGTTCTTGCCCGAAACCAGTGGTGGCAATGGTGGCTGGTTATGCTATCGGTGGTGGGCATGTTCTGCATATGTTATGTGATTTAACCATTGCGGCAGATAATGCTAAATTTGGTCAAACCGGCCCGAAAGTAGGATCGTTTGATGGTGGCTGGGGGGCAAGCTATATGGCTCGCATCGTTGGTCAGAAAAAGGCTCGCGAAATTTGGTTCTTATGCCGTCAATATAACGCACAAGAAGCCTTAGATATGGGGTTAGTGAATACTGTTGTACCTTATGCGGATTTAGAAAAAGAAACTGTGCGTTGGTGTCGTGAAATGCTGCAAAACAGCCCGATTGCTTTACGGTGCTTAAAAGCTGCATTAAATGCAGATTGTGACGGACAAGCCGGTCTTCAAGAATTAGCAGGGAATGCCACAATGTTGTTCTATATGACGGAAGAAGGTCAGGAAGGTCGCAACGCTTTTAATGAAAAACGTGAGCCGGACTTCAGCAAATTCCGCCGTAATCCGTAATTTACGCTAATACAAGCGGTCGATTTTTACTAATTTTTTGCAAAATCTGACCGCTTATTTTTCTATATTTAAGTTAATTTTATGTCAGACGTTGAGTTAAACGAACAGAGCCAAGAATCAGAGCATAAGTCAAAAAAGCGAAGCTATTTTTTCTCTACTTTACTAAAGCTTGGGCTGATTGGAGCTTGTAGTATCGCTTTTTATGGGATTTATTTAGACGGAAAAATCCGCAGCAAAATGGATGGGCAGGTATGGGAATTACCTGCTGAAGTGTATGCTCGTATCGAAAGCATTAAAATTGAAGATAACTTAACACTTGAGCAAGCTAAGCAGGCGCTGCTGGATAATGGCTATCGCCAAGTATCACAAGTGGCAACACCAGGGGATTTCAAAATTGAAGAAAATCGTTTGGTGCTGTTACGCCGTGCTTTCCCCTTTCCGGAAACACCGGAGTCTCAACGTGTACTGCGTTTAACATTTAAAGATGACAAATTAACTTATATCGAAGATTTAGTACAAGGCAAGCTAATTGAAGAATTCCGTTTAGATCCGAAATTACTTGCAATGTTGCATTCTGATAGCGATGAGGAACGTCAGGCATTACGTTTGCAAGAATACCCTCGTTTGTTAATTGAATCGTTGATTTTAACCGAAGACAGACGTTTTTATCAGCACGATGGTATCAGCCCGATTGGTATTGCTCGTGCTTTAATTACCAATTATCAAGCTGGTAGAACGGTGCAGGGTGGTAGTACGTTAACTCAGCAATTGGTTAAAAATCTGTTTTTAACCAATGAGCGTTCATTGGTACGTAAAATCAACGAAGCCTTGATGTCAGTGATTTTGGACTTCCGTTACGATAAAAACCGCATTTTGGAAACCTACTTAAATGAGATTTATTTAGGGCAAAACGGTAGTTACCAAATTCACGGTTTTGCTTTGGCAAGTCAGTTCTATTTTGGCCGCCCGATTCAAGAGATCAGTTTAGACCAAATTGCGTTGTTAGTGGGAATGGTAAAAGGTCCATCACTTTATAATCCATGGCGAAACCCGCAAGGAGCAATTGAGCGACGAAATGTAGTGCTGCGTTTATTGCTAGACCATCAAGTGATTAACCAAGAAATTTACGATATTTTAAGTATGCGTCCGCTTAATATGCGTGAAAAAGGTACGATTTATCGTGAACAGCCCGCATTTATGCAGGCGTTAGCACTTGATCTGAAAAATGAGCTGGGAGAGGTAAAGTCTGCACAATTATCCGGTACAAAGATTTTTACAACCCTTGACCGTAAACAGCAACGTTCCGCTGAACAAGCGGTGATCACAGGGTTAGAAGATCTGGAAAATAAAGATAAAAAAGTGACGGATCTGCAATCAGCCATTGTAGTGGCAGAGTATCGTACCGGTAAGGTTAGAGCAATTGTGGGTGACCGCTTAACTCAATTTGCCGGCTTTAATCGTGCGATTCAGTCAAAACGTCAAATCGGTTCTTTGGTTAAGCCTTCGATTTACGCGATTGCATTGGCTCAACCTGAATTATTTCGTCTGAATACGCCGATTCAAAATAAACAGATTTCGATTAAAGTGGGATCAAACTACTGGACACCGCGAAACTATGACCGCAGCTTTAGTGGTTCGGTAATGTTTATGGATGCCTTGGTGCGTTCGTTGAATATCCCAACAGTGAATATTGGGATGAAAGTGGGCTTGAAAAAAGTGATAGCCAAGCAAAAAGAGATGGGCTGGGACAATGCAGAAATTCCCGCTTATCCATCCACATTGCTCGGGGCTTATTCTATTTCCCCTTATGATGTCACACGTTCATATCAGGTGATTGCCAATGAAGGGTTAAAAACACCATTAACCACCATTGAGGCGATTATTTCGCATAACGGGGAAATGTTCTATCAGCGTGATGCTCAAAAAGTAAGTGAGCAAGTGCTTCCACCTGAAGCAGCGGTACAAACAATGTATGCAATGCAACAGGTGGTTGAGCGAGGTACAGCCCGTAGTCTGCAAAATGATTTTGTTAAATTAAAATTAGCAGGTAAAACAGGGACAACCAATAATGCCCGTGATACTTGGTTTGTTGGTATTGATGGCGAGCATGTTACTACTGTATGGCTGGGTAAAGATAATAATGGTGATACTAACTTAACCGGCTCAAGCGGTGCTTTATATGTGTATAAACAATATCTTGAAAGAGCATTACCTCAAGCTTATAAATTACCGAAATTAAACACAATTCAATGGGTAGGTATTAACAGTTACGGTAGCTGGAACTGCGATAGTGGACGGCAAATTCCGGTATGGCGTGATAGAGGGCAGCGTTACTGTACCAGTAGCGGTACGGTGATCGCCTCTGAGAAACCAAGTGTATGGGATGCGCTTTCACTTAAAAAAGAAAATAACTTAAATCCTAAAGCTGATGAGGCCGAGGGGCAGCAGAATATTCCTAGTGAGGAAGTTGCACCAAAAGAATAGGAATAAATTTAATAGTTATTATCATTTGAATGTTTATAGTTAATTGATTTTAATTATCAAGCGTATATATTATAATCATTTGCTATTTGAAGTTTGGCGCAGTAATATAGCAATACAAATTAAGCAGAGGCTTAATTTCAATTTAACTATAAGATAAGAGGAACATATTATGGCAATGTCAAATATCGGTTTAGATAGAGAAGTCGCAAAAAAATTAGCAGATGAGTTAAACGGTTTATTAGCAACTTATCAGGTGTTTTATACAAATGTACGTGGTTATCACTGGAATGTTCGTGGCGTGAATTTCTTTGAATTACACGCAAAGTTTGAAGAAATTTATGATGATTTAGTCGCTAAAGTAGATGAAATTGCAGAACGTATTTTAACTTTAGGCCATACACCAAACAATGCATTCAGCCAATATTTAACACAATCAAAAATTAAAGAACATATCGGCGTTTCAGCCGCTCAAGAGTGTTTACGCGGTACTTTAGACGGTTTCAAAACTTTGCTTGCACAGCAACGTGAAATTCTTAACCTTGCAAATGATGCGAATGATGAAGGTACTGCTTCTCAAATGAGTGACTACATCAAAGAGCAGGAAAAATTAGTATGGATGTTCACTGCAGCTTGTGCAGAATGTTCAGATTACTCAAAAGGTTGCTCTTGTAACTAATTTGCAATAATCGCCATTAACCCCGATAATTCCTATCGGGGTTTTATTTTTTGAAATGAAGTGATGTCAAAAGGTTTCCAATTTAAACAGTTTTTTATTCAGCACGATAAATGTGCGATGAAGGTCAATACAGACGGAATTTTGCTTGGGGCAATTGCTTGCATTGAAAACTGTCGGCAGATTTTAGATTTAGGCACAGGCTCCGGCTTAGTGGCGATAATGCTAGCACAACGCACCAAGGCTGATTGCCAAATATTCGGCGTTGAATTAGAGCCTAACGCCTATCTGCAAGCGGTCGAAAATGCCCGAAATTCTGCATGGGCAAAGCGTATTACGATCAGGCAGGGGGATGTAATACAACAAAGCTTTGAGGTTAAATTTGATTTAATTGTGAGTAACCCACCCTATTTTGCCGATAGCCTGGCGAGCCGAAGCGAAGAAAGGGATTTGGCGAGAGCTGTTATGTCTCACACTTATTTAGATTGGCTAAAAAAAGCGAAAAATTGGTTGTCTGAACATGGCAGAATCACGTTAATTTTACCAACAGGAGCTGCACAAAGGCTTATTGCTCAAAGTAGCCAAATTAATCTGTATTGTATTGAGGAATGGAAAGTGTGTACCAAAGTAGGTAAGCCTGCCAAGCGGATGATTGTGAGTTTTAGTTTACAAGCGCTAGCTTGTAAGCAAAAAGAAATTGTGATTTACGATGCAGAGAATAAATATACCGCAGAATTTAAGACTTTTACGCAAGATTTCTATCTGAATTTTTAAGCGTACTAATTGCTATTATGATGTGTAGAGGGAGGGCTTAACCCTCCCCTCCCAATGCAAGGTAAATTTATTTCCCTAAATTATCAAAGAATTTTTTTACCCCATCAAAAAAACCTTCGTGTTTCGGGCGATGTTTACCTTTACCGCCTAAACTTTCTTCAAATTGACGTAATAAGGCTTTTTGTTCATCATTTAAGTTCACCGGCGTTTCAATAACTACTTTACAGATTAAATCACCTGCATAACCGCCTCGAGGGCTAGGCACGCCTTTACCCCGCACACGGAAGAGTTTGCCGGTTTGGGTTTCTGCCGGAATTTTAAGTTTGAGCTTGCCGTCTAAAGTTGGTACTTCAATTTCGCCACCCAATGCTGCAAGGGTAAAGCTGATTGGCACTTCGCAGTAGAGATTTGAGCCGTCACGCTCAAAAATATCGTGATCTTTAACGTGAATGACCACATATAAATCGCCTGCCGGTGCACCATTTTCGCCTGCAGCCCCTTCGCCGGATAAGCGAAGTTGGTTGCCGGTGTCCACTCCAGCCGGAATGGTGACAGACAGATTTTTCGCTTTTTGTACACGACCATCACCGTGGCAAGTGCGACAAGGTTTTTCAATGCGTTTACCTGTGCCATGACAACTTGGGCAGACCGCTTCGGTGACAAAGAAGCCCTGCTGGCGCCGAATTCGTCCTGTGCCATGACAGTGGGAGCAGGTTTCTACCTTGCTACCGGCTTCTGCCCCGCTACCGTGGCAGGTATCACATTCAGCTAAGGTTTGGATACGAATATCTTTTTTGCAGCCTTTTACCGCTTCTTCTAGCGTGATTTCAATGTCGTAACGTAAGTCATCGCCACGCACCACACGGCTGCGGCGACCGCCACCACCAAAACCACCACCAAACATTTCGCTAAAAATATCTTCAAAGCCGCCAAAACCACCACCGCCGAAGCCTCCGAATCCGCCATTGCCACCGCCTTGTTCAAAAGCAGCGTGACCATATTGATCATACATTGCTTTTTTCTCGCTGTCGGTTAAGACTTCATAAGCTTCGGTAATCTCTTTAAATTTTTCTTCCGACTCTTTGCTGCCTTGGTTTTTATCCGGGTGGTGCTTTGCCGCCAAACGTTTATAGGCTCGTTTGATGTCTTTCTCACTCGCACCTTTATCAAGCCCAAGGACTTCGTAATAATCTTTTTTCGCCATAGTTTTTCCGTGTTTGTAAATTTTTTTATGTTTTTGACCGCTTGTTTTTTTGCTCCCCTCTTTAGCAAAGAGGGGCAGGGGGAGATTTATTCGCTTCGCTCACACTATGTGCCGTTGCTAAAGCAACGTTCAAACTCAAGCGTTTGTGGCAGAAGTGATTTACGCTCATACGAAATTTTGAAATCGTAATCAAATCTCCCCTAAACCCTCTTTTCTAAAGAGGGGGATTAGATCTCCGGTTATCTTAACAATGCGGATTCACCGCAATATAAATCTCGACTTTGCCTTCTGGCAGATGTTTTTCAAAATCAAGCGTATAAGCACGCTTTAATAAACCTTGTTTAGAACGGTTTTCAAGGTTCGCCCAAGTTTCTGCCAGCAAGGCTTCTGTGGTTGGAATTGTTTCAAACCAAATAAAATCCTCTATTAAAATCGGTGTGTGACCGTTTTCTACTTCCGTTGCAATAATCGTTTTTGTTGTTTTCCGATCATAAATTTTATAGAACGGTGCTTGCACGTTTTCGGATGTGGGATAGAGTTTTAGCATTTGCAAAATTTTCTTAAAAAATCACCGCTTGTTACGATTGTTCTTCTAAACTAAACACCTGCTTTTTCAGAATTTCATCAATTTGAATGCGGCTTAAACCTGTATCAACTAATGTTTGTTCTAAAACCTGTAACTGCTTTTCAAATTTTTCTCGTGCTTTATGCACGTTGTAGGCGATGAAATCTGCATTTAAATCACTTTCAATCCGATAAAATTTGATATTCGATACACAAGGGTAAAACCACTTAAATTTTGCGGTAAGCTCTTGAATTGCAATGGTTCCATGAGCCTCACTAATGCCTTCATTACCTAAATAAACGCTCCCTTGCAAATTTTCAAAGCCGTGCTGTTTCAATACGTTGCGAATATCGTAATAGGCATTATTGAATGTATTGCCGTGGTAGTTTTCTTTTAGACAATTGGTGTCCATATCGAAAGTGATGAGGTATCGGCTCATAATGTTACCTTTTGCAAAATTTTCTTAAAAAATCACCGCTTGCACAGCGCCGGAGGGCTATGCGTAACCTAGCACGGATTATGCTAGGTTATATGCAAAAGGGGCGAAAGATGTTTCGCCCCTACAGGTCTGGGAAAGATTATTTATTATCTTTCACTTCTTCAAATTCCGCATCTACCACGCCATCATCTTTTTGAGCTTGTTGTGGTTGCTCGCCGGCTTGGGCTTTTGCTTGAGCGGCTTGCATTAGCGGTTCTGAGGCTTTGATTAATGCTTCGATTTTCGCTTCGATATCAGCTTTGTCTTCGCCTTTTGCAGCAGTTTCTAACTCTGCAACAGCGGCTTCGATTTTAGCTTTATCGTCTGCATTTAACGCATCGCCTGCTTCGGAAATTTGTTTGCGGGTTGCGTGTGCGATACCGTCTGCTTGGTTACGGGTTTGCACTAACTCTTCAAATTTCTTATCTGCTTCTGCGTTAGCTTCCGCGTCACGTACCATTTGTTCCACTTCTTCATCGCTTAAGCCTGAAGATGCTTGGATTTTGATTTGTTGCTCTTTACCAGTATTTTTATCTTTCGCTGATACGTTGATAATACCGTTAGCATCAATATCAAAAGTTACTTCAATTTGTGGCATACCACGTGGTGCAGGGTTAATACCTTCAAGGTTGAATTGACCTAGAGATTTATTGTCCGTCGCACGTTTACGCTCACCTTGTAGAACGTGAATTGTTACTGCACTTTGGTTATCTTCCGCTGTTGAGAACACTTGCGATTTTTTCGTTGGGATCGTGGTGTTTTTCTCGATAAGCGTTGTCATCACGCCGCCCATTGTTTCGATACCTAATGAAAGTGGGGTAACGTCTAATAATAATACGTCTGTTACAGAACCGCTTAATACACCACCTTGTACTGCCGCACCAATTGCTACCGCTTCATCCGGGTTCACGTCTTTACGTGGTTCTTTGCCGAAGAAGTCTGCCACTTTTTTCTGTACTAATGGCATACGGGTTTGACCGCCCACTAAGATCACATCGTTGATTTCACCAACCGATAAGCCTGCATCTGCTAATGCTGTTTTTAACGGCTCTAATGAACGGTTTACCAAATCTTCCACTAGTGCTTCTAATTTCGCACGGGTTACTTTGATGTTTAAGTGTTTCGGGCCTGTTGCATCAGCGGTGATGTATGGAAGATTCACTTCAGTTTCTTGTGCAGAAGAAAGCTCGATTTTCGCTTTTTCTGCCGCTTCTTTCACACGCTGCATCGCCATTGGGTCGTTGCGTAAATCAACACCTTGTTCTTTTTGGAACTCTTCCACTAAGTAGTTAATTACACGGTTATCGAAGTCTTCACCCCCTAAGTGAGTGTCACCGTTGGTTGCACGCACCTCAAAGGTTTGCTCGCCGTCAAAGTTGTCGATTTCGATGATAGAAATATCGAATGTACCACCACCTAAATCGTAAACTGCGATAGTTTGGTTCTCTTTCTTAGAATCTAAACCGTATGCAAGAGCTGCCGCTGTTGGTTCGTTGATGATACGTTTAACATCTAAACCTGCAATACGCCCTGCATCTTTAGTGGCTTGACGTTGTGCATCGTTAAAGTACGCAGGCACAGTGATTACTGCTTCGGTTACCGGCTCACCTAAGAAATCTTCTGCGGTTTTCTTCATTTTTTTCAAAATTTCAGCAGAGATTTGTGGCGGTGCTAATTTTTCACCTTTTACTGTTACCCACGCATCACCATTATCTGCTTTGCTGATTTCAAACGGCATAATTTCAATATCGCGTTGTACTTCTGAATCGCTAAAACGACGACCGATTAAACGTTTAATTGCAAATAAAGTATTTTTCGGGTTAGTGATCGCCTGACGTTTTGCCGGCTGACCCACTAATGTTTCTTTATCGGTATAAGCAATAATTGACGGAGTTGTACGTGCACCTTCTGCGTTTTCAATTACGCGTGGTTTGTCGCCGTCCATTACTGCAACACAAGAGTTTGTTGTACCTAAGTCAATACCAATGATTTTACCCATTTTATGATTCCTCTAGTTATAAATTCATTTTTAAAAAGAAGCGAGATAATATTCCCGCTTAGACGAAACCATAAATAGGGGCAAAATTTAAGCCTTCAAGAGGGGAATTAAAAAAAATTGTAAAATTTTTGCAAAAAATAACCGCTTGTTGTGTGAGTTTGGCTATAAATTTACCTAAGTCTGCATAATCATTATGCGTTCTTATTTCAACTGTAGTAAAATATCGGGAAATTTTGTTCATTTTAAGGAAATTTTGGTGTGTGAATTAAGATGACTCTGAATGAACATTTTTGGATTGCAGATTCAAGGATAATTTGCCCAACTTTAACCCCCTTTTACAAGGATAGTCTCAGTTATGACAGCACCTACCTATCAGTTGATTATCACACATAATAATCAAATTGAAACCTTACCTTTAGACGATAAAAATCTCCTTACAATCGAGGCAAAAAGTAATACAAGTTATAAAATCACCAAAGATGGTGAGTTGCTTGAAGAAATCACCACTAAAACTGTAGGGGATGATCTCTATATTTATTTGCCAAATGAAGAAGCACCGATTCTACTTTTAGAAGACTATCATGATTACGTGCCGGTAACTGACCCGGCGACGTTAAAGCAGTTGGAAGCAAACATTGCAACTGCAACAGAAGTAATTACACCTTCAATGACCCTATTAAGCACATTAGGGTTTTCGGCATTAGGTCTTGCTGCATTAGGCAGTGTAGCACTTGTGAGTCGGGGTGGTAAGCAAGCCTCTACCTCTAATAGTAGCACTCAGCCAGAGCAACCGACTCAGCCGGAACAACCGACTCAACCTGAACAACCCGCTCAGCCGGAGCAACCAACTCAGCCGGAGCAACCAACTCAGCCGGAGCAACCAACTCAGCCGGAACAACCGACTCAACCTGAACAACCCGCTCAGCCGGAGCAACCAACTCAGCCGGAGCAACCGATTCAACCTGAACAACCCGCTCAGCCGGAGCAACCAACTCAACCTGAACAACCAACTCAACCGGAACAGCCAACTCAGCCGGAAAAACCAGCTCAGCCGGAACAACCGACTCAACCGGAAAAGCCGACTCAACCGGAAAAGCCGACTCAACTGGAACAGCCGACTCAACCGGAAAAACCAGCTCAGCCGGAAAAGCCGACTCAACCGGAAAAACCAGCTCAGCCGGAACAGCCAGCTCAGCCGGAACAACCAGCTCAACCGGAGCAGCCACCAAAGGAGGATGAACCGGTTAAACCAGCAATCACTATAAACTCGATCAATAATGGTTTGATCAACCAAGCAGACAGCAAAGGTAGCTTTGTGCTTTCGGGCGATATTACTCTTGCAGATTCGGCGACATCGCGCTCAGTCACTGTGTCGATTAACGGGATGGAGCAAGACGCACAAATTAGCGAAGATGGCAAATCTTGGCGTTTATTAGTTGCAGGCAGCGATTTGGCGAAAAATCAAGGCTTGCAAAACGTATCGGTCAAATTAGCTGCAGAGGAAAAAGGGCAGGCTGTATCCGCTGAAAATGCAACGACTTATAAGGTTGATACTCAAATCGAGAAGCCGGTGATAACTTTCAATAAAATTGCTGAAGATGACATTATTAACCTTGAAGAAAGTCGACAAGCGGTCAAAATTTCAGGAAATGTTGCAAATGCGAAAGTAGGTGATAAGGTTTTGATTAGTGTCGGCTCTATTTTGAAAGAAGTTGATATCGGCAGCAATGGCGAATTTAGCCTACTGGTTTCGGGTGAAACTTTAATCAATCACCGTAGCATTAGTGCCAGCGTAGTAACTGAAGATGAGGCAGGTAATACCGCAACAGCAAGTGCGAAAAAAGCCTACGAAGTGGATATTAATCCGCCTGTACCAACTTTAACACTTGATAAAGTAACGGGTGATAACGTAGTGGGATTAGGCGAGCAATATGCAGATCGCACCCAAACAACTTACAAGGATATTACGATCACCGGCAATATCGGTAATTTAGAAGTAAGCGATAATAAAAATCTTGTGCTAATGCTATGTGGTTGTACCCAGTGTGCAAACAGTCGAAAAGTATTGGATAACGCTAAATTAACCGAAGATGGTCAATTTAGTGTGGATGTTTCTCCTGAAGAATTGAAGAAATACACTTCGGTTGTTGCGGTGTTAAACAGCAGTGATAAAGCCGGTAATAAGTCAGAAGAGTTGGTGGCAAGTCAAGATTATACCGTTGATTTGCAAATCTATGAGCAAAAGCCAACAATCAAACTTAACCCAATTGCTACAGATAATAACATTAATGGTAGTGAGTATGGTCAAACAATTAAAATCACCGGCTCTGTTGATAAAATAAATCCACGTCAAGCGAATGTGAAATTGCAATTTATCAAAGATGGCAAGGTAGTGGCAGAAGTTAGTCCGACTTTTGAGAAAACAGGCACAACAGTAACGCCAAATTTTTCTTATAGCATTTCAGGTAAAGATTTGCATGAGAAATATGATACTGTCACGGCGGTATTAAATGCGGTCATACCCGCATTAAAAGATGGTCGTATTACAATGGAGCAAGTGTCTACGAGTGCAACGCAAAAATACATGAGTTCGCCGCATTCGCCAACTTGGAATAGTCTAAATTTGGTGGATGTAACATCGGATAATGTAATTGACAGTCAAGAAATACAAAAAGCAACGACGATTGTACGCGGCAATTATTCGGTTAATCTAAACCAGTATGCGTCTAACGGTGTTGGAGTGTATGTCAATTTACAATTAAAGGTGAATGACAAGCTTTACACTAAGAGGATGGACGGTGTAAGCGGTAACTTTGAAATCGAAGTGCTAACCAAAGATCTAATTGTGGATCAAGATAAAACTCTGAATTTAACTGCAACGGTACATGATACCGCAGGCAATACAGGGCAATCTAAAACGGCAACTTTGTCATATCAGGTGCAAGATTCGCACATTAATCAGCCTGAAATCACGATTGATGGGATTACGACTATCAACCAAGCTTATGCGTCACAAAATCCGATTACTCGTGTGAGTGGAAAGGTAAAAGTGGATGGTGATGTGTCGGAGGCAAATCAGACCGTAACTTTAACCGTGAATAACCAAGAGTACAATGTGATTCGCAAGGGTAATACTTGGTTTGTTGATGTAAAAACCTCTGAACTTGTTGCGGCAAATGGCACAGTATCAGCAAAAATTACAGCAACGGATTTGGTTGGTAATAAAGCTGAAAGTAGTGTTTTACAAACTTATGTAGTTGATGTAAATCCGCCAACTCCAACAATTCAACTGGATAAAGTGGGTGAGGATAATGTACTAACCACAAGTGAATTAGACCGCGATGTAGTGATTCGTGGCTCAGTAAGCGGTAACAGCCCAACGGATAAAGTTAAATTACAAATAGGCACGACAATTTATGAAGTCTCTATTACTGATGGCACATTTAGCCAAGCGGTGAATGCTGATATATTACGTGCAAACAGCCACGTTTCAGCTTCAATTGAAAGTACCGATATTGCAGGTAATGTAGGCAAAGCTGAAGCCAGCCAAGATTACCAAGTACAAGCGGTCGATATTCAGATTAAATTTGCAAATGTTACTACGGATAACTTGATTAATGTCACAGAACGTTTTGCTGATGAGATTGCGATTTCAGGACAATTAACCGGCAAGGATGCTCAACGAGGCAAAACCGTATTACTGACTATTAACGGCGTGCAGTATGCGACCGCAGTGGGAAATGATTTATCCTTTACCCTCAATGTCAGTGGTAAAACATTATTAGATAATCCGAATTACCGAATTGATGCACAGGTGCTAGATAGCGCTTTACAAATTCAGGCAACCAAATCGCACCAATATCAAGTGCAAGACCGTGCAGCAGCGGATATTCATATTACTAATGTCGGCGATGATTCCATTAGCGTAAACCAAGTTTACGGTGGCGTGCGTATCAGCGGTAAGCTTAATTTTAACGACAGCGTGTATAAACAGGGTTACAACGGTGATGCAATTAAAGCGTTGATCGTGGCTATTGATGGTAAAGAGTTCTCCGCAGGTTTTAACCGTGACGATTTCTCTTTTCATTTTGATGTGGAAAAATCGGCGTACGATAGCTTAGTAGGCAAATCGGTCAGCTACAAAATTCTGACCAATAATGCCCAAGATATCTACTATTTAAGCGGTACGGAAACGCAAAAAACATTCAACAAACTTGCGACTACCAGCGGATTGGCAAAATCAGAGCTGGCAAAAATCAGTGTAGAATTTGACAGCAACACTATTGCCAACAATATGGTACAGCCAGTGAAACAGCAAACACTGGTGAGCGGTGAGGTTTCCGGTACGGTACAAATTGGTGATACGGTGGAACTGGTTGTCGGCACGAAAACTTATGTCGGTGTCGTTGGGCAGGATAAACGCTTTAACATTGAGGTAGATAATGCCGAGTTAGCGAAATCCCATAGCCAAAAACTCACGGCAACCTTGATTACTAAGGATTTAGCCGGCAATACCCTGCGTGTGAATGATGTGGCGGAGATTGCTCTCACCGACACCGTTGGTAGCAAGTTTGTGAACCCACATACAGAAATACCATTAGAGAAAGATCGTAAAACCACTCACGGTGAAGAGGGCTACAACATTCCATATTTCGTCCACGCCATTGCGAGATCAGCTGACTTTAAAGCCGGCTATGTGAAGAAAATTCCGTTTGGTGGATATGACAGTAAAAAAGCGAATCCGACTGAGGCAACCGTGATCAAATATCACTTCGTCAATAATGCGGATTATGATAAGGGTTATCGTGATTCAGATATTAGTAATCGTGCGGCTTACTATGAATATACTGACAAAATGAAAGAACTCGTTCGTGCAGCCTACAAGCAGTACAACGATATTGCCAATATCCGCTTTGAAGAGACCGATATCCTTGAGGAAGCACACACTAAATTGTTGATTGCGGATTTCAGCAAACGGGATAAGGAAGATAGCCGTTTAGCCGGTGCAGGTGGTGTTGGCACATTAGGGGGCGATTTCATTCTGAATAGCGGCTTTGGCGGCGAAAGTATGTATGATAAATATACGGTATTCCACGAAATTTATCATACGCTCTCGGCACAGCATACCGATGATAAATTCTATAATTTCCGCAATGCACAAGGTAAACGCTATGCGGCGGGTGAAGACTATTCGACTGAGTTTAGTATTATGTCCTACGGTTTTGACTATGCGACCAAGCACCCGAATGTTTTTGGTTTATCCATTTATGACCTTGCCTTTATGCACTACCACTTCGGCGTGAGTTCAAATACCCGTACCGGTAATGATGTCTACGGCTTTAATCACTATGCTTCACAGGTCAAAGACGGTACAACCTACATTTGGGACGGCGGCGGTGTGGATACCTTCGATGCCTCTTACGAAAAAGAGGGCGTGATTGTAAACCTCACACCGGGATCATGGAACTACTACCGCTCACAATTCTCTCAAGCATTTATTGTGAAAGAGAAAGAAAAAGTCTCTGCTTATGACTACGCCAGCTATTTTAAAGAGCAAAATCTGGCGAATGTCAGTGTGGACGGCAATTTGACGTCAGATTTCTACCATACGGTTTACACCAAAGGGCAGTCATTTATCGGCTACGGCACGCAGATTGAAAACCTCAACGGCTCGAAATATGCGGATATCTTAATCGGCAACAAAGCGGATAATAATATCAGCGGCGGTGCAGGCGATGATAAGATCTACGGCGATGAGGGTAACGACTACTTAGACGGCGGTTTAGGTATCGATACGATGGAAGGCGGTGCAGGTAACGACCGTTATGTGGTAGATAATATTGCTGACAAAGTAATTGAAAAAGCTAATTCAGGCGAGAGCGACAGCGTTTACAGCAGCGTAACTTACACCTTATCAGAAAATGTGGAAAATCTCTCTCTTATCGGAAGTAATGATATTGATGCTACAGGTAATGATGGAAACAACATACTGATAGGTAATGACGGTAGTAACATATTGCGTGGCGACGGTGGTAATGACATCTTAGACGGGGGGCGAGGCAGCGATACGCTGATTGGAAGTATAGGCGAGGATATTTTCCGTTTTAGTTCTGTGCTTGATGGCTCGGTAGATAAAATCGACAATTTTGTGGTAAGCGAAGATAAGCTCCTGTTTGATGATGGTATCTTTACTGCATTAAGCGATGTAAATATCAGAAACCATATCCTATACGATAGTATAAGTGGTGAATTAAGCTATGATTCAGATGGTGCAGGTGCAATCAATGCGATCCACTTTGCAACCCTTAGTGTAGGGCTTGATGCAAACTTGATACGCTATGAGATTATTTAATTAGAGGCAAAATAGAGGACCTTACGTCAATACTGCCTCCGCTTTCGGAGGCAGATTTTTTTAAGGTATTATTGAGTGAAAAATGCAAAGTAGGAAGCAATATGAAATTAATCACTACCATTATTCAACCCTCAAAACTGGAGCAGGTGAGGGATGCTCTTTCAGAGATCGGTATTCAAGGAATGACCATTACAGAAGTCAAGGGTTTTGGGCGCCAATATGGGCATACGGAACAGGAGCTTTCCAAAATTAATACGGTTGATTTTCGTCCGAAAATTAAAGTGGAAGTGCTGATTTCTGATTACCAAAGTGATGAGGTGATTGATGCCATTTTAAATGCTTCTTATTCGGGACAGGTTGGTGATGGAAAAATTTATGTATCAAATATTGAGCAACTTATTCGCACCCGAACTGGTGAGACTGATGATGAAGCTGTGTGAGTATTATATACATTGTCTATTGATGAAATAAGCTGCTTAAGCCCTTATTTTGCAACATGTTTGCGCTATTTCGGAAATATCAAATAATTTTTCTTTCTATCATATATATTTTTCATATAAAAAATGCAAGGTAAATATTTCTTTCTAAGCTAAAAAACGATATCATAATAACCCAAATGTATTAAATCTGATGAAAAAAGTATATTATTTTATATGTTTATGATAAATACTCACATTAATAAAATTCTAAATTCTTCATTTTCTATTGCATTTTTAACAGTGATTAGCTTTTCCACAGCATATTGTTATGGCTGGGGACAAGCTATATTTCACGGTTATCCTTGGTGGCACGTTGAAATTAGCAATGCGAGCATGGCAAGAAGTCTGACTTATGTATGTGCTATTTCAGGGCTTTTATTCTTCTGCTATTCCTTAGGTTATTGCTTAATAAACAAGGTGTTTAAGCTACGGTACTTTCGCAACTTAGGTTGGCTGAGAGTTATTGTGTTGGTGTCAGTATTTGCAGTACCAGTGATACTTAGCTTTTACCTGTTTGTTGGTATTATACCGATTTACATTTCTATCACTTATGTTTTGGTTACAGGTGTTAGTGTGTTCTTCTTTCAAAAGAGATGGAACGATACAAAGCTAGACCTGGATTTCAGAAAAATGGTGGTGAAAGAAAATTTCTGGTTCTTCAACCTGTTCATTTTCCTATATTTTAGCTTGCTGGCACTCCATATTGGTTACCTGCGGGCAGATTTAAGAAATGTTTATGACTATATGGAAGTAGAAAATCAGAAGTATTACATTCTTTCTACCAATAGTGATAATGGTTACATAATGGGTAAGAAATCTAGAGACAATAAGGATTTTATCTTTTTCAATAGAGATACTCATAAGTATTATCATATTTATATTGAAAAATCTGACTAAAAAAAGACCGCTTGTAATCATACATCGAGGAAAATATGGCATTACATCGTTGCCCTGAATGTAGAAATCGCATTAGTGACAGCCTAGAAAGCTGTTTGCATTGTGGCTTCTCATTTAAAGAGGCGGACTTAGAGATTTACCGTCAGAAGCTGGAACAACGAAGATTGCATAATCAAGAGATCAACCGTAAAAGTGTAAAATTACAGCTGATCTGGCTGCTTGTTTTCATTGCGGTGATTGGCATAGCAAGTTGGATAACTCACCTTGGATAACCTACGTAAAGAAGCTCGGTATTTGCCGGGCTTCTTTTTTATATCTTAATGGAATAAAAAGATAGATTTGAACTGATCTGCTCACTAAAAATGGAGTAAATTTTCAAAATAAACAAGTTTTGTCGTGAATATAGTGTGCAAACTGCAGAGATGCTTTATTAATAAGAGAGTGTATTGTTGCTTTTTTGTTAATTAAAAATAGGTAGATTGTTAATAACTCTGGATAACAAGCATGATTTGTAAATTAACTTATTTATCATTCATTTTTTTGATTTCTAAAGGTTTTTTGTCGATTTTTTGAGTGAAATATAAGAGCTTTGTAAAGATGTTAAAAGCTTATTGAGGTTTTGGAGTGAAAAACTTATTATTATCACGAGGACTGTCCAGTTATAAAAGAACAGTCGAATCGTGTGTTTATTCAGTGTTTGTTGTTGCTGAATTTTTTACAAGTAAGCTTATTTCTATAATTAATTTTAATATAGAAATAGGCTCTTTTTTATATCTAAAAGGTATTAAATTATGAATAAGATATTTAAGGTTATTTTTAACCGAACAACGCAAAAAATGGAAGTTGTGTCTGAGCTTGCTCGTTCACACGGCAAGGCTACAGCTTCGACAGATGAGCGTGGTGGAATTAATTTGGCAGTTGGAATTTTAAGTGGGGCAACTTTTATTGGTGGAATGGCAGCATTTATACTTTCTGCTGCTCCTGTGGAGGCTGCAGTCATTATTAATAGTATTACGGGCAGTAATGGTAATCTTGTTATAACAACAAACTCTTCTGTACCAACGACATCTAGTACCAACCCATATAACTATTTCAACCCAGGTAGTTTATCTTATGATCAAAGAACCGAAGCTAATGCTACAAATAGATTATTGTATAAAGCTAATACAACCTCAGCAATAGTCCTTGGGGAGCATGCTACTGCTTTAGAAGATAAAAATGGAGCAAGGGCATCGGGTGTAGCAATTGGAGATTATTCGCATGCTGGTGGTGCTTTATCTATTGCAATCGGTCCATTTTCACGCACTGCTGATACTGGTTCTATTGCATTAGGTACTTCTGCACGTTCGGAAGGCTTTAACTCTTTCGCTGCAATGCGTCAATCTGCGGCTATTGCCGATTATTCAGCAGCAATTGGTTCGTCTTCTTGGGCAAATGAAACAGCCAGCTTTGCAATTGGTGCTTCAGCAACTGCATTAGGAGCACGTTCTTTTGCAATTGGTAGCGGTACACCGCAAACTGTACAGGGTAGTCAAGGCTGGGAAAATAAACGTTCTATTTATGATGGGCAGAACAATACTTTAGCAGCTGGTACCGATGCTTTCTCTATTGGTACTAAGGCGAAAACTAATGGTAATCGCTCATTTGCTATTGGTACGAATGCTTGGTCTGGTGGATTTAAAACAGAGAAGCACGCTACTCTTACGGAAATAGGAGATATGCTGAATCCTGATAATGCAAAAGTAGCTAATGACGCTTTTGCGTTAGGAACAAATTCTCGTGCAGAATCTAATGACTCTGTAGCATTTTCAACAAATGCAACAGCAAACGGTGAAGGTTCTATTGCTTTTGGCGTAAATACTAATACAACAGGTACTGGCGCAATTGCTTTTGGTAATGCTTCTAAAGCTTGGAAAAATAATGCGATTAGTATTGGTTGGAATGCAACCTCTCATGCTGAAAAAGTAATCAGTATTGGCTCTCATTCTAATGCGAGTAAAGATGGTGCAATGGCAATTGGTGATACAGCAAGTTCAAGTGGTAATAACTCAGTTGCTATTGGTTACAGCTCAACTGTGAGTAATGCGAATGCAACAGCAATAGGTACTCGTGCCAATATTACGCATGAAGGTGGTACAGCAATTGGTTTTGAAGCAGAATCGAAAGCTAATTATGCCACCGCAATTGCTTATAACTCAACTGCAAGTGGTGAAAACTCAATTGCAGCCGGTGTAAATAGTTCAGTTTCTGGTACTCGTTCTGCAGCTTTAGGTTATAACAATAATGTATCAGGTAACGACACTTTTGTATTAGGTTCTAATGTTACTGTAAGTTCTGTTGGTTCTGTTGTTTTAGGTTCAGACTCTGCGCAAGCAAATGCAACCAAAGAAGATACAGCAAAAGTAGGTAATTTAACCTATAGTGGTTTTGCTGGAGATGAAAATGTGGTTGATGGTGATTATGTAAGTATAGGTAATTCTACTAATGCTCGCCAAATTAAATTTGTTGCACCAGGCAATATTTCTGCGACTTCCACTGATGCAATTAACGGTTCGCAGTTATATGCAACCAATGACATGATTAACAATGTTACAACATCAATTAAAGATAACTTTGGTGGTAATGCTACAGTTAATCCAAATGGTACTATTACTTATACTGATATTGGTGGTACAGGTAAAGATACTATTCATGATGCGATTAAGGCTGCTAAGACTGAAGTTAAGCAAGGTAGTAACGTAAATGTCGCTAAAACTAACGGCGATGATGGTCATGATATTTATACTGTAAATGCTTATAACACTACGGTGAGCGCTTCAACAAATGTAAATACTCAAGGTTTGTTAGAAGTTAATGGTACATTTAATCAAACAACTAATACAACTAACTATGAGGTTAGCTTAACTCAGAAAGCCAAAGAGTTATTAGAAAAAGATACTGTTACAGGTGTCATGGACGATGGTAAAGGTTATGTAAATGTAACTAAAAATGAACAACCACGTGAAGGTGAAACAAGAACCTATACAGTTGATTTATCTGAGAACACTAAGAATAAAATTGATAATGCATTATCTGAGTTTACTGTTGGTGCAGATAAAAATGCGACTGCTAATGGTGTAGCTGTAAATAAAGATCAGAAACGTTTTGATATTGTTGGCGGTGATAATGTAACGACTAGCGTTGATGGTAGGACAATTAAAGTTGATCTATCTGATGAAACTAAGAATACCATTAAAGATAATAGAGATAATATTGCTAAAGGCTTTGGTTTAGAAGCACAAGATGGTAAAAATGTTAATAAAGCACTTGGTGAAAAAGTCAAAGTAGTAGGTAGTAACAGCAACATCAATACAACTGTTGATAATGGTGAAGTTAAGATCAACTTAAATAATACGTTAGATTTAACTAATGGTGGTTCTGTAACTATTGGCGATACTAGAGTTGATGGTAATGGTTTAACTATTACTGGTGGTCCTACTGTAACTAAAGAAGGCATTAATGCAGGTGATAAGAAAATCACTAACGTATCAAATGGTACTATTAGCGCCGATAGCAAAGATGCTGTAAATGGTTCGCAACTTCATGAAACTAATCAGAACGTAACTAACGTTTCAAATAACATTACTAAGTTAGATGAGTTTGTGAAAAAAGGCTTTAATATCACAGCGGATAATGGTACTGAAGATAATGTTCAGTTAGGTCAAAAGATTACTTATACATCTACTGACAAAAACATTATTACTACTGTAACTGACAACCAAATTGATTTTGCTTTAAACAGTACGTTATCAATTGGTAAAGTGGGTACTGATGGTAAAGATGGTTCTGTTGGTGTAATCGGCAAAGACGGTTCTTCTGTAGTTTTAAATGGTAAAGATGGTTCTATTGGTTTAACTGGTCCTAAAGGTGCTGATGGTAAGTCTTCAACTTCGAATATCACAGTAAAATCTAGTTCTTCAAATGTTACTACTGCTGGTGCAGATGGTAAAAACGGCACTAATGTCACTCGTATTGTTTATGACACACCAAACGGTGAGGAAGAGGTTGCAACTTTAAATGACGGCTTACAATTCGGTGCAAATGACGGCTCAGTTCACAGAGCGAAGTTAAACACGCAAGTGAATGTAAAAGGTGCTGAAGAAAATAAAGAATGGTCTAAATTCGATCAAGGTCAGAACATTATGACGCAAATCAATGGTAATAACATTACTGTTGCATTAGCGAAAGATGTAAATTTAACGGAAGACGGTTCTGTAACTATTGGCGGTACAGCTGTTAATAAAGATGGTATTACTATTAATAATGGTCCTAAAATCACGAATAAAGACGGTAGTGTAAGTGTTGCTAATCAAGATGGTAGCCCTACAAAAATTACTAACGTAAAAGCAGGTGATGTAAACAATACTTCTACGGATGCTGTTAATGGAAGCCAGTTATATACTGTACAAGAAATTGCAAATGCAGGTTGGAATTTAACTATTAATGAAGGTAAGAATAGCAGTAATGTTAAGCCTAAAGAAACGGTTGATCTAAATAATAAAGATGGCAACATCCAAATTACTAAAGATACTCATAATGTAACATTTGCATTAAATAATGAGTTAACTATTGGTGGACCAGGTAAAAACGGTGCTGATGGTAAAGACGGTTCTATTGGTGTTAAAGGTGCCGATGGTTCAACCGGTGTTGCTTTAAATGGTAAAGATGGTTCAATTGGCATTAACGGTAAAGATGGTGCTAATGCAAATATTACTGTTAAAAATGGTAAACCAGGTGTTGATGGTGTAGATGGTACAACTAAAACACGTATTGTTTATGAAACCAAAGATGGTCCAGAAGAAGTTGCAACCTTAAACGATGGTTTACGTTTTACTGGTAATGATGGTGACATCGAAAACAAACACAAGCTTAATAGCTTAGTAATCGTAAAAGGTGAAGGTGTAACTAAAGAACAATCCAAAGCATTTGAATCTGCAACTGGCAACATCAATGTTAAAGCTGATGGTCAAGGTAATTTAACAGTTCAATTGGCGAAAAACCTAAACTTAACTGAGTCTGGTTCTGTAACTATTGGTGGTACAAACATTACTAATGATGGTATTACCATTAACAATGGTCCGAAAATCACGAATGAAGGTGATAATGTTAAAGTTGGTGATAAAAATGGAGCTCCGGTTAAAATTACTAATGTAAAAGAAGGTGATTTAAGTGAAACCTCTAAAGATGCGGTTAACGGTTCGCAGCTTTATGCAACTAACCAAAATGTAACCAACTTAAGCAATAAAGTAGCTGAAGGATTCAATATTGATGCTGATAATCGTAGTGAAGGTTTGGATAAAGCTGACAATGTTCAGTTAGGCGAAACGGTTAAATACACCTCAACTGATAATAATGTTGTTACGACTGTAACGAATAATACAATCGACTTTGGCTTAGCAGATAACATCTCTGTTGGTGGAAAACCGGGTAAAGACGGTACACCAGGCAAAGATGGACAGATTGGAGTTAAAGGTGCTGATGGCAAAGATGGTGTAACTATTAAACCTGAAGCAATTGTCTTCCATGGCATTGATGGTGTAAATGGTAAAAACGGCATAGATGGCAAAGATGGTTCAGCCTCAATCAAAGTTGAGAAAGGTGCCAAAGGGCTTGATGGTAATGACGGAAAGGATGGCGAAAGCAAAACCCGTATTGTTTATGAAAAACCAAATGGTGAAAAGGAAGAAGTTGCAACACTTAACGACGGCTTAAAATTTGGTGCAAATGCTGGAGCAGTTCACAGTGCGAAATTAAATACGCAAGTGGATGTTAAAGGTGCAGCAGAGAATACCGATTGGACAAAGTTTGATGCAGGCAAAAATGTAATGACGCAAATTGCGGGCAATACTATTACAGTGGCATTAGCTAAAGATCTAGCTGGTTTAAATAGCGCTACATTTGGTGAAAATAACGATTCTACCGTAATTAACAAAGATGGTATCACTATTACTAAGAAAGATCCTAACGATGCAACTAAATCTGATGTTAAATTAACAGAAGATGGTTTAAGCAATGGCGGTAATAAGATTACTAATGTTGCCGATGGTGATGTAACAGAGACCAGTAAAGATGCAGTTAACGGTAGCCAATTATACCAAGTCCAACAAACTGCTAATGCAGGTTGGAATATTTCTGCAAATGGTAATAATGAAACCAATGTAGTACCGAAAGGTAAAGTATCGTTTAATAATGAAGATGGCAATATTGTTATCAGCAAAACAACAGCGGATAACAATGTTACGTTTGCGTTAAACAACGATTTAACTATCGGTGGTAAAAACGGTAAAGATGGATCTATTGGCGTTAAAGGTGCTGATGGTAAAGATGGCGTAATTATTAACGGTAATGGCACTATCGTAGCTGGTCGTGATGGTAAAGACGGTGTTAATGGCGTAGATGGTTCAATCGGTGCTAACGGTAAAAACGGTTCATCTGTTGTATTAAATGGTAAAGATGGTTCAATCGGATTAACAGGTCCTCGTGGTGTTGATGGTACACCGGGTGCAAGCACGAATATTGCTGTTAAAGATGGCAAACAAGGTGTTGATGGTACAGGTAAAGACGGCTTACCGGGTGACAATGGTGAAACCCGTATCGTTTATAAAAATGGTGAAAAAACTGAGGAAGTTGCTAACTTAAATGATGGCTTAATTTTTGCTGGTAACAACGAGAAGTTAAACCGCCATAAGCTAAACAGTGTGGTGAACATTGTTGGTGAAGTAGCTCAAGGCATTAATGATAAAGCGTCAGCTGAGAACTTTAAATCAGCAGCAGGTAATATCAATGTTGTTGCTAATGAGAAAGCTCAACTTGAGATTCAGTTAAATAAAGATCTGGATTTAACAGATAAAGGTTCTGTGAAAGCCGGTAACACAACCATAAATAACGAAGGTGTTACTATTTCTAAGAAAGCAGATGCTGATGTAAGTAAATCGGATGTTAAATTAACTCAAGATGGTTTAAACAATGGTGGAAACCAAATTACGAATGTAGATAGTGGCTTAAAAGATAAAGATGGTACAGTAGTTAAATTAGAAGAAGCTACTGGTGATGTCTTGAAAAATGCAACTAATGTAGGTGATTTGAAAAATGCAGTTAATGATGTTGTAAGTAAAGGTTTCAATATTGAAGCTGATAATTCTGGATTAGATAATGGTAGCAAAACAGACCATGTTGATTTAGGTCAAACAGTTAAATTTACTGATCCGGATAGTAATATTGTTACAACCGTTAAAGATAATGAAATCCAATTTGGTTTGAATTCAACATTATCTGTTGGTGGTAAAGATGGTAAACCAGGTGAAATCGGCATTAAAGGTGCTGATGGAAAAGATGGTGTATCTATCAAAGGCGAAGGTACCGTAATTGCAGGTCGTGATGGTAAAGATGGTGATCCTGGTGTTGACGGTAAAGTGGGGGCAGCTGGTAAAGATGGCTCATCTGTCGTGTTAAACGGTAAAGATGGTTCAATTGGCTTTACTGGCCCTAAAGGTGCAGATGGTGCTAACGGTGCAACAACGACATTAAAAGTTGTTCAAGATGGCCAACCAGGTATTGCAGGCAATGATGGTAAAGATGGCACAAGTAAAACCCGTATCGTTTATGAAAAACCAAACGGCGATAAAGAAGAAGTTGCAACACTTAACGATGGTCTAAAATTTGTTGGTGACGATGGCAATGAAATTGCTAAGAAACTAAACGAAACCTTAAGTATTACAGGTGGTGAAAAAGATGCAACTAAACTCTCTGATGCTAATATTGGTGTTGTCAATTCCAAAGATGGCTTAGTTGTTAAACTAGCTAAAGATCTGAAAGATTTAGGCAGTGCAACATTTATAAAAGAAGGTGAGGGTGAGCCGAAAACGGTTGTTAATAACAATGGTATTACAATCACTCCAACCAAAGATGGTAAAAATCCTGTTAAATTAACCGAAGATGGTTTAGATAATGGTAATAACCAAATTGTAAATGTGAAGAGCGGTATTGACGGTCAAAACGGCCAAGATGGTCAGCCAGTTAAATCTGTAAATGATCTAACAGATGAGCAATTAGAAAAAGTAGGTACTAATGCTGCGAACATTAAAGATGTACGTAATGCAACAGATGCACTTATTACTAAAGGCTTTAACATTAAGGCTGATAATAGCTCGTTAGCTACAGATACTGATAATGTGAAACTAGGTGAAACAGTTCACTATACATCTAGTGATAAGAACATTATTACAACTTTAGCAGATAACCAAATTGACTTTGCTTTAAATAATGATTTAACCATTGGTGGTTTAGGTAAAGACGGTCAACCAGGTAAAGATGGTTCTATCGGTGTTAAAGGTAAAGATGGTCAAGATGGCGTAACTATCAATGGTAATGGTACGGTTGTGGTTGGTCAGAACGGTAAAGATGGTAAAGACGGTATTGACGGTACAATCGGTGTAAATGGTAAAGACGGTTCAGCAGTTGTGCTTAACGGCAAAGACGGTTCTATCGGCTTGAATGGTAAAGATGGTGCAAATGGTCTAACCTTTAAGGCAGCTGATGGCGCACAAGGCGTTGATGGTACAAACGGTAAAGACGGCTTACCTGGTACAGGTAAAGATGGAGAGCCGGGTAAAACACGTATCGTTTATGAAACTAAAGATGGTGAAGGTAACCCTGTTAAAGAAGAAGTGGCAACACTTAATGATGGTTTAATCTTCACTGGTAACAATGAAGATACGAAGAATCGTCATAAGCTAAATACTTTAGTGAAAGTACAAGGTGAAGGTGTTTCTAAAGAGCAATCTGCTAACTTTAAGTCTGCATCAGGTAACATTAATGTTAAAGCTAATGGTACTGATATATTAGAGATTCAGTTAAACCGTGAGCTTAAAGACTTAGGTAATGCTACTTTCGTTGAATATAAGAAAGACGAAAATGGTAATGACGTTGTTAATACTGAAGCACCGAAAACGGTTGTAAACAACAATGGTGTAACTATCACCCCTAAAGACGGAAAAGATGGTAAAGACGGTAATGTAGTATCGTTAACCAAAGATGGTCTAAATAATGGTGGCAACCAAATCGTTAACGTGAAGAGCGGTATTGACGGCTTAAATGGTCAAAATGGTAAAGATGGTCAGCCAATCACTTCGGTGAATGATTTAACACCAGATCAATTAAAAGATGTTGGTACTAATGCAGCGAACATTAATGATGTTGTAAATGCAAGCAACGATATTATTGAGAAAGGCTTTAGCATCGCAGCTGATAATGGTGAAACTGACCATGTTAAACTTGGTGAAACTGTTAAGTACACATCTAAAGATAAAAATATTATTACAACTGTAAGTGATAATGTGATTGACTTTGCATTAAACAATGATTTAACCGTGGGTGGCCCAGGCAAAGATGGTGCTACGGGTAAAGATGGTTCTATCGGTGTTAAAGGTGCAGATGGTACAGCTGGTGTAACTTTAAACGGTAAAGATGGTTCTATCGGTTTAACCGGACCTCGTGGAGCTGATGGTAAAGATGGTGCAGGTGCAACTATCTCTGTAAAAGACGGTGCAAAAGGTCTTGACGGAAACGACGGTAAAAATGGCGAAAGCAAAACCCGTATCGTTTATGAGAAACCAGATGGCAAAACAGAAGAAGTTGCGACACTTAACGATGGTTTAAGATTCGTTGGTGATGACGGTAAAGTTATTGATAAGAAACTGAATGAAACCTTACAAATTTCAGGCGGCGATACAGATTTAGAAGATTTATCTGATGATAATATCGGTGTTGTGAATAAAGACGGTAAGTTAATGGTTAAATTAGCGAAAAACATTGACTTAACGGATGAAGGTTCAATTACAATCGGTGATACATATCTTGATAAGAATGTAATTGGTGTAGGTGATTCAGCATTAACCGGTGATAGCTTAACTGTTGGTGGTGATAACCCTATTACCGTTGACGGCAACAAAGGTACAATCGGTGGTTTAACCAATAAGACTTTTGATCCGAATAACTTCACTAGCGGTCAAGCAGCAACAGAAGACCAATTAAAACAGGTTTATGATGTGGCTAACTCTGGTTGGGATATCGCAGCGAATGGTCAAAACACTACAAATGTTGGGCCGAAAGGTAAAGTTTCATTCAACAATGAAGATGGCAACATCATCATTACGAAAGAAACTACAGATAACAATGTAACCTTTGCGTTAAATAATAACCTAACTATCGGTGGTCCGGGTAAAGATGGTCAGCCGGGTAAAGATGGTTCTATTGGTGTGAAAGGTGCAGATGGTGCAACCGGTGTAACCTTAAACGGTAAAGACGGTTCTATCGGTATCAACGGTAAAGATGGTACAAATGGCACAGTGACATTTGCACAAGGTAAACCGGGTGTTGATGGTAAAGATGGCGAAACGAAATCTCGTATCGTTTATGAAACTGTTGACAAAGACGGTAACCCTGTTAAAGAAGAAGTTGCAACACTTAACGATGGCTTAAAATTCGTTGGTGACGATGGTAAAGTAATTACTAAGAAACTAAACGAAACTTTAAGCATCACCGGTGGTGAGAAAGATGCAACTAAATTATCTGATGCTAATAATATCGGTGTAGTAAATAACAACGGTACTTTAACCGTTAAATTAGCGAAAGATATTGATTTAACTAAAGATGGCTCTGTAACTATTGGTGACACAACGGTAAATAATGATGGTTTAACAATCAAAGGTGGACCAAGTGTAACTAAAGCAGGTATCAATGCGGGTGATAAGAAAATTACTAATGTTCAAGATGGTGAAATTTCTGAAACCAGCAAAGATGCAGTAAATGGTAGCCAGCTATACCAAGTGCAACAAGTTGCTAACGCAGGTTGGAACTTAACAGCAAATGGTAAAGACAAAGGCAATGTTAAACCAGGTGCAACAGTTGATCTGAACAACAAAGACGGTAACATCGTTATTACTAAAGAGGGTAATAATGTCACCTTTGGTTTAAATAACGACTTAACCATTGGCGGTAAAGATGGTAAAGACGGTCAAATCGGTGTTGCAGGCAAAGACGGTAAAGATGGCGTAACCATTAAAGGTGACGGTACAATTACTGCAGGCCGTGACGGTAAAGATGGTGTTGATGGTCAAATTGGTGCAACAGGTAAAGATGGTGCATCTGCCGTACTAAACGGTAAAGATGGTTCAATCGGCTTAACTGGTCCAAAAGGTGCTGACGGCAAGCCGGGTGCTAGTGCAAATATTGCGGTTAAAGACGGTGCTGAAGGTGTTGATGGTACAAACGGTAAAGATGGCTTACCGGGTGAAAATGGTAAGACTCGTATCGTTTATGAAACTAAAGACAAAGACGGTAAACCTGTAACAGAACAAGTTGCAACCTTAAATGATGGTTTAATCTTCTCTGGTAACAATGAAGACACTAAGAACCGTCAGAAATTGAATACTGAAGTTAAAGTTAAAGGTGAAGGTGTTGATAAAGCAGCTTCTGAAAACTTTAAGTCAGCAACAGGTAATATCAACGTTAAAGCAAATGGCTCTGATACTTTAGAGATTCAATTAGCGAAAAACGTAGATTTAACCCAAGATGGTTCTGTCACTGTAGGCGATACTAAAGTTGATAATAAAGGCTTAACCATTAAAAATGGTCCAAGTGTAACCAAAGATGGTATCGATGCTAAAGGCACGAAGATCACTAATGTTAAAGATGGTGATGTAACTGCAACAAGTAAAGATGCTGTGAACGGTAGCCAGTTATATAATGCAGTTCAAAACTCAGGTTGGGAACTGACAGTTAATGGTGAGGCAGAATCTCAACGTATTAACAACAATGGTAAAGTTAATATTAAAGCTGGCAGAAACGTTGAAGTTTCACGTAAAGGTTCAACTGTTGAAATTGCAACTTCAAGTAACCCAGAATTTGATACAGTGAAAGTAGGTGGTACAACGCTCAGCTCAACTGTAGCAAAAGATGGTGTGAATGAACTCAATGTTGCCGGTAAAGACGGTTCTGCAACACGTATTACTAACGTTGCACCAGGTGTGAAAGGCACTGATGCAGTGAATGTAAATCAATTAAGAAGTGTTGCTAACCATGTTAATAATGTTGATAAAGACTTACGTGCAGGTGTTGCAGGTGCATTAGCAGCGGGTAACTTATACCACGTAACACAACCGGGTAAATCTATGGTTTCAGCCGGTGTGGGTACTTACCGTGGTCAAGGCGCTCTTGCAGTTGGTTACTCTCGTTTATCAGATAATGGTAAAGTGGGTATCAAATTCAGCGTGAACTCGAACAGTCGTGGTCATGCAGGAGCTGCGGCAAGCGTAGGTTACCAATGGTAATAGCGTGTAGCTAACTGATAACAAAGCCCTTCTCGAAAGAGAAGGGCTTTATTTTTGCGTATAGATAAGAAAACAAGCGGTTATTTTTTACTGTTGTTTTGCAAATGGATTGCAATTTCTTAGTAAAAAATAACCGCTTGTCGTTTAGGAGTGGAGTTAAGAAGAATTAATTATCCCACTTTGCCAATTCGGCATATTCTGTCAATTCGGGGAACTGCTTTAGCCATTTGTTCCATTGCACTTCGTTCACTTCAATTTGCACAATTCTCTCGCCGAAATCGTTAAAATGTTCAGCTTTAATGCAATTTTCCGCTTTAAATTGAGTGTAAATTGCTCCTGCAGTAACCGGCAAAAGCAGAGTCTCATTTACTAACTGTTGGCGTAATCGCTCTTGAATGGCTTGAAAGAGTAGTTCAATCCCTTGATTCTCTTGAGCAGAGAGATAGACGGCAGTAGGTATTCCTTCATTGTTACGTTCAATATGCGGTTCAATACCACTTAGTTTATCTACTTTATTAAAGACTAAGAGTGTTGGAATATCTAATGCACCAATCTCATCTAGCACTTGGTTTACTGCACCAATATTTTCATTTTTGCGATCATCTGCACCATCAATAACGTGTAACAATAGGGTTGCTTCTGTAGTTTCTTGCAGTGTAGATTTGAAGGCTGAAACCAAATCATGTGGTAAAAATCGGATAAAACCTACCGTGTCGGCAAGAATAGTTGTGCCAACATCTTTCACTTGAATACGTCTAAGGGTAGGATCTAGCGTAGCAAATAGTTGATCAGCTGCATACACACCGGCATTAGTAATAGCGTTAAAAAGGGTAGATTTGCCTGCATTAGTGTAACCAACTAATGAGACGGTAGGAATATCCGCTTTTTGACGTGTTTTGCGATTTTGGTTTCGCTGTTTGTTGACCTTTTCTAATCGATTTAACAGTTGTTGGATCCGTACTTTAATTAAACGGCGATCGGTTTCTAACTGCGTTTCCCCCGGGCCACGTAAGCCAACGGATCCACCTTTTTGCTGATCTTGGTTGGTGACACGGCGGACAAGACGTGTGGATAAATGGCGAAGTTGTGCCAGCTCTACTTGTAATTTCCCTTCGTGCGATCTTGCTCGTTGAGCAAAAATATCGAGGATCAACCCTGTTCTATCCACCACTCGGCAGCCGCATAGCGATTGTAGATTACGAGCTTGTGCCGGGCTAAGTTGATGATTTACCAATACAACTGTAGCCCCAAGTGACTCAACAGCTTCTGCAATTTCCTCTGCTTTGCCTTGTCCGACGTAGTATTTAATATGCGGGCTTTGCCGACTGGTAGTCAGTGTTGCCAGCACTTCTACACCGGCAGATTCGGCAAGGGTTTTAAATTCAAGCAGATTTTCCACATCTTTATGTTGACCAAGATAGAGATGAACAAGAATGGCTTTGTCTTTTTCGTGTTCGGTTTGCGTGTTGATTGCTGATATTTGGCTTGCTTCAGATAAAGCAAAGCCAAACGCAGAATCCTCTTCTGAGTTTGGCAGTGATTCGTTTAACATTTTCGTGTTAATAATTCAATTATTCCGTTTGTTCAGTAACTTCAGCTACAGGCTGGGCTTGCTGGTGTTGGTTGTTGTTATTGTTGTGTGATAATGCACGAGCAGGAACAACCGTTGAAATAGCATGTTTATACACCATTTGGCTTACTGTATTTTTTAATAAAATCACAAATTGATCGAAAGACTCGATTTGACCTTGTAATTTAATGCCGTTAACTAAATAAATTGAAACAGGAATACGCTCACGACGAAGTGCATTCAAATATGGATCTTGTAAAGATTGACCTTTTGCCATTTTGTTTTCCCTTTTTATTGTTGTGTACTGTGTTATTAAGACAGTGAATAATTATATAAGTGCCAAAGGCGGTTAGATATTATCACAATTATTTAAATAATGATCGATCTTTTCAATCATTTTTGTTTGAGAACTGGTCGGAGCTAAACTATCAAGCCAAGTTAATTCACCTGACCAACTACGTAGCCATGTAATTTGACGTTTAGCCAGCTGCCGGGTTGCACAGATTCCCTTAAATATGGCCTCGTCGAGTGAAATATCTCCTTGCAGATATTCCCACATTTGGCGATAACCTACACAACGAATAGAAGGTAAGTTAATGTGTAAATCTTTGCGTAAAAATAACCGTTTGACTTCATCTTCAAAGCCTAAATCAATCATTTTATGAAAACGTTGCTCAATACGTTGGTGTAAAACAGTACGATCTTCGGGTGAGATCGCAAATTGTAGAATGTTATAAGGCAAAGCCTCACCTTGTTGAGCAGTGAGATCCGTCATTGTTTTGCCTGTGATGTAAAACACTTCTAACGCACGGTTGATCCGCTGGCTATCATTTGGGTTAATTCTAGCCCCTGCAACAGGATCGATTTTTGCTAGCTCTTGATGCAAGCTCGCCCAACCAAATTGTTCTGCTTTGGCTTCAATTTCTGCTCGAATGGTAGGATCGGCAGAAGGCAATGGAGATAGCCCTTCAAGCAACGCTTTGTAATAAAGCATGGTGCCGCCGACAAGTAGCGGAATTTTGCCTTGAGCGGTAATCTGTGCCATTTCACGTAGGGCATCGGCGTGGAAATTCATCGCTGAATAACTTTCCGCCGGGTCTAAAATATCAATTAAACGATGAGGAGCTAATGCTAATTCCGCTTTACTCGGTTTTGCCGTGCCAATATCCATTCCCTTGTAAATCAAGGCGGAATCGACACTAATCACCTCAACCGGCAATTGCTGGCGTAACGCAATCGCTAAATCGGTTTTACCCGACGCTGTCGGGCCCATTAAAAATATCGCAAGAGGTTTTTGAGTCATTGTTATCTTTTTAAAATGAGAAAGCGAACTTGGGTTTGCTTTTTGGGTTTATTTGGCTGGGAGTATAGCATATTTGAGGCTAATTATAGGATCAGCTTGAAAGGTTGAGATCATTTTTAAATCTATACTATTACATTAATATCCAGAAATGTTATGGTGATTGTACATCAATTGATATACAGAGAGGTTTTTTATGGCAAATAGTGCATTAGTAAGTGTAAGAATTAATCCTGAAATTAAAGAGCAGGCAAGCGAAGTCCTAGCTGGGGCTTGACGGTTTCTGATGTAATGCGAATGACGTTAGCTAAAATTGCGACCGAAAAACGCTTTCAGTTTGATTATCAACCTAATTTTGAAACGGCGGAAGTGCTAAGAGCAGTTAAGAGCAGAGAGGAAAATTAAATTCAGCAAGCAGTATTGCGGATTTAATGGAGCAGCTCAATGAGAGAAATTGAGTATAGCAATGCTTTTAAACGGGATTATAAAAATGTACGGTTGATTCTTTATCGTCCGAATTAATTGAAGCATTATATTTTCTGATTAATGATAAACCATTACCTGAAAAATACTGCGATCATGCTTTAACAGGTGAATGGAAAGGTTTTAGAGATTGCCATATTCAGCCTGATTTAGTCCTTATTTATCGAAAGATGGGGGTAAGTTAGAGTTACTGAGAATCGGCACTCATTCCAACCTATTTGGTTAAAAGGGCGTATGGCGCCCTTTGTTGTTCATAAATATGCTGAAAAATCCACTTCTTTCCTAATTCTATCAATCTCTTTTTTCCCATTCGGGTAAAGTTCGATTTCAGAGAGCTGTGCTACCGCATCGCTAAGTGTGCAAGCGGTTGGAATCTCGCATTTTTTTGCAAAAAATTCGGTTAAATTAACCGCTTGTATTTGGTTAAATAACGCAAATAAAAGCTGCTGTAAGTTCTGCTCTCGAAGTGGCTGTGGCACTGATAACACCGTTAAGCGGGTTTGTTGTTGCCAATGTTTTTCGGTAATGGAAAAACCGAGCTTGGCTAATTCCTCTTTATACTTTTGCCAATGTTCGGCTTGTTGCTCATCTAAAGTAAGGTTAAGTGGAATCAATAACGCTTGAGATTGCCCTTTGCTTAGTTGGTAAGCAAATTTAAGTTGTGATAATTGAGCTAGAGAAATAAGGTAAAAATCCTCGTTCTCTTTCATTAATATTGCTTGGTTTTTTACAATCGCTAACGTCTGTGAATGATGGCTTGCAAGCGGTGTAATATCGCTGATTTTTTGCGAAGCCGTTTTAGTTTGAACATCCTGCTTAATTTCTACTTTTGATGTAAAATTTGGTGTTTCGAGTGTGCTTTTGAGGCCGGATTCAGTTTGTGGAACATCATTTCGCCCATTGTTGCTGATTAGCTCTTTATACCATTTTTGAGCCGATGAACTCACGCTGTGGCTTCGCTCAAATTTAGGCGTATAGCTTGAGTGATTTGCATTTTTTTCGGAAAATTTGACCGCTTGTGTTGGCTGGAATTCTACAGATTCCACAAAGATATTCTGTCCTGCCGCTTGGCGGTTAGTATCTTTTCCATAAGTGGGTGGTAGTGGCTCATTGAGTTCATCATGCAGAGCTAGAGTTGTTTGCCCTTGCTCTAGGCTATTGGTAACTCCTTGTAAAATAAAATCGTGTACCAGTCTTCCTTGATGAAAGCGTACTTCATGTTTGGCCGGGTGAACGTTCACATCCACCATGGTCGGATCTAAATCCAAAAACACCACAAAAGCAGGATAATTGCCGGTGGCAATGCGTTCGCCATAGGCTTGGCGAATAGCGTGATTAATGGTTTTATCTCTCATCATTCGCCCGTTTACATAGCTATAGCAGAGATCGTTTTGTGGACGAGCAAGGACAGGTGAGCCAATCCAGCCGTGTAAATGTAAATCGCCATGTTGCCAGTCAATATGAGTAGCTTGTTGAATAAAGTCATCTCCACAAATCGCGGCAACTCGTTTTTGTTGCTGTTCAACCGAGTTGTCTTGTACTTTGCGGTATTGACGGACGATTTTGCCATTGTGGCTTAGCGTAAAGCTGATATTCGGTTTGGCAAGCGCAATGCGACGAACTACCTCATCAATATGGGTAAATTCGGTTTTATCGGTGCGTAGAAATTTACGGCGTGCAGGCGTGTTGAAAAACAGGTTTGCCACTTCAATGGTTGTGCCGATTGGGTGAGAAGCAGGTTGAATTTCCACTTCCATTTCTCTCCCCTGAGTATAGGCTTGCCATGCCTCGCTTTGTTCTGCGGTGCGAGAGGTTAGCGTGAGGCGTGAAACCGAGCTGATACTGGCAAGGGCTTCTCCACGAAATCCAAGACTTAAGATTGCTTCTAGGTCTTCTAGGCTACTGATTTTACTGGTAGCGTGGCGGGCGAGAGCTAACGGCAAGTCTAATTTGGCGATGCCACAGCCGTTATCTCGAATACGGATTAACTGCGAGCCGCCTTTTTCAATATCGATTTGAATATGATTCGCTCCGGCATCTAAGCTGTTTTCTACCAACTCTTTTACCACAGACGCAGGGCGTTCCACCACCTCACCGGCAGCAATTTGGTTTGCCAGTTGTGGAGGAAGAATATGGATAAGTTGTTTTGGGGTGTTATTTCTCATTTTTTATGCCTAAAAGAGATAAGAGCTTATAGGTATTGTCTAGCATGGCAAGCCGTACTAGGTTAAGCATAACTCGCCCTATTTGGGGCTGCATATTTTAAAATTCCTCCATTTTATCCAATTTTCTCCCCTTTTGCATATTTCTTCACATAAAAGAACATGTTAGATTATGGCTAATGTTAATAAAAAGAGAATTAAAGTATGCAAATGAAAGACCTTGCCAAGCAAGCTAAACAAGCCAGTTTTGAGCTGGCACAATTCGGTAATCTGCAAAAAAATCAAGCCTTACTTACTATTGCTGATAATCTTGAACAACGTGCAACAGAAATTTTGTATGCCAATGCGAAAGACATTGAATTTGCTCAATCACAAGGGATATCTTTGGCGATTATTGACCGTTTATTATTAAATGAAAGCCGTTTAAAAAGTATCGCGAATGATGTACGAAATGTAGCGAAATTAGCTGATCCTGTGGGGCAAGTGATAGACGGTGGCGTATTAAATAGCGGGTTAAAAATTGAACGTCAACGTGTGCCTTTAGGGGTGATTTTAACCATTTACGAAGCTCGTCCGAATGTCACGATTGATGTTGCCTCCCTTTGCTTAAAAACAGGCAATGCGGTGATTTTACGTGGTGGTAAAGAGACGAAATTCACCAATGCGGTGTTAGTCGATGTGGTGCAAGATGCCCTAGAAAAAGCCGGGCTGCCGAAATTAGCGGTACAGGCAGTAACCGATCCTGATCGCGCTTTATTATTAGAATTGCTTAAATTAGAGCGCTATATTGATATGGTGATCCCACGTGGCGGAGCAGGTTTGCACCAATTCTGTAAAGAAAATTCTACTATTCCGGTGATTGTTGGTGGTATTGGTGTGTGCCATTTATTTGTGGAGAAAACTGCAGATCAAGAAAAATCTCTTGATGTTATTGCTAATGCCAAAACCCAGCGACCGAGTACCTGCAATACGCTTGAAACCTTATTGGTAGATAAGGCAATCGCCGTTGAGTTTTTACCTAAATTGATCGCAAGAATGGATAGTTTAGGGGTCACTATTCACAGCAACGATTTGCAAAAAATTGATGGAATTGAACCGCTTGATGTAGAAAAGTTAAGCCAAGAATGGCTTTCACTTGATTTAAATGTCGTGGTGGTTGATGGTTTAGAGGAAGCAGTGGCACATATTCGCCGCTATGGTTCGCAACATTCAGAGGGGATTTTAACTTCAGATTACCAACTTTCCCGCCAATTTGTGCAACAAGTGGATGCTGCCGCAGTTTACATTAACTCCAGCACCCGTTTTACTGACGGCGGTGAATTTGGGCTAGGAGCAGAGGTAGCGGTCAGCACCCAAAAATTGCATGCTCGAGGTCCTATGGGGCTTGAAGCATTAACTACCTATAAATGGGTGTGTGAAAGTGATTATTTAGTTAGAGGATAGTATGTTAAAGCGGACTTTTGAATTTATTAAACTCTTTGCTAAACGTTACTCGGAAAATAACATTGCAATTTCAGCAGGTTATCTGACGTATAGCACAATGCTTGCGATTGTGCCGTTAATTATGGTGCTGTTTTCAATGTTTACGTTTTTTCCTATTTTTAATGAGGCAAATGAGCAGTTAAAAGCCTTTATTTATGACAATTTTGCTCCAAATGCAGGAGAAATGATATCGCAATATATTGAGCTATTTGTGAGTAATTCCCAAAAAATGGGGCTAGTGAGTATTATCGGTTTATTTGTTGTAGCTATTATGTTGATCAAAAGTATTGACGAAACCTTGAATACGATTTGGCACAATAGTAAAAGCAGACCAATTTGGTTTTCTTTTTTGCTCTATTTTGCGATTCTACTTTTTGGCCCATTACTTGCTGGTGCTAGTATTGCAATTAGTACTTACGTGATGTCATTGGCTATTTTTAACGGGACAGGTACTTTGTCTATCGGGCAATATTTGTTGGAGTGTATGCCGTTTTTGTTGATTTGGTTACTCTTTTCGTTGGTTTATAAGTTTGTTCCAAATGCTAAAGTAGAATTTAAACACGCTGCATTTGGGGCATTATTAGCAGCGATTTTCTTTACCTTAGGAAAACAGGCTTTTATTTGGTATATCACTACTTTCCCTTCTTACCAAGCTATCTACGGTGCATTAGCAGTGTTACCGATTATGATTGTTTGGATTCACTTGAGCTGGCAGGTGGTGTTACTTGGCGGTCAATTTGCTGCTATTTTAAAAGAGATTAAAGAGGATAAGGAATACGATGATAGGCTTAATTCAGAGAGTTAAATGGGCTAGAGTAGAAGTAGAAAACCAAATTGTGGGTGAAATTAAACATGGTTTATTAGTCTTACTTGGTGTTGAACAAGATGATGATGAGGTGAAAGCAGATAAACTACTGGAAAAAGTGCTAAATTACCGTGTTTTTTCAGACGAGCAGGGCAAAATGAACCTCAATGTTCAGCAAGCTGGCGGCGGTTTGTTGGTAGTTTCACAATTTACGCTAGCAGCCGATACTAACAAAGGTTTACGCCCAAGTTTCTCTAAAGGTGCAAAACCTATGGATGCTGAGCGTTTATACAATTATTTTCATCAACAAGCCAAGCAAAAAATCCACACGCAAACAGGGCAATTTGCTGCCGATATGCAAGTAAGCCTACAAAATGACGGTCCGGTAACTTTTTGGTTACAGGTTTAGAAAATATCTTATTTGAAAAGTCTGGGCAGACCTGTCTGCCCAAATAATCCTAATAAGCTATTTATTTCGGCAATTTCTGGCAGTTTGGACAGAAAAAGCTGTTACGCTGCCCGATCACCTTGGCTTCAATCGTGCTACCACAATCATTACAACTTTCACCTTTTCGTCCATATACTTGCAGCACTTGAGCGAAATAGCCCGGTTTTCCATCCGGTTGAATGAAATCTTTCAGTGTAGTGCCACCTTGAATAATTGCTTTGGTTAGCACTTCTTTAATAACTTTTACTAAGCGTTCGCACTGTTTTTGAGTCAGATTCTGTGCTGCTAATTCGGGGTGAATTCCCGCCATAAACAGACTTTCGCAAGCATAGATATTGCCCACGCCAACTACCACTTCATTAGTCATAATAAAGGTTTTACAAGCGGTCGTTTTTTTGCGACTTTTTGCAAAGAGATAATCTGTCGTAAAGGCTTCAGAGAGTGGCTCCGGCCCTAGTTTACGCAGCAGTTCGTGTTCTTCTGCTTTTTCTGTCCAAAGCCAGCAGCCGAACTTGCGTGGATCGTAATAACGCAAGATAGTGCCATTTTCAGTAACAAGATCAATGTGATCGTGCTTTCCGGCTTCTTTTTGTTGGACTTCTTTTAAGATCCCCAGCGAGCCGGACATGCCCAAATGCAGCAAAATATCGCCTTGAGTAGTTCGGATAATGAGATATTTAGCTCGTCTTTCTACAGCATGGATTTTTGCATTTTGCATAGTGATAATTTCCGGGCTTACCATCCAACGCAATTTAGGTTGGCGAACAATAATCTGCTTTATCGTTTGCCCCACCAAATAAGGTTCTACACCTCTCACGCTTGTTTCAACTTCGGGTAATTCAGGCATTGTTTTCTCCTAAAAAGTAGGCAGTGAATTATCACTGCCTTGACTTGATTTATGCTTTTCTGCTGATAAGTGGATGTAGTACTGCTCCAACTACACAGCCAATAACGGCAAAAGGTAACCACTCCATAGAATAGGCTTTCAGTGGTAAATTCTCAGTAAATCCTACACCGGCAACCGAGGCAATCGCAACGACTGTTACCAATAAAAGCGATAGGCGTTGTGCGGTAAGAGGCAGCTTAATCACTAAATTAATTAACAGCATAAAAATGATAGTCATCGCAATCGGATAGAGCACTAATAGCACAGGAATAGATTTACTGATTACTTCTTTTAAACCTTGGTTTGCGATAATAAAGCTAATAACGGTAAATAGTACCGCATAAACTTTGTATGAGATTTTGGGGAAAATCTCATTAAAATATTCGCTGACAGATACCGCTAAGCCTACAGCAGTTGTTAAGCAAGCAAGGGAAACGATAATACCTAATACAGCACGTCCGAGTTCACCAAAAGCTTGGGTAGTAATGGTGTTGAGAATATAGGTTCCCATATCCAATTTTTTCTCAGCAAGCATTGCCAGCGTTTCTGCACTCATAGGAATGTTATTCCCAATCCAGCCTAATCCAATATAAATTACCGCAAGAGCTACTGCTGCCACTAAGCCTGCGGCAACGGTTTGTCTTTGTAGTGAGGCTTGGCTAACACTTTTGCCTCGAATGGCATGGAGTACAATCACTGAGTAGGCTAATGAAGCAAGCGCATCCATAGTAAGGTAGCCATCCACCATGCCTTTAAAGAAGTAGGATTGCTCAGTCGGCTGAGCCGTTGCTAATGGGCTGTCACCGGTTAAAATCATGCTTGCCCGTACCACTAAGGCAATAATAGCGATGAGTAAAATTGGGGTAAGTACTGCACCGATGCGATCGACCACTTTAGTCGGATTAATCGCCAACCAAAGAGTAAGGGCGAAATAAACCAGGGTAAAAATCAGCATGGAAAGTTGGCTTGATTCCCCTAAAAACGGCATTAAGGCCATTTCGTATGCAGTTGCCGCGGTACGAGGTCCGGCAAAAAATGGTCCGATTGCCAGATAAATAGAAATTAAGAAAATCAGCGAAAAATAGGGGTGGATTTTGTCTAGCGCTGATTTATAGCCACCATTATAGAATGCGCTAACCACAATGCCCAATAACGGAAGACCAACACCTGTTAATACAAAACCTGAAATAGCAGATGCAAATTCCGCACCGCTTTCAAAGCCCAATTTTGGCGGAAAGATTAAATTCCCCGCCCCGAAAAAAATGGCAAACAGCAAAAAGCCGACCACTAAGGTATTTCTAGTCATAACACATTTACACTTTTTTGCCTGCTAAAGGAGGCAACAACACAAAATAAAAAACGATAAAACCGAACTTTGTAATATTTACAAAGTTCGGCTGAAAAAAGACCGCTTGTTACAGCTTAGCCCATGTATAAACCACCATTCACATGAATGGTTTCACCATTGATGTAACGAGCATCATCTGAGGCTAAGAACGCTACAGCTTTAGCGATATCCTGTGGTGAGCCGAGTTCACCTGCAGGGATTTGGCTTAAAATAGCATTACGTTGATCTTCGTTTAATTCATCGGTCATATCTGTTGCGATAAAGCCCGGTGCTACTACGTTTACTGTAATGCCACGACTAGCAACTTCTTTTGCTAACGATTTTGAAAAGCCTACTAAGCCGGCTTTTGCTGCACAGTAGTTTGTTTGACCCGGGTTACCCATTGAGCCAACCACGGAGCCAATACTGATAATACGACCGCCTTTTTTCATCATTGGGCGTAACACAGCTTTGGATAAGCGGTAAACAGAAGTGAGGTTGGTTTGGATAATATCGAACCAATCATCATCTTTCATACGCATTAATAAGCCGTCACGGGTAATACCGGCGTTGTTTACTAACACATCAATATCACCAAAGCTCTCTTTGATTTGTTTTAACACTGAATCAATAGATTCTGCATCAGCAACATTTAATACTAAGCCTTTGCCGTTTTCGCCTAAGTAAGCAGAAATTGACTCGGCACCTTTTTCTGAAGTCGCGGTACCGATTACGGTATAACCTTTTGCGACTAATTCTTCGGCAGTCGCTTTACCGATACCACGGGTTGCACCCGTGACTAATGCGATTTTTTTTTGCATGTTTTGTTCCTTTTGAACTTATATTGACGTAGGGGCGGGTTTTAACCCGCCCGATATAGGTCTATTTTGCATGGGAGGGTTAAAACCCGCCCCTACGATTAAAATTCCAATGCCTCGAATGAGGTTAAATCATTCACCGCTTTAGCATTTAATTCTTTTACAATACGGCTTGTTAAGCCTGTTAATACTTTACCCGGCCCGATTTCGTATAAAGTGGTAACACCGTCTTGAGCCATTTTCTCGACCGTTTCCGTCCAGCGAACAGGGCTATACAGCTGGCGCACTAATGCGTTGCGAATTGCTTCTGCATTAGTTTCAACTGCAACATCCACGTTATTGATAACCGGTACAAGCGGTTGATTTAGTGTGATATTTTGCAAAGCTGCTTCTAATTTTTCTGCCGCTGGTTTCATTAATGCACAATGTGAAGGCACGCTTACGGCGAGTGGTAAAGCACGTTTTGCTCCAGCTGCTTTACATAATTCGCCTGCTTTTTCCGCTGCGGCTTTCGTACCAGCGATTACCACTTGACCAGGGCTGTTGAAGTTTACTGCTGACACAATTTCGCCGGTCTCGCTTGCTGCTTGCTCACATGCCTTAATAATCGCCTCATTATCCAAGCCGATAATCGCAAACATCGCACCGCTGCCAGCAGGAACAGCTTGTTGCATTGCATTACCACGCAATTCGACTAATTGAATTGCATCTTGGAAATTTAACACGCCGGCACAGACTAATGCGGAATATTCACCTAAACTATGACCAGCCATTACAGCCGGTTTTTGCTCAGGGAATTTTTCTTGCCATACACGGTAAAGTGCAACCGATGCTGCCAATAAAGCCGGTTGTGTGCGTTGAGTTTGACCTAAATCTTCAGCTGTACCGTTTTGTACTAAATCCCATAAATCATAGCCTAAAACCTCACTTGCCTCAGTAAATGTTTTTTCTATGATAGGAAATTGTGGTGCAAGATCAGCAAGCATACCAACAGCTTGTGAGCCTTGTCCTGGGAAAACCATAGCAAATTTTGACATTGTTTTTTTATCCTCTTTTTGAAATTTTAGTGATCAGTTCCCCTCTTTAGCAAAGCGGGGTTAGGGGAGATTTGGCAGTATCAATTAGCGAAGTGAGAGAAAAAATAGTGTTCCAATAAAGCACATTACATTAACGGCAGCTATTTTCTCCATTTATCACTTCTGTCAAATCTCCCCCTGCCCCTCTTTTCTAAAGAGGGGAGCTTGTTCATTGGAGCATTAACAGCTACACCATAGTCTAATCCGGCGAATAATAAAGTTTCCCGATTTCAATTCGCTCACGACCTGTTTCTAATCGCCATTTGTTGGAATCACGTAAGGAATAGACGCAGCCGCAATACTCTTGTTGGTAGAAACGTTCACGTTTGCTGATCTCGATCATTCGTTGCGAGCCGCCACCTTTACGCCAGTTGTAGTCCCAATAGACCACATCATCAAATTTTGATGCTGCACGGTGGCCACAGTCGTTGATCTGGTTCATATCTTTCCAGCGAGAAATGCCTAAACAGCTTGTAAACACCGGGAAGCCGTTGTTGTGAGCATATTCTGCCGCTTTTTCAAAACGCATATCAAAGCACATCGTGCAGCGAATGCCACGCTCCGGCTCCCACTCCATGCCTTTGGCTTTTTGGAACCACTCACGGCGGTCGTTTTCGTAGTCGTCATCGAAGTCGATAAACGGAATGCCCCATTTTTCGGCAAAGCGGATATTCTCTTCTTTGCGGATTAGGTATTCCTTCATTGGGTGGATGTTTGGGTTGTAGAAGTAGATGGTAAATTCAATACCGGAGGCATGAATCGCTTCCATCACTTCGCCCGAGCAAGGCGCACAGCAGGAGTGGAGCAGCAGTTTGTTATGTCCGTTCGGAAGACTCAGCTTTTCACGCACAAACGGGGCGTTTGGGTCTTTTTTCTGATTTTGCGCACGGCGACGGGCACGGACGCTTTCAATATGTTCTTGGGGCTGTTGGTTTTGTTCTGTCATTTTTTCGTAGGGGGTGGAGTTTAACCCACCCGAAATTCTATTTATATGGTGGGCGGGTTAAAACCCACCCCTACAAGCGGTTAAATTTAGCTGATTTTTTGCAAATCAATAGGAACGATCGACCGACAAATACGCCAGTGAGATCAGTGCCTGTTTATATTCACTTTCTGGCAATACAGCTAAAGCATCTACTGCTTTTTGGGCTTCTTCACGGGCTTTTTGCATGGCGTAATCCAAAGATTGATATTCTGCCATAATTGCCAAGACGTCAGGAATTTGTTCCAATTCGCCACCGTTTTCAATAGCTTTACGAATGAGTTCGACTTGAGCTGTATTACCGGCTTTATCGGCAGCGTGCATTGCGTGTAGTAACGGTAGGGTTGGTTTTCCTTCTACGAAATCATCTCCTACATTTTTACCTAAACTTTCACTTTGGGCAGAGTAATCTAAAATATCATCAATCAATTGGAATGCAGTGCCTAAATAGCAACCATAAGCTTTTAACGCATTTTCGATTTCTTCACTTGCTCCTGCTGCAATAGCAACACATTGAGTAGCTGCTTCAAATAGACGTGCGGTTTTATTATATATTACACGCATATAATTTGCTTCAGTAGTGTTTGGATCGTTTACATTCATTAATTGTTGAACTTCACCCTCTGCTAAAGCATTTGTAGCCGCAGACATGACTTTTAGCACTCTAAGTGAATCTAAATCTGTCATCATTTGGAATGAGCGTGTATAGATATAATCACCTACCAACACACTTGCTGCATTGCCAAAAGAGGCATTCGCAGTCGGTCTGCCACGACGCATATTAGATTCGTCTACCACATCATCATGTAGAAGGGTGGCAGTATGTACAAATTCAATAAAAGCCGCCGCAGTAATGTGTTTTTTACCTGTATAATTCAATGCTCTGGCTGCTAATACTGCAATTAAAGGGCGAATGCGTTTACCGCCACCGGCAATAATATAATGTCCTAACTGGTTTATCAGTAAAACCTCCGAATTAAGTTGTGCCAGAATTTCAGCATTCACTGCTTGCATATCTTCTCTAGCAAGAGCGTGGATTTGTTCCAAAGAAAAGCGCATTGTCATCGAACCTATTAATTTTTTTAAGATGAAAATTGTGTCAATTCTACCTTAAATTAACCTTTGTTCAAAAAAGAATTGCGGTTTTCTTATAAAATCGGACGAGTCATTTCATCTTTTAAAACAGCAAGCAGTCTGATTTTCGAAAAATTTTGCTAATTTAAAAAAATTATCAAAATCTCACTTGCTCTTTTTTTCGTTTTTCCGTAGAATTGCAGCCCTATTTTTATGAATTAATTGAGTGCCTAAAAGCAAAAGCAATTGGCACGTAGCGGAGTAAATATGTACGCAGTTTTCCAAAGTGGCGGCAAACAACACCGAGTAAGTGAAGGTCAAGTAGTTCGTTTAGAAAAACTTGAAATCGCAACCGGTGAGAAAGTTGAGTTTGACTCAGTGTTAATGGTCGTTAACGGTGAAGATGTTAAAATTGGTGCACCTGTATTAGCTGGTGCGAAAGTAGTGGCTGAAGTTGTAGCACAAGGTCGTGGCGATAAAGTTAAAATCGTTAAATTCCGTCGTCGTAAACACAGCCGTAAACAACAAGGTCATCGTCAGTGGTTCACAGAAGTGAAAATCACTGGGATTCAAGCATAATTTCAGAGGAGATCAAGTAGATGGCAACTAAAAAAGCTGGTGGTTCAACTCGTAACGGTCGTGATTCTGAAGCTAAACGCCTTGGTGTTAAACGTTTCGGTGGTGAATCTGTATTAGCAGGTAGCATCATTGTTCGTCAACGTGGTACTAAATTCCACGCAGGTACAAATGTAGGTATGGGTAAAGACCACACTTTATTTGCAACTGTAGACGGTAAAGTTAAATTTGAAGTGAAAGGCGAAAAGAGCCGTAAATACGTGAGCATTATTGCTGAGTAATCATTTCAACATGAATTATAAAAACCTCGCTTTTGGCGGGGTTTTTTACGTTTAGCATCAGTGCTCGATTTTTTATATAAGGAAAAAAATGAAACAACAACGACCTTTATTAGGTTTTGCTTTTGCCTTAATTACCGCTATCGCTTGGGGAACTTCACCTATTGCGACACAGCAAGTAATGGCAGTTATGAATGCGCAAACACTTGTTTGGTTTAGATTTCTAGCTGCTGCATTGGGGTTGTTATTCATTTTAGTTTTTACAAAAAAATTACCTAACTTGGCCGCTTGTAGAAAAAAAGATTTCGGATTGCTCATTTTAGGGGTGCTAGGATTATCGGCGAATTTCTTTTTATTTGCACAAGCATTGTATTATATTTCTCCGACAACTAACCAAGTATTATGGCTATTGGCACCTTTTACTATGATTTTACTTGGTGTATTTCTTTTTAATGAAAAATTTGGTTTTTTTCAGAAATTGGGTTCGAGTCTACTAATTCTGGGGTTGATTGCTTTTTTTAATGATAAATTCAGCGAGATTTTGCAGTTAAGTACTTATACGTTAGGGATTTTATTCAGTATAGGTGCAAGTTTTGTATGGGTAGTTTATGCTCTTGCCCAAAAATTGCTATTGGCTCAATTTAAGGCACAACAAGCATTAATGCTTATCTACTTTGGCTGTGCAATCACAATGTTCCCTTTTTCTGCACCCTTACAGATCGCCAACATTGAGGGTGGATTTCTCTGGGCGTGTTTTATTTTTTGTTGCTTGAATACGGTAATTGGTTATGGAGCTTATAGTGAAGCACTTAATTATTGGGATACATCTAAAGTCAGTGTTGTGACTACTATGCTGCCGATTTTTACTATGACTTTTTCGCTTATCGGTCATTATTTTTTTCCGGATATCTTTATTGAACCTGACATGAATTGGATTAGCTATATAGGGGCTTTTGTGGTGGTGACCGGAGCAATTTTAGCCATTTCGGGCGATAAGCTATTTAGGCGTATTTAATTGCAAGCGGTTATAAATTAGTAACAATTTACAACCGCTTTTGTTTAGATCACTCCTAAGGTTTCAAGGGCGTATAAGATCCCATCTTCCTCAATTGGTTTGGTTACAAAGTCCGCCACTGCTTTTAATTCAGGTTCGCCATTTCCCATTGCAACTCCGAAGCCGACAGTTGGTAACATTTCTAGATCATTAATCCCATCACCAAATGCCATTGAGCTTTCAATATCAATATTGAGGTGTTCTAATACATCTTTTATACCTCGGGCTTTTGAGTTTTCTTTTCTTAAAATATCGACCGCATAGGGGTGCCAGCGAGCCTCTTTTAAATCATTTGCAAAAAGTCCGCTATTTTCAACCGCTTGTTTTTGACCTTCAGGATAGAACAGAAGCATCTGAACTATGGCTTCTCTTTCTTGGATATCTTTTTTGTGATAGTTAGGATCGATTAGATAATTTGGGGTAATCGGTAACACAGCTTCGTGTACGATGGGGTTAGTATCTGAAACTGCAATCGTCATTGGTGTAACAAAGGCGTAAATAATCCCCAATTCATTCGCTTTCGTGATAATTCGCTCAATTTGTTCGCAGCTTAAGGAATAATCACTAATTATCTGGTCTTTATAGAAATTATATTGCCCGTTAATGGTGACAAAAAGCTCAAAGCCGGTTTCCGGATTAAGATAAGGTTGTAAGGCTTTGGGGAAGCAGCCGTGATTCCGTCCGGTGGCGATAGCAGGAATGATGCCCTTTGCTTTCAAGCGAGGCAGAACTTGTTCTGTGATAGATGCCGGAATATAAGTTTTATGTTTAACATATAAAGTGTCATCAATATCGAAAAAGACAATTTTTATTGGTTGTTTTAGGGATTTCATCTACTTTTCCTTTTATTTGAACAATGGAAAGATTTTACTCTTTTTTCGAGCAATGTCACAAAAATAGTCCGAAAAAACAGCCGTAATTTTGATAATCTGCAAAGAAAAGGAGGGGATGTGGGGATATTAGGCTTTCGTTGTTTTCATTGTGATAGACCTTTAAATATTGGAATCCATGGTTTTTGCACCAGTTGTCAGAAATTAATTAAAAACCGGCCTTATTGCGGGCATTGTGGAATGAGTTTGAGGGAGAATCGACAGTCTTGTGGTTATTGTTTACGAAATGAGCCGAAATGGCATAAGTTAGTACGTGTTGCAGAGTATCATATGCCACTTTCTCATTGGATTCATCGCCTTAAATTTCAGTCTCAATATTGGTTAGATCAGGCTCTTTCTCGTCAATTACTGCTTGCGATTAAAGAAGCCCAGCGAGAAAGAGGGCTTGTTCTGCCAGAGGTGATTATGCCGGTACCACTATTTTGGCAGCGAAATTGGTCAAGGGGATTTAACCAAGCAACATTGTTAAGTCAATGGCTGGCAAAATGGCTACAAATTCCGTTAGATACGCAAAGTTTAACTCGAAATCGTGCAACAACTTCTCAGCGTGAGCTAACAGCACATGAACGGCGAAAAAACTTACGTGGAGCATTTGGTTATCATCCTTTAAAGGCGTATAAACGAGTTGCTATTGTTGATGATGTCATCACCACAGGCTCAACGCTGAATGTGATTTGTGTAGAATTATTAAAAGCGGGAGTTGAGGAAATTCAGGTTTGGACATTAGCTAGAGCTTAATGATTCTTTTCTTATAGTAAATAATTTATTTTATAAATATCATATTATCAATTTAAAGATTTTAAATTAGAATTCGCACCTTAAATTTATTTACTTTTATTTAACAAATTTCACAATTAAGGAAAGCGTTATGAATTCAACTTTAGACAAATTACAACCACTTGCTCTTTTAATTACTCGAATTGTTGCAGGTTATATGTTCCTACTTCACGGTACAGCAAAATTCTTTGAGTTCCCAATGTCAATGACCAATGGAAACGGTAGTGTACCACTTTTCTCAATTTATGGTGCCGGCGGTATTTTAGAGATTGTTGGCGGTACATTCTTTATTTTAGGGCTATTTACTCGCCAAACTGCCTTTATCCTTTCGGGTATGATGGCGTATGCATTTTTTATTATTCATGGTGCTCAAGGTAATGTTTTATTACCATTATTAAATGGCGGGGAGTTGGCAGGTGTATATTCAGTATTATTCCTCACTTATATTTTTGTTGGTGGCGGTAAATATTCATTAGATGCAAAATTATTCAATAAGGCATAACCGTACTTATTTAAGCTGACAAGCGGTCATATTTGGTAAAATTTTTACTAAATATGACCGCTTGTTTTTTAATGGATTAAATTAAGACATTTGCAAGCGCAATACCGACTAAACATGCAGTGATAACACCGATTAAACCTGGTGCCATAAAACTGTGGTTGAAGTAGTATTTTCCGATTTTAGTTGTGCCTGTTACGTCAAAGTTTACTGTTGCGATATCTGAAGGATAGTTTGGAATAAAGAAGTAAGCATAAGTTGCAGGCATTAAACCAACTAATAGTGGGGCTGGTAAGCCCATGGCGATACCGACAGGTAATAGCATTTTTGCTGTAACTGCTTGGCTATTTACTACGACAGAAACTGCAAAGAGTGCGAAGGCGAATGTCCAAGGTTGGGCTTTAACCATTTCAGTTACGCCTTCTTTAAACGCAGGCATGGCGTAGGTAAAGTAAGTATCACTCATCCAAGCGATACCGAAAATGGCAATTGCCGCTACCATACCGGATTTAAATACAATACCATTTGGTACTTTTTTCGGATCGGTTTTAGTTAAAACTAAAATTAAGCCACCGAAAGTCAGCATCACGATTTGAATGATTTGATCCATTCCTGCTACTTTGCTTGTTGAGGCAACAGTTGGTTTGATAGATGGCATCATCGCAATCGCAACAATAGTTGCAATTGCCGCTAGGAATAAATAAACCGAATTTTTCGCACTTGCCGGGAGCTGCTCATCTAAAGAGGTAGCACTGGTTTCCTCAATTTGTTTACGTAATTCGGGGTCTTTCATACGGCGTTGATATTCAGGATCATCGTCCAACTCTTTACCACGACGTAAGCTGTATAAAGACATTGCAATCACACCACAAAATGTTGCGATAATAGTTACCCCAACTACATTTAATAATGTCACCCCTTCAAAGCCCGGTAATTTGGTTATTTCTGTTAAGTAATAGGCAACTGCTGCAGATAACGGGCTACCTGTAATCCCTAACTGGGAAGCGACAGAAGCTGCTGCCATCGGACGTTCCGGGCGGATTTTATTTTTAAGGGCAATATCACCGATAATTGGCATAATGGAGTACACAGAATGACCAGTACCTAGCATTAAGGTCATAATATAGGTAACGAGCGGGCCTAAAAAGGTAATACGTTTCGGATTACTACGTAAAATACGCTCTGCGATTTGTAGCATAAATTTTAAACCGCCGGCGGCTTCTAAAATAGAAGCACAGGTGACTACGGCTAAAATAACCAGCATTACACTAATTGGTGGCGCTGAAAGTGGCATTCCGAGGAAGAATACTTCCACGAATAAACCTATTCCTGAAACAACCCCTAAGCCGATACCACCATAGCGGCTACCGGCATATAAAAAGGCTAATAAAAGCAAAAATTCTGCATATAGCATATAGAACCTCAAATATAAAATTAAAAAATAATCACTAGGTTGCAGTTTACTCCTAGCCATTTCCGAATACTTTGAATTAAATCAAAAATAAATAACTCTATAAGGGTAGATGTCATAAAAATTTAAGCGATATGATTGTATATTGTACAATATGAAAAAATTGAGGTTATATAGACAAAAAAAGTACAGCCTTGATGGTATTTCTTGGCTTTGATAAACTACATTCGATAAGCATTTAAATATAACTGCTTTGTTGCATAATTATTCATGGTGAGGTGTGTATGCGAAAATATGCGTATTTTTTGGTGAATGTTTTTGCCGAGAGCCATTTTGGGGGTAATCCACTCGCTGTCTTTTATGAGGCAGATGGATTAAATGATGCTGAAATGCAGTTGATTGCTCGTCAATTTAATTTATCTGAAGTCGTGTTTGTTCAATCTTCTCCCTTGCCGCAAGCGGTTAAAAAATTAAAAATTTTTACACCTGATTACGAAATGCCGTTTGCCGGTCATCCGACTGTGGGAGCGGCATTTGTTTTACATTCTCTCTTACATTTACCTGCTGATTACTTCCTACAAACTAACGCTGGTTTAGTTGAAATTCAACATCAAGGCGAGCTCATTACATTTGCTATTAATCATGGTGCGGAAGTAGAGGACGCGCCTTTAACTAAAGAGGAATGTGCTGAAATTTTAGGATTAACTGTCGATGATATTGCTTCTTCTCCTAGCTGGGTAAATACAGGTGCCGCACAATTATTAGTTGAGCTATCTTCTGAACAAGCGGTCAAAAATTGCAAAATAAATGCAAATCTCTTTATAGAAAAGGCGGTGTCTAAAGATAACATTCCGCAAATGTACGTTTGGTTTAGAGAGGCTCAGCAGGCAAAAGTGCGTCTGTTTTTTAGTAGCCAAGGTGCAGTGATAGAAGATCCGGGAACCGGCTCAGCTGCGGCAAATTTAGGTGGTTGGCATGTTAAACAAAGTTTAACACCGCTCGAATTAAGGATTTTACAAGGCGATGAAATGGGCAGGCCAAATCGCTTATCCTTAAAAGTAGATGAGACAAATACTATTTTTGTGGGGGGAAAAGTAATTCAAGTTGGAAAAGGGGAATTTTATTTACCTTAAAATTATTTCTATAGAATGAATTTTTATGCAATAATAAAGCATAAATATAATTGGGTTTTACAGGGAGAACATAATGGCATTTAATTTAAAAAACAGACATCTTTTAAGCTTGGTAAATCATACCGAGCGGGAAATCCGCTTTTTGTTAGATTTAGCACGTGATTTAAAACGGGCGAAATATGCAGGCACAGAGCAACAAACTTTAAAAGGCAAAAATATCGCTTTAATTTTTGAGAAAACCTCGACTCGCACACGTTGTGCTTTTGAAGTAGCAGCTTACGATCAAGGGGCTCATGTAACCTATATTGATCCAACTTCCTCACAAATCGGGCATAAGGAATCTATGAAAGATACTGCCCGAGTGCTTGGCAGAATGTATGATGCCATTCAGTATCGTGGTTTTAAACAATCGGTGGTACAAGAGTTGGCAGATTATGCCGGCGTGCCGGTGTTTAACGGTTTAACGGATGAATTCCACCCAACCCAAATGTTAGCAGACGTTCTAACAATGATTGAAAACTGTGAGAAACCGTTAAGCCAAATTAGCTATGTGTATATTGGTGATGCTCGTAACAATATGGGAAATTCGTTGTTATTAATTGGGGCAAAATTGGGTATGGATGTGCGTATTTGCGCACCTAAAGCTTTATTACCTGAAGCTTCATTAGTTGAAATGTGCCGGAAATTTGCTGAGCAATCTGGGGCGCGAATCACTGTTACTGAAGATATTGATACAGCAATAAAAGGCGTTGATTTTGTCCATACCGATGTATGGGTTTCGATGGGCGAGCCATTAGATAGCTGGGGGGAGCGTATTAATTTATTAATGCCTTACCGTGTCACACCTGAACTAATGAAAGCAACAGGCAACCCGAAAGTGAAATTTATGCATTGTTTACCGGCTTTCCATAATAGCGAGACCAAAGTAGGTAAAGAGATTGCAGAAAAATATCCTGAGTTAGTAAATGGCATTGAGGTAACAGAAGAGGTGTTTGAATCACCGGCTAATGTGGCATTTGAGCAGGCGGAGAACCGTATGCACACGATTAAAGCGGTAATGGTGGCAAGTTTAGCTTAGTTTTAGCTGATTAAAAAACGGATTATCTAAAAAGATAATCCGTTTTTGTTTTTGGTCTTACTTCAACATTAAATAGTTTGTTCTAATGCTTTCAACTACATAGCCAGTATCTTCAATAAACCTTAATTCGATATAATTTAGTGATAATTCCGCGTTACCCAAATCGAGTTTAAGTAAATCAGCCTTAACTTTATCTAACATATCTGTTTTATGGCGTTCGTTCATTGATAAATTATGCTTATCAAAGACTTTCTTCACTGCATCGTTAATATTAAATTTGATATTCGGCTCAATACCTGAAAATTCAATAATAAACTCAGTTGGCGTTTCTTGAATTTTATCGCACTCTTGGTTGATATTTTCATACTTATCTTGTTTGTTTAAGGTTTTGAAATCATAAGCTTGGCTGATTAATTTTTTGCACTGTTTATTATCAGCCGCATGATTATTGAGACGATTTGGACGATAGTATCTCAAATTGAAAATAATATATTCTTGAGCATTTTTCATATCGTCTCTAGTTAATCGAATAAATTCGGAATTGCTTGCTTCAAAAGTAGCTGAATCATAATTTCTTTCACTTGTTTTATAGATCAGGTCATAGCCTGATTCTATGCCATATTTTTGCTTAAATTGTTCGACAGTATATTCCTTTGCAATGTAGCGAATCATTGAGTCTAAATGCTCAATTTCATCACGGTTTTCACCTAATGCTTTTTTATGTTCAAGCACAGCTTGTGTGTCGATTTTATTATTAGCATCTAATAATTTATGTTTTACTAAATAGCTATCTAAACGTTGGGTTTGATCTTCACGGGCGATTTCTTGTGGATCTAGAATAAAGACTGAAAATAAAATTACTACAATTGAGATAACTGAGAATAAACGATATTGTGCCAAGCTTTTTGAAATTAATAAGCTGTAGCAGATAGAGAGTGTAATAGTACCAATTACCAAATAAATGCGTGCTTCGGTTAAGCCATAGTGATTTAATCGAATGTAAATTGCATACCAAATTAAGGCTAACGGCAATAATGCTAAGTAAGCGAAGTAACGGTAGAACCATTGCCATTTTGCATTTTGTAACAATAATTGCACCGCTTGTATTGCCAAACCAAGGGTTAAATAAGGGAATGCAACGTTTGCAACCACACCATTTGGCATTTGACCTTGTAAAGCAATAAAGACCACATAAGCGTAAATAATAGCAGTGTAGATAATCAAAGCCGGTGATAAAATCCAATTCAGCAACATTTCACCTACACGATTTAAATAGGAGGAATCATTGGCAGAATGTTGATTCTCAAGGGTTAAAAAAAGAACGGGGAACGCCCAAAGGATAGAAAACACCCAAAACTGTTTGAAAATAGTGTAGTCGTATTTATTAAGATTAAACAGCTCTGTAATGGCAAAAGTAATACAACTGAGAGCACCAAAAATAATGGTAGCGAGGACAAAAGCAAAGGTGATATTCACCAACTTATTGGTCATTTGACTGACGAAATTATAGTTATTTTTATGCCAATGCTGGCTAATCAAACAGAGGAAAGTACAAAGTACTACTGCCCAATAGCGGGAATCTTCTAAAAGCTCAAGTTTGATATCGCTATAAAACAGTGCGGTTGCAATCGGCAACGGAATTAAGAACCAGTAAGCCTTTGTATTACGAGCCAAATAAAGCACAATAAAACAAATCGGGGCAAGAGCAATTAAATTATGAAATGCGTTGAATAAATCATAATGACCAACATTTGGCATTAATATTACTGTGACATAGGTTACAAATAAAATTTCAATCGGATGCTTGATGATCGCATTTTTAATCATCACACTAAAACGTTGTAGTTTGCTAAACATAAATATCTCCTATTTAATGAATATGCTTTGCAGTATAACAAAATCAAATTTTACTTTAAAGCGTAAAGTGAAGCTTTTCGCTTTATTTTAATTGATTGTTTATTAAATAATCAGGTGTTGAATAATAAGAAAGCCTATAGTTTATTAAACTATAGGCTTTCTTATTTATAACCAACCCTTACGTTTAAAGTAAATGTAAGGTGCAGATGCAGCGAGAATCATTAAACCAATCGCCATTGGATAGCCATATTTAAAATGTAATTCAGGCATAAACTCAAAGTTCATACCGTAAGTAGAGGCAACCAATGTCGCCGGTAGGAACATTACCGACACTACTGAGAAGAATTTCATAATACGGTTCTGCTCAATATTGATATAACCCATTGCCGCTTGCATTAAAAAGTTCACCTTCTGGAATAACGATTCATTATGCGGCTGCAGAGATTCAATATCTCGCATAATATCACGGGCCTGTTCAAGTTGATTATTCGGCAACCGTGTTTTACGCAGTAAGAAACTTAAGGCACGTTGGGTATCCATCAAACACAAACGTACTTTTGAGCTGGCATCTTCAAATTCAGTTAAGCGAGAGAGGGCATCGTTAAAGTTATCCTGCTCACGTTTACCATCTAAAATCACACGGCTTAACTTTTCCAAATCGGCATAGACTTCTTCAATTACATCGGCTAACTGCTCAATTTTGGTTTCAAATAAGTCAAGTAAAAGCTCATAAGCATTACTGTCGATCAGCTTTTCGCGGCGTGAACGCATACGATATAAACGAAATGCGGGCAAATCGCGATCACGAAGAGTAAATAAGCGCCCATCACGGATGGTAAAAGCAACGGTGGCAATATCAGCGTAGTCTTCATCATCCAAACAATAGAAAAAAGAGTGAAGGTGTAAGCCGTCTTCGTCTTCAAAGAAACGAGCAGAAGCTTCTAAGTCTTCTAATTCGTGTTCTTCTGCAAGGGTTTGATCTAAACGGTTCTCTAGCACGCTTCTTTCTGCATCAGAAGGGTCGATAAGATCTATCCAAATCGCATCATTGAGCAAAGTTGGGTTAGTTTCATCAACGCTGGTTAAACGTGCGTTGTCTAATGCAAAAGCACGGATCATTGTAATCTCCAAGTGGTTAGGAGGTAATGACAAAAAGGAACAAAAAAGATACTAGGCGAGCATTACCGACCTTGTCGGTAACGTTGAGGTTAGACAAGATAGGTTTAAATAGCGAGTAAGTATCGACTGTGACTGTCCAAATGTGTAATCCTCAAGAAAAAATAGTGTGCGAATGTTACAGAATTTGGCTTTTCTAGTCAAGTCAGAGCCAAGCAAGCGGTTATTTACTTAGAAATTTTTGCAAAATTTTAAGGAAAAACGACCGCTTTTTTGCTATGGTTACACCAAAATTTTGAGAAAGAGAAATTGACTATGAATGATGAGCAACAATCCGAAAAAAATGAGAGCCTAAGCTCACAGGTGGAGACCACTCATTTTGGCTTTAAAACTGTCGCAAAGGAAGAAAAACAGCAACTTGTGGCAAATGTTTTTCACAGCGTGGCAGGAAAATACGATTTAATGAACGATTTACTTTCATTTGGTATTCACCGCGTTTGGAAACGTTTTACCATTGATTGCAGTGGCGTTCGTAAAGGTCAAAAAGTGTTAGATTTGGCCGGTGGAACGGGCGATTTCACTGCGAAATTTTCTCGTATTGTGGGGGAAAGCGGCGAAGTGGTGCTAGCTGATATTAACAGTTCAATGCTCGAAGTTGGGCGGGAGAAATTACGCAATTTAGGCGTAGTTGGCAATGTGAGCTATGTACAGGCGAACGCTGAATGTTTGCCGTTTGCCGATAATACCTTCGATTGTATTGTGATCAGCTTCGGCCTACGAAATGTGACTGATAAAGATAAAGCTCTTCGCTCAATGTTGCGTGTGTTAAAACCAGGCGGTCGCTTGCTGGTGCTGGAATTCTCCAAGCCGATTATTGACCCAATCAGCCAGCTTTATAATTTCTACTCCTTTAATATTTTACCGAAAGTAGGCGAAGTGGTAGTAAACGATGCGGAAAGTTACCGCTATTTGGCGGAATCTATCCGTATGCACCCGAAACAAGATGAATTGAAAGCAATGATGGAAAATGCCGGCTTTGATAGCGTCAATTACTACAATTTGAGTGCTGGTATTGTGGCATTGCATCGTGGTTACAAATTTTAAGAAGCTTAGGTGCATTTATGGCAAATTTACAGAATTTAACCCAGCAACTAATGTTACCCCAATTTGCATTTGGTTTAGTTGAAACCGCTTTTAATGCATTACTCAAACGTTCCCCTCACGTTGAGCCAAATTTGCGTAAATTATCGGGAAAAGTATTAAAAATTCAGTTAACATCGCCGAAAATTGCATTTTTTGTATTGTTTAACGAAGAGCGTACCGATTGGTTAGGTGTGTATGAGGATGAGGTAGATTGTTCGGTAGAACTAGCTTTTGAAACGCTACCGAAATTAGCTGATAAACAAAAGCTCACCGATTTAATCAATAATAAATCGCTCGTGCTAAACGGTGATATTCAGGTGTTACAGCATTTTACTGCACTTTTGGAACAGTTGGAAAAAAATCCGGCAGAGCTGCTTTCCCCGTTTGTGGGAGATGTAGTAGCACAAACCTCAACCGATTTCGCCAAAAAATTATTTCATAAAGCTAAGGCTCAATTTACGCAAAATAATCAACATTTAGTTGAGAATTTAATGCAAGAAAGACCGGTGTTGGTTCACCGTTTGCAAGCAGTGCATTTTTACGATCAAGTGGAAGAATTGGCACAACAAGCGGTCAAATTAGAGCAAAAATTTACTCACTACGTTCGCTCTTCGAGCCAGCAAGCTGATGCTCAAACGCAAGCATTTGTGCAAAATTAGGAACCATTAATGCAATTTAAAAATAGTCGTCGCCTTTACCAGATTATCCACACCTTTTTACGATACGGCATTGATGAGGTAATTTTGGACGTGCCTTTCACCCGCAAAGTGAAGTGGGGGCGTAAAGCGTTATTTTGGGTAAAAAATCAACATAAGGATAAAGAATATGGTGTGCGCTTGCGTTTGGCGTTGCAAGAGCTTGGACCTGTTTGGATTAAATTAGGGCAGATGCTTGCTACCCGCCGAGATCTTTTCGCCCCAGAGCTTGCCGATCAACTAGCCTTATTGCAAGATAAAGTGGAGCCGTTTGATGGCAAAATTGCCCGCCGGATTATGGAACAAGCCTTGGACGGTTCGCTTGAAACTTGGTTTGAGGATTTTGATGAAAATGCGTTGGCATCGGCTTCGATCGCTCAAGTTCATACGGCAAAATTCAATCAAAATCAACCACTTGCCGGCAAAGATGTGGTGTTGAAAGTAATTCGCCCGGGCATTGAACCTGTAATTAAATCTGACTTGGCATTAATGTACAAACTTGCCCGTTTGATTCCGAAATTATCCAATGACGGCAAACGGCTGCGTGCGGTTGAGGTGGTGCGAGAGTATGAAAAAACCATTTTAGACGAACTGGATTTGCTCAAAGAGATGAGTAATGCAATGCGTTTGCGTGGCAATTTTGAAAACAGCGAAATGTTGTATGTGCCGGAAATGTATCAAGCGTTTTGTCGTAAGAATCTGATTGTAATGGAACGTATTTACGGCATTCCAGTGTCGAATATTGCGGAGCTTGAAGCAAATGGTACCAATATGAAATTGCTGGCGGAGCGTGGTGTGCAGGTGTTTTTTACCCAAGTGTTCCGTGACAGTTTTTTCCATGCCGATATGCACGCCGGTAACATTTTCGTCAACCGTGAACATCCGCATAATCCACAATATATTGGTATTGACTGCGGCATTGTTGGTACTTTGAACCATAACGATAAACGCTATTTAGCGGAAAGTTTTGTTGCCTTTTTTAACCGAGATTATCGCCGTGTGGCACTAATGCACGTGGAATCGGGTTGGACACCGCCAGATACCGATATTGATAAATTCGAGCAGGCATTCCGTGAGGTATGTGAGCCGATTTTCGCCAAGCCTTTATCTGAGATTTCTTTTGGGCATGTTTTGCTGAATCTCTTTAATGTCGCTAGAGAATTTAATATGGAAGTGCAGCCGCAATTGGTGTTACTGCAAAAAACCTTACTTTATATTGAAGGCTTGGGTAGACAAGTTTATCCACAGCTCGATTTATGGCAAACGGCAAAACCGTTTTTGCAAAACTGGTTAAATGAGCAAGTGGGCGTAAAGGCGATGATCCGAGACATTAAGCAGCGTTTACCGCAATATCGGGAGCATTTTGCCGAATTCCCTGAAGCTGTATTTAAGGCACTCCAGCAGCAAAAGCAAATTAACTTTAGGCTGGCAGAAATTAATGAGAGTTTAAAAGTACAAAATGCAAGCAAGAACAGTCGCTTTATTGTTCTCTTGCTTTCAGTAACTGTGATCCTTGGCACATTTTGGAAATTTGAGTCTTTGCCTCTGTGGTTGAGTGTGCCATTATTGACCTTATTTCCTCTTACAGCGATTTTGAGTCAACGCAAATAAGCGGTCGTTTTTTAGGAATTTTTTGCAAAATCGCTTTTTTATATGTCAAAGTGACATATAATAAGCAAAGTTTTATTCACCCAACTAAAATGAAAGGAGTTTTTATGGGCGGTATTAGTATTTGGCAGCTTCTGATTGTAGTAGCAATCATTGTGTTACTTTTCGGAACAAAAAAATTACGTACTTTAGGTTCTGATTTAGGTGAATCAGTTAAGGGCTTTAAAAAAGCAATGTCTGATGAGAAAAAAGATGCAGGATTTGAGAATGTTGAAAAAGTTGAAGTGGTTGAAGTAAAAGAAAGAGTTTCAACAGAGCAACAAACTGTTGTAAAAGATAAAGAGCAGGTTTAATCCGTGTTTGATGTAGGTTTTTCTGAATTAGTATTGATTATGATTGTGGGCTTAGTGGTGCTAGGCCCCAAACGCATGCCGATTGCGATTCGCACCGTAATGGGCTGGATCAGTGCAATTCGAGGTTTAGCCGCAAATGTACAGAATGAACTGGCCCAAGAGCTGAAGCTGCAAGAGTTAAAAGAGAGTATTAAGAAAGCGGAGGAATTGAACATCGGTTCGCTTTCGCCTGAATTAAGCAAAACTGTTGAAGATTTAAAAATGTCGGCAACGCAATTGCAAGACTCTTTAAATTCTGCCAAAAATGACTTTGAGAATCAGGCAGCAGAAGTCAGTACTGCTGCAAAATTAACTGATGAGCAAGTTGCTGAGATCCAACAAAAAATTGAGCAGGAAAGCCAAGAATTAGAAGCGCAAGAATTGCAAAAAAATGCAAAAAATCAACCGCTTGATACTGATGGTTTGGATGCGCAATTAAATGTGGATAAAGCAGAAAACGAACTTTCTGCCGATGAAATTGCAGAGCATGCGGAGATGGACGAATCACTCCTGCAGCTTGAATCTTATTATCCACCGGATGATGATTTTGCAATGGTAGAGGCAGAGCAAAAATCGGAGGGGAAAAATGGCAGAAGTTGATGAATCCCAACCGCTGATCACCCATTTAATTGAGCTGAGAAATCGATTATTACGTTGCTTTTTATGCGTTTTAATCGTTTTTTGTACTCTGGTCTATTGGGCAAACGACATCTATACTTTACTAGCCACACCTTTAACCGATAATTTACCCGAAGGGGCAACGATGATTGCAACGAATGTTGCCACACCGTTTTTTACCCCGATTAAATTAACGATTGTTGTGTCGGTATTTCTGTCCGTTCCTTTTATTCTGTACCAAATTTGGGCGTTTGTTGCACCTGCGCTTTATAAGCAGGAAAAGCGTTTGGTTTATCCGCTGTTAGTTTCAAGTACTTTGTTATTTTATTGCGGTGTTGCGTTTGCCTATTACGTTGTATTCCCATTAGTGTTTGGTTTTCTAACTTCAACGGCTCCGGAAGGGGTAACAATGGCAACGGATATCAGCAGTTATCTTGATTTCGTTTTAACTATTTTTATGGCATTCGGTATCTGTTTTGAGGTGCCGGTAGCGATTATCTTGCTCTGCTGGTCTGGTGTAACCACACCGGAAGATTTAAAGGAAAAACGTCCGTATATTATCGTTGCTGCGTTTGTAATTGGTATGCTACTGACTCCACCGGATATTTTCTCTCAGACTCTATTGGCAATCCCAATGTGTTTGTTGTTTGAAGTAGGTGTGTTATGTGCCAAATTCTATCGGCCAAAAGATGATGAAGAACACTCAGAGCAGGCAGCACAATAATATTTTTACAAAGGCATAGCACCTGTGGCTGTGCCTTTATTATTTTAGGAAATTTAAAATGCAAGTGATTCAATCTCAATTCCCTTTACGTCGTATGCGTCGTTTACGCAAACATGATTTCAGCCGCCGTTTGGTAGCGGAAAATCAATTAACGGCAAATGATTTGATTTATCCTGTCTTTGTGATTGAAGGCGAAAATCAACGTGTGCAAGTACCTTCAATGCCAGGGGTGGAGCGATTAACTATCGATCAACTTTTACTTGAGGCAGCAGAATTAGTGAAATATGGTGTGCCTGCAGTGGCATTATTTCCTGTGGTTGGCGAGGAAAAAAAATCCTTAATGGCAGAAGAAGCGTACAATCTGGAAGGCTTGGTACAACGAGCGGTACGAGCATTAAAATCAGCTTATCCTGAATTGGGTGTGATTACCGATGTGGCATTAGATCCATTCACAACTCACGGGCAAGATGGCATTATTGATGAAACAGGCTATGTGTTGAATGATGTGACGACAGAAATATTGGTTAAACAAGCACTTTCTCATGCCCAAGCAGGTGCAGATATTGTTGCTCCAAGCGATATGATGGATGGGCGAATCGGGGAAATTCGTGAAGCGTTGGAAGCCAATGGGTTTGTTAATACTCAAATTATGGCGTATTCAGCTAAATATGCTTCTAACTATTATGGCCCTTTCCGTGATGCGGTAGGTTCAGCAGGTAACTTAAAAGGCGGTAATAAATATACTTACCAAGTTGATCCTGCCAATGGGAATGAAGGTTTACACGAAGTCGCAATGGATATTCAAGAAGGTGCCGATATGGTAATGGTAAAACCGGGAATGCCCTATTTGGATATGGTATGGCGTGTGAAAGAAAACTTCGGTGTGCCAACTTTTGCTTACCAAGTTTCTGGTGAATACGCGATGCACATGGCTGCCATTCAAAACGGTTGGCTAAAAGAGCGTGAATGTATTATGGAAGGCTTGCTCTGTTTTAAACGAGCAGGGGCGGATGGTATCTTAACCTACTTCGCTAAGCGTGCGGCAAAATGGTTGTATGAAGATGCTCAAGCTAAGTAAATTAAACTATTAAGTAAATACAACAAGCGGTCGTTTTTTCATAAAATTTTGCAAAATTTTAGCGAAAAATGACCTCTTGCTTTTTGGTTAAACTAAGTCAAACAGTAAAAATTCCATATCGCCTTGAGCTGCAATCTCCAGAGCAGTTTCTTGGCGAATGCCTAGAGCATCGCTGGTGTGTAGTTCCACCCCGTTTACGATTAAATTTCCTTTTACTACTTGTAACCAGTAGCTACGGTTTGCATCTAAGCTGATTTTATCGGCTTTAGCCGTTGGGTATTGGTAGCGCCATAATTTCATATCCTGATAAATTTTAAATGAGCCTGCTTCTGCATTTGGTGAAAGAATCAAAGTCGCTCCTTCTTTAGGCGCGAATTGGTCTTGGCTATAGCGAGGCGTAACATCCTTTTGGTTTGGAATAATCCAAATTTGATAAAGATGTAGGGTTTGCTCAGCATCTGGATTGACTTCTGAATGGAAAACTCCTGTACCTGCTGACATAATCTGAAATTCACCTGCCTTTACTTCAGTTTTATTGCCCATACTATCTTCATGTGCAACGCGGCCATTTAATACATAAGTTAAAATTTCCATATTATCGTGGGGATGTTTCCCAAAGCCATGATTGGGAGCTATAAAGTCCTCATTGATTACACGTAAATGTGAAAAATGAATGTGTTTCGGATCGTAATAATTTGCAAATGAAAAAGTATGGTAGCTCTCAAGCCAGTCAAAAGATCCATTGCCACGTTCGTTTGCTTTTCTAAGTTGTAACATAATCTATTCCTTATTTTGTGTTTGAATAGCGATATTCTACTTTATACTTAAAATTGATAAATAGGTTTTTAATAGATTGATTATTTCATTTTTTGAAATAATGTGGGCTTGATTTTTATGGGAAAATATATAGAATATTGCCCCCTTGAGTTCCCTTACCTCAAGTTCTGGTTTAACTAAAAAGGAGACAATATGAACCTTACAACTTATTTTTCGGATGAGAACAAACGTCGTTCTCTTATTTTACTTTCACTTTTTCACATTTTTATCATCGCAATCAGCAACTATTTAGTGCAAATTAGCTTTGAAGTTCAAGTGCCGTTTACGGAGTTGATGATCCCGACAACGTGGGGAACTTTAACATTTCCTTTTATTTTCTTGGCAACCGATTTAACTGTGCGTGTATTTGGTGCTGTGCTTGCCAGAAAAATTATTTTTGTGGTGATGTTTCCGGCATTGATTATTAGCTATGTGATTTCAGTCTTATTCTTTGAAACCCAATTTCAAGGATTTTCCGCATTAGCAGATTTTAATTTCTTTGTCTTTCGTATTGCATTAGCCAGTTTTGCTGCCTATTTGGTTGGGCAATTATTGGATGTATTTGTGTTTAATAGCTTACGGCAAGGCAAGCATTGGTGGCTTGCGCCAATGTGTTCAACCATTTTTGGTACTTTAATTGATACTTTCGTCTTTTTCGCTGTGGCGTTTCATGAAAGCAGTGATGAATATATGGCAGAGCATTGGTTTACTATTGGCTCTGTTGATTATGCTTTTAAACTCTTTGTAAGCCTTCTACTATTTTTACCGCTTTATGGTGTGATGTTAAATTTCATTATGAAGAAATTAGATTTGAAATAGAAATGTGAAGTGATGTTTGGGGATTATGCCGAAAAAGAGTATAATCCCCCTAATTTTTTTATAAGAGAAGCAAAAATGAAGAATATCCCGTTAAGAAATGAAGAAGAAATTCAAAAACTGCGTGAAGCCTGTAAATTAGCTTCAGATGTATTAGTGATGATTAAGCCTTATGTAAAAGAAGGAATGACTACCGGTGAATTAGATAAAATTTGCCACGATTATATTTTGCAAAATGGAGCAACTTCAGCCTGTTTAGGCTATCACGGCTTTCCCAAATCGGTTTGTATTTCTCTAAATGAAGTAGTTTGTCATGGTATTCCAAGTGATGATAAAAAACTGAAAAAGGGAGATATTTTAAATATTGATGTGACGGTCATTAAAGACGGCTACTATGGTGATAACTCAATGATGTATGTTGTAGGTGAGCCAAGTGTACGAGATCAGCGTTTAATGGATGTTACGCTTGAGTCTCTTTATATCGGTATTCGTACGGTAAAAGCCGGCATTCGATTGAAAGAAATTGGCACAGCGATTCAAAAATATGTGGAAAAAGAAGGTTTCTCAGTGGTACGTGAATATTGTGGCCATGGAATAGGCTCAGAATTCCACTGCGAGCCACAAGTAGTTCACTACGCAGCAGATGATGGTGGTGTGGTACTCAAAGAAGGTATGGTCTTTACTATTGAACCAATGGTTAATGCAGGGAAGAAAGAAGTTCGCTTAATGGGTGATGGCTGGACGGTGAAAACTAAGGATAGAAGCCATTCGGCACAATATGAACATCAAATTGTAGTCACTAAAGAAGGCTGTGAAGTACTGACCATTCGTGATGAGGAAATTGAGTCCGGGTGTATTTCTCGTATTATGAAAAATAGCTAACTTGTAAATTTTTAGCGAAAAATAACCGCTTGTAAGGCGGTGCAAAAAGGGATTAAGTGAAAGCTTAATCCCTTTTGTATGTCTATTCAGCCATTATTTTGAGTGTGCTTTTTTCACCCAGATTACAGAAATGGTAAATGCCACTACGAATGAAATCGCCATACCGACAGAATACATCGCAAGGCTATCCGGTTTGATTGACGGAATCCCTAAGAAGCCTGCGGCACCTAATGCTTGTGCTTTTACATTAAAGAAAGCGATAAATGCACTGGATAAGCCCGAGCCTATCATCGCCGCGATAAAGGCTTGGCGGTAGCGTAAGTTCACCCCAAACATGGCAGGCTCAGTGATGCCTAATAATGCAGAGATACCGGAAGGCACCGCTAAACCACGCACTTTGGCATCTTTTAACGCAAATGCTACACCTAAGCAGGCTGCACCTTGTGCAATGTTAGACATTGCCGCGATTGGGAAGATGAAAGTACCGCCTGAAATCGCCATATTGGTGAGTAATTGGGTTTCCACCGCGATAAAGGTTTGGTGCATACCTGTGATAACAATTGGGGCATAGAATGTCCCGAACACACCGCCACCGATAAAGCCTAAAGTATCGTACAACCAAGTTAAACCATGAGTGATTAAATCACCTGCTTGGCGACCGATTGGGCCGATAATTGTGAACGCTAACACACCTGCGATAAACAACGAGAACATTGGGGTAACCAAGTTATCCAAATAGCTTGGCACGAAACGGCGGAAAGTTTTTTCAAGTGTTGCCAACACCCAAGCAGAGACAATAGTTGGAATGACCGTACCTTGATAGCCCACTTTCTCAATTTCTAAACCTAACACATTCCAATATTTAATGTTGCCTTCCATTAAGGTTTTCGCATAGTTCCAGCCATCAGCCAATGCCGGGTGAACTAATAACATACCAAGTGCTGCACCTAAGAACGGATTACCGCCGAATTTACGGGTTGCAGAGAAACCCAGTAGCACCGGTAAGAATACGAATGGTGCGTTGGCAATAGTGTTAATGAAATCTACTAAATCCGCAATTGCCGGATAACGGCTGACAACAGATTCTCCTTCCCAGAAAAATCCAACAGAGGTGAGCATCGAGTGGATACCCATTAAAAGACCGCCCGCCACGATAGCAGGAATAATTGGCACGAAAATATCCGCTAAACCTTTTACTAAACGTTGTAGTAATGGTTGATTTGCTGCACCGGCTGCTGCCACATCAGAAGTAGACATATCGCCAATACCCATCTGTTTTTGCATTTCGGCATGCACGCTGTTTACTGTGCCTGAACCGAAGATAATTTGGTATTGACCGGAAGTTGAGAATTGACCTTTTACGCCTTCGATGTTTTCAATACCTTCTTTATCTACTTTACTTTCATCTGCAAGAGTTAAACGAAGTCTGGTTGCACAATGTGCAAGAGTTGTGATGTTGTCTTTGCCACCTAATTTGGCAATCGTCTGTTCAGCGATTTTTGAAAAATTCATAGTAATTACCTTTAATATCAGAATTGAACAGTTGCATTTTAACTAAAACGGTTTAGCTAACAAGAGGAATATGAGAAATATTTTCAAAATTGTTAACTAGATCACATTTTTTATCTTCAATGATTTTGCCGGAGGAAATCGTTAGCACTCTGTCAAACAGAAATCGGCTCTCTTCTAGTTGGTGGGTTACCATTAAAAGTGTTAACTGACGACTTTGGCAAATCTCTTTTACAATCTGCTGTAGTTCCTCTCTTCGTTTAGGATCAAGGGCAGAGAAGGGTTCGTCTAATAATAAAATCGGCTTATCTCTTAATAAAGTGCGGGCGAGAGCAACACGTTGTTTTTGTCCGCCCGAGAGTTGGTCTGCTCGACGGTTTAAATAGTCGGCAATTCCCATTTGGCTTGCAATATTTTTGATCTCAGCTTTTTGTATGGTATTGAGTGATAAGCTAGGAGTTAAGGCTAAACCGATATTTTGTTCTACGCTCAAATGCGGGAAGACATTGTTATCTTGAAACAGCATAGAAACTGGGCGTGCGGCTACCTCGGTATTGGTGTGGTTTTCTCCATTTAAAAACAGCTCGCCTTTTTCGGCTTTTTCAAAGCCGGCAATTAAATTAAGCAAGGTGCTTTTACCTGCGCCACTTTCGCCTACTATGGCAATTTTTTCCCCCTTTTCTGCCATAAGTTGAAAATGCATATTCATTTGTTCATAGGTAAAGTGAAGATCAAGTCTGATCATGTTTTATCCTTTATAAATAAAAATGGAAGTAATGCGAATAACATGAGTACCAAAGCAGTGACAGCGGCATCTTCGATACGGTAGCTACCAAGCTGTTGGTAGAGTAGGTAAGGTAGAGAACTAAAATCTTGATTACCAAAAAATGCAATAACGGCAAAACTACCTAAACTTGATGACATCGCGAGTGCAAAGGCACCGGTAAGCGGTTGAATAAGGTAATTTTTTTCCACAATCCACCAACGAGTAATTCCTGTTAGGCCTAAACTTTGGGCTAACTTATCATGTGAGGTTAAGCTATTCCACAGGGCGGAAAAAATTGCCGGATAGATAAAAGGGAGTAAGGTTAAGCCATTACAGATTCCCACCAGAATAAATAATTCTTGGGTAGTGAGATCGCTGTTCATCAATAAAATAAATAAGCCAACAGAGAGTAAGAATATGGGCAGTAAGAGAGGATAAATTGCCACGCTGCCTAAAATGCTGTAGCGAAATGTTGCTTTTGTATAAAGCTGTTGTCGAGTTTCGAGAGCAATAATATAGCTGACACCCACCGCAAAAACAGCGGAAATCAAGCTGAGCCCTAAGGAGAATTGAATGGCTTTCCATAATTCCGGCTTAAGCAAACGCTCACTAAGATGAGAAACAGAAATACCTGACCAAAAAACGGCTGCAAGCGGTAGAATTATTGCAAAACTTTGCAAAAAAATGACCGCTTGTAGCCACAGTTTACTAAGCCCTGTTGGAGTTGGTTTCCAAATATCTATGCGGTTTGGTTGTTGGTTTAATTGTTTTAATGTATTGATAGAAACCGCATGCATGATGAGTTGTAAGCATAGACCTAAAATAAATTGTACAGCGATTAAAATGACAGCTTTTGCAAAGTCAAACTCAAAAGTAACCGCTTGATAAATAGCCACTTCCAGTGTGCTGTATTTTGGGCTGCCACCGAGCATTAATACGATTGGAAAGCTGGTAAAGCAGACCAAAAATACAGTCATAAACATATAGGGTAAGAGTGTTTTAATAACAGGTAGCTCGACAATTCGGATAAATTGCCAGCCTTTTAAATTGAGCTGGGCAGCGAGTTGAAAGCGATTACTTGGAATTAATGCTAACCCGTTGAAATAATATTTCATGACCAATGGAATATTAAACAGACAGTGAGCAATTAAGATTCCTTGTAAACCATATAAATTAAATTGCCAGTTTATACCTAGTAGGTGGCAGATTTGTACCAGCCAGCCGGCATTTCCTAAAATACCGATTACGGCAAAAATGATCACAAGTGAGGGTAAAGCCCAAACGAAAGAGATGATTTTGTAGAGTAAATGTTTACCTTTAAACTCTAAATAGAAAAATGATCTTGCTAATATGCTGCCCAAAAAGAGTGAAAAAATAGCAGAGAGGGCAGCTTGAAGCCCGCTATAGGTGAGAATATGAAGAATATCATTAACATCAATTAAGGTGGTGTTTTGATGATATTGTATCAAGGCCCATAAACTGAACGAATATAGTGCAATAATACTAAAGTAGGTAAACCATGCCGTTGTTTTGGTTAGCGTTCTAAGCATATTGCTCCAAATTCGAATAGATAAGTAAAGAATATCGTTTAAATTATTGTAACATTTACTTCAGACTGTATGCTAGAATCTTGATATTTGGCAAATTTTTTTTAATTTAGCTTAAAAAACATTCTTTTGATGATACTGAACCGACAAGTTTTTGTGCTTTTTAAGATGTTTTTAGTTTTAATTTGTAGTAAAGTTGCGGACATTAAATTCTAAATTGGTTTGATAAACCCAAATTTTTTTAACTTTCAATATTAAGAGGAATATTTTATGTACTCAAAAGACGTTGTAATTACAGCTCCTAATGGTTTACACACTCGCCCTGCGGCTGAGTTTGTGAAGGCAGCTAAAGGTTTTACTTCTGATATTACGGTTACCTCTGGCGGTAAAAGTGCCAGTGCAAAAAGTTTATTCAAACTGCAAACATTAGGTTTAACTCAGGGGACAACAATCACAATTTCTGCTGATGGCGAAGATGAGCAAAAAGCAGTTGATTTCTTAGTAGATTTGATTCCTACCTTAGAATAATTTTTCTAGTCTCGGATTAAGATTTATGTAACTTTATCGTGGATTACTACCGCGATAAAGTTTTTGCTATGCAACATCCAGATGGTTTTAAGCCGTCTCAAATAAGGACACAATTATGATTACAGGTATCGCAGCCTCCCCAGGTGCAGTATTTGGTAAGGCTTTAGTTCTAAAAGAAGAGCCGATTGTACTTAACACTCGTAAAATTACCGAAAGTGAAATTGAAGCTGAAAAAGCAAAATTCTTTGAAGGGCGTACAAAAGCCGCAACTCAATTAACTGTCATTAAAGAAAAAGCACGCCGTACGTTGGGTGAAGAAAAAGAGGCTATTTTCGAAGGTCATTTGATGATCTTAGAAGATGAGGAGCTTGAAGAAGAAATTTTAAGCTACCTTGCTGAGAACTTAGTCACCGCTGATGTTGCTGCAAGTAAAGTGATTGAAATGCAAGCGTCAATGTTGGCTGAAATTGATGATGAATATTTAAAAGAACGTGCGGGCGATATTCGTGATATTGGAAATCGTTTAGTACGTAATATTTTGAATATGCACATTGTTGATTTAGGCGATATTCAAGATGAAGTCATTTTAGTTGCTTATGATTTAACTCCTTCCGAAACGGCACAATTAAATTTAGATAAAGTATTAGGTTTTGTAACCGATATTGGTGGCCGCACTTCTCACACTTCTATTATGGCTCGTTCATTAGAGCTTCCTGCAATTGTTGGTACAAATAATGTTACCTCATTAGTCAAAACAGGTGATCTGCTTATTTTAGACGCAGTAAACAATGAAGTGCATTTAAACCCTTCAGAAGCAGAAATTACTGAATTTAAAGTATTACAAGAGAAACTGAGTGCAGAAAAAGCAGAACTTGCCAAATTGAAAGAGCTTCCGGCGCAAACTTTAGACGGACACAAAGTGGATGTTGCAGGTAATATCGGGACGATCCGTGATATTGAGGGTGTTCTGCGTAATGGTGGCGAAGCAGTTGGTTTATACCGTACCGAATTCCTATTTATGGATCGTGCTCAATTACCCGGCGAAGAAGAACAGTTCCAAGCTTATAAAGAAATTGTAGAAGCGATGGGTAATAATTTAGTGATTCTTCGTACGATGGATATCGGTGGTGATAAAGAGTTACCATACTTGGATTTACCAAAAGAAATGAACCCGTTCTTAGGTTGGCGTGCGGTGCGTATCGGTTTCACTCGTCGTGAAATTCTAGATACACAATTGCGTGCGGTATTACGTGCTTCTGCGTTTGGTAATTTAGCCGTTATGTTCCCGATGATTATTTCGGTTGAAGAAATTCGTTTATTAAAATCAATTGTAGCGGAATTAAAAGATCAATTACGTGCTGAAGGCCATGCTTTTGATGAAGATCTGAAACTCGGTATTATGGTAGAAACACCATCTGCTGCAGTGAATGCGCGTCATCTAGCAAAAGAGGTTGATTTCTTTAGTATCGGCACAAATGATTTAACTCAGTACACTTTAGCGGTTGATCGTGGTAATGAAATTATTGCTCACTTATATAATCCGTTAAGCCCATCAGTATTAAATTTAATCAAACAAGTTATCGACGCTTCACATGCTGAGGGCAAATGGACTGGTATGTGTGGTGAGTTAGCAGGTGATGTGCGTGCAACAGCATTATTACTTGGTATGGGTTTAGACGAGTTTAGTATGAGCGGTATTTCTGTCCCTCATGTGAAAAAATTGATTCGTTCGATTAATTTTGCTGATGCTAAGGCATTAGCCGACGAGGCGTTAGCTCAACCGACCTCAGCAGATATTGAGCGTTTAGTAAACGATTTTTATCAAAAATTAAACTAATTTTAATTATTTAGCATACAAAAGCGGAATTCTCGTATAAAATATATGGGGATTCTGTATCTAATATCTGAGGAGATTTTAAGATGGGTTTATTTGATAAATTATTTGGCTCAAAGCAAAAAGCAGGTAAAAACATTCAAATTTATTCACCATTAAGCGGTGAAATTGTAAATATTGAAGATGTGCCTGATGTGGTTTTTTCTGAAAAAATCGTAGGTGATGGTGTAGCCATTCGTCCTTCAGGTGATACTATTGTTGCACCTGTAAATGGTACTATTGGTAAGATTTTTGAAACAAACCACGCATTCTCAATTGAATCAGAAGATGGCGTAGAATTATTTGTACACTTCGGTATTGATACAGTTGAATTAAAAGGTGAAGGCTTCTCTCGTGTTGCTCAAGAAGGTCAAACAGTAAAAGTGGGTGACCCGGTCATTAAATTTGATTTAGAATTGCTTGAAGGTAAAGCAAAATCTGTATTAACACCAATCGTAATTTCTAATATGGATGAAATTACCAACCTGGCTAAGAACAACGGTCAAGTTGTTGCAGGCGAAAGTGTTGTGTTAACATTGACTAAGTAATAAAAGGCTATAGAGTTAAGCCACGATATTCAATATCGTGGCTTTTTTGTTTGTATCCTTTTTAAGTAATATCAGATTTATGAAGATTATTTCTAGATAAAAAATAGGCAACAATGTAAAATACCTCACAATTTTGCGTAAAGAGTTTATGTTTTAATTTAAAATAGTAAATTGCTTTACGCTTTTCTTTTCTAATTTATTGATATATTTATTATTTTTAAGACTATGGCTAAATTACATATTACCACTTGGGGCTGTCAAATGAACGAGTATGACTCGTCTAAAATGGCGGATCTCCTCAATTCTACTCACGGTTTTGAACTGACTGAAAATCCGGAAGATGCAGATGTTTTACTTTTAAACACCTGCTCGATTCGTGAAAAAGCACAGGAAAAAGTGTTTTCACAACTGGGACGTTGGAAAAACTGGAAGAAAACCAAGCCTAATCTGATTATTGGTGTTGGTGGCTGTGTGGCTTCTCAAGAGGGGGAGCATATTCGTGATCGCGCACCTTATGTTGATATTGTATTCGGACCACAAACTTTGCACCGTTTGCCTGAGATGATTAACCAAATTCGTGGCGGTAAAAGCTCAATCGTGGATATTTCTTTCCCGGAAATCGAAAAATTTGACCGCTTGCCAGAGCCAAAAGCTGAAGGCCCAACTGCCTTTGTGTCGATTATGGAAGGCTGTAACAAATATTGCTCATTCTGTGTTGTACCTTACACACGTGGTGAAGAAGTGTCTCGTCCGGTTGACGATGTATTATTTGAAATTGCCCAATTAGCAGCTCAAGGCGTACGTGAAGTGAATTTACTCGGTCAAAATGTGAATGCTTATCGTGGCGAAACCTTTGATGGTGGTATTTGCACCTTTGCGGAATTATTACGTTTAGTCGCGGCAATTGATGGCATTGACCGTTTACGTTACACCACCAGCCATCCGATTGAATTTACTGATGATATTATCGAAGTTTACCGTGATACGCCTGAACTTGTGAGCTTCTTACATTTACCGATTCAAAGTGGATCGGATCGTGTTTTAACCATGATGAAACGTAACCATACTGCACTGGAATATAAAGCGATTATCCGTAAATTGCGTGAAGTTCGACCTGAAATTCAAATCAGCTCAGACTTTATCGTTGGCTTCCCGGGCGAAACAGCGGAAGATTTTGAGCAGACAATGAAAATCATTGAGCAAGTTAACTTTGATATGAGCTTTAGCTTTATTTATTCTGCTCGCCCTGGTACGCCGGCTGCAGACTTGCCAGATGATGTTTCAGATGATGAGAAAAAAGAGCGTTTAGCACGTTTACAGCAACGTATTAACCATCAAGCTATGCAGTTCAGCCGAGCGATGTTAGGAACAGAGCAGCGTATTTTGGTAGAGGGCCCATCGAAAAAAGATTTAATGGAGCTTACTGGTAGAACCGAAACCAATCGTGTGGTGAATTTTGTCGGCACCCCGGATATGATTGGTAAATTCGTAGATGTGAAAATTACCGATGTTTACACTAACTCACTACGTGGTGAGGTAATTCGCACCGAAGCAGAAATGGGCTTACGTGTTGTCGAATCAGCCGAAAGTGTTATTGCCCGTACACGTAAAGAAGATGATTTAGGTGTAGGTAAGTATGTGGTGAATTTGTAAAAAATTTCCTAAAAATGACCGCTTGTGTAATGCAAGCGGTCATTTTATTAGGAAAATATGCAGAATTAATCCGTAAAAAAATGAATGATTTTTGTCATAATCTGTATTTCACTCAGAGGGAGAATCGGTTAGTATAATGGCTGTAGCTAAATCGTTTTAGCTAATGGTTAAATAAATTAAAAGAGATAAAATTATGAGCAAAATTTGGGTAACCGGTGATGCGGTTGTTGATTTAATTCCGGATGGCGAAAATCACTATTTAAAATGTGCCGGTGGTGCTCCTGCTAATGTAGCAGTGGGAGTTTCCCGCTTAGGCGTTGAGGCAGGCTTTATTGGTAGAGTAGGAAACGATCCGCTCGGTCAATTTATGCGGGATGTTTTAGCTTCGGAAAAGGTCTCAACCGACAATATGATTTTAGACAATGAGCAGCGTACATCCACCGTAGTTGTTGGTTTAGATAATGGCGAGCGTAGCTTTACTTTTATGGTAAATCCAAGTGCCGACCAATTTTTGCAAGTAGAAGATTTACCTGAATTTCAGCAGGGGGATTTTTTGCACTGTTGCTCCATTGCATTGCTCAACAATCCCTCACGCTCTACCACTATTGAAGCCATTCGTCGTGTGAAAAATGCTAATGGATTTGTTTCCTTCGATCCAAATTTACGTGAATCACTTTGGAAAAGTGCTGATGAGATGAAAACAGTGGTCAATTCTGTAGTCGCAATGGCAGATATTCTGAAATTCTCTGAAGAAGAATTAACACTACTGACTGACACTGCAACCATTGAGCAAGCGATTCAGAACATTACTGAACAATATCCGGAAAAATTAATTATCATCACTTTAGGTAAGGATGGCGCGATTTATCACTTAAACGGTAATAGCAAGCATGTTGCCGGTAAAGCGTTGAAACCTGTAGATACTACCGGTGCCGGAGATGCCTTTGTCAGTGGCTTGCTAGCCGGTCTTGCACAGGCTCAAGATTGGAAAAATGAGGCGGTATTAGTTGATGTTATTCGCAAAGCCAATGCATCTGGTGCTTTGGCTACGACAGCGAAAGGTGCAATGTCAGCATTACCGAATAAGGCTCAGCTAGAGGCGTTTTTAGCCGAGTAACTCTTCATACAGGAACCCCCTATGCACATTTTCAATAACGGTAAATACAAAAACCTACACGCCCAAAGCGAGGGTGAATTAAACGCTATTCACCAAACTGTACTTTCTGATTCTGATTTTTATCCAACCTATCACCTCGCTCCTGAAACCGGGCTGTTTAACGATCCTAACGGTTTAATTTTTGACGGCGAAAAATACCATATTTTTGCTCAATGGTTCCCTTACGGCGCATTGCATGGTATGAAGCATTGGCAGCATTTTATGACCAAAGATTTCCAAACTTTTGAAAAAGGTGAAGTGTTGATTCCCGATGAACTGTTTGAATCGCACGGCTGTTATTCGGGTGGGGCGATTTTATGGCAAGATAAGATTGTTGCGTTTTACACAGGCAATACTCGTCGCCAGTCTGATAATGCACGGGTTCCACACCAAAATATTGCGATTTTTGATAAATCAGGAAAACTGTTGGAAAAACGTTGCATTATTAATCAGCCACCGCAAGGATATACCGAACACGTTCGTGATCCGAAACCTTACATTACCTGTGATGGTAAAATTCGTTTTGTACTCGGTGCGCAGCGTGACAATCTCAGCGGTACAGCGTTGATTTATGAGATGGATAATTTGGAGGATACGCCACGTTTAATCGGCGAGTTGGCGGTACAAGATTTCGATAATAGCCACGTGTTTATGTGGGAATGTCCCGATTTATTCCGTCTTGATGAAAAAGATCTGTTTGTCTGGTCACCTCAGGGGAAATTGCGTGAAAGTCATCAATTCCAAAATAATTACCACGCCACTTATGCTCTGGGTAAATTAGAGGGCAACAGCTTGGTTGCGGAGCATATCGAAGAGCTTGACTATGGCTTTGATTTCTATGCTCCGCAAACGGTAGAAAACAGCAATCGCATTATGTTTGGCTGGGTAGGCTTGCCGGATTTAACTTATCCGACTGACCGTTTTCAATGGCATTCTATGTTAACTTTACCTCGCAAGTTATCTCTTAAAAATGGCAAAGTAGTGCAGCGGCCGCTCGTACAGTTAAATGATTTACAAGCGGTCGATATTTCGGAAAACTTTGCAAGTTTGAATTTGGATACGGCCTATTTGCAAATTTCTGTGGAAAATCAACCGCTTGTATTAGATTTCTTTACCAATGACAAAGGGCAGAAACTGACGATGCGTTTTGAAAACGGCGTATTTAGTTTAGATCGCAGCCAAAGTGAGCAAACGGAATTAATGGAAAAGTTTGGCTCGGTTCGTCATTGTAAGTTAAAGAAATTAGAGGCAATTGAGATTTTCTTTGATCGCTCCATTGTGGAAATTTTCCTCAATGGTGGTGAAAAAGTGCTTACTTCACGCTTTTTTATCGCCAATCGTAAAAATATCGTCAAAGCTTCACGTTTAGTTCGGGCAAAAGTAGCAAATATCGCCGCAATTAGCGTAAAATAAAAGGAGGCAGAACTGCATCCGATGTAGAAGGAGATAAGTGTGAATAAAAAACGCTTAACGCTAAGCGATATTGCGAAATTAAGCGGAGTGTCAAAAACAACGGCTAGCATGATTTTAAACGGGCGTGGCGATGATTTTAGAATAAAGCCCGAGACTTGCCAGAAAGTCAAGGATATTGCGAAAAAATACGGCTATCGAGCCAACGTCTATGCCAAAGCTTTACAAGCGAAGCAGACCAATGTTATCGGGCTGGTCATTCCTGATTTTACCAACTATGGCTTTGCTTTAACTGCGAAATCTTTAGAACGTTTATGTCGTGATAACGGGCTGCAGCTTGTAATTGCTTGCTCGGATGATAATCCGGAGCAAGAGAAAAAAGCGATAGAGCAGTTATTGGATAGACGGGTGGATGTGTTACTAACTGCTCCTACTCATAACGACCCGACTTACTACCACAATGTGGTGCAATATGCACCTATGTTGCACTTAGACCGCTATATCTCGGAGCTTAATATCCCTTCTATTACCAGCAATGATACGGAGAGTATCAGTATGTTGGTTGAAAATATTGTAAGAGCTTATCAACCTAAAGAGTTTTTTTATTTAGGTGGGCAACTATCACTTTCTCCTAGTCAAAACCGCCTCAAAGGTTTTCTTGAGGGATTAGCTCAATCTCATCTGGCGATAGAAGAAAATTGGATTTTGCATAAAGATTACCAGCCTGAGTCTGGTTATCAAATGTTTGCACAAATGGTTGAAAAACTAGGCAGATTACCGGAAGCAGTTTTTACAGCATCTTTTACTCTACTAGAAGGGGGGATGCGTTATTTAACCGAACATAAACAGATAGATAAATTAATTACCCAAGAGTTACATTTAGCAACTTTTGATGATCATCATCTATTAAATGCACTACCGTTTCACATTCATTCTATCCAGCAAGATCATGACAAAATTGCACAGCATGCCTTTTTATTGATTCAACAAAAATTAGCCGGTAAAAAAGTAGAAAGTGTGAAGGTAGATTGTGAAATTTTATGGCGAAAATCAATTTAAAGGAAAGTTATGGCACATTTTTACGAATATTTAGAATTTAACAGCGATGAGGATCGAGAAAATCAACTTGAGGTTTATGTTGATGTCAAACTTGAGCCACGAACCGAGGACAAATTAAAAGCGTTGGCAGTGCAAGGTGATTACTTGATTCTGGCGGAGCCGCATTGCCCGGATTGTGTGGAAGTGGTGGCATATTTTCAACGAATGGCAAAGCTGAATCCGAATATTAAGGTGAAATATATTTCCCAAAAACAGAGCCAAGAACGCCAATATTTTGAAAGTGAAGGGCAACAACAAGCGGTCATTTCTGTTCAAAAAATTCCAAGTATTTTTGATCTTCGTGATGGCAAAACAGAATTAGTGCTTTCCGAATTTCCCCAATTTCTAAAAGAAAAAATGAAGGAAGCGCCTGAATTGGTTGAAGAACTGATCGCTGATTTTCGCCGCGGAGAATTTGGAAAAGAGGTAGAAGCAGAGTTACTCTCGATATTCACTAAATAAATTTGCACAAATCCCCGCAACTTAATTGCGGAATTTGCTTAATTTCTGTATAATCTGCAATCTTTTTTATAAATAAAAAAACGTATATATCTTTGGAGTAAACTATGGCTCGTGTAACCGTACAAGAAGCAGCAGAGAAAATTGGCAACCGTTTCGATTTAATCTTAATCGCCGCACGTCGTGCAAGACAATTACAACTTCACACACGTGAGCCACTTGTGCCTGAAGAAAATGATAAACCAACTGTGATTGCATTGCGTGAGATTGAAGAAGGTTTAATTACAACTGCTATCATGGACCAACTTGAAAATCATGATTCTATTCAGCAAGAAGCCGCTGAGCAAGAAGCGATTTCATTTTTAACCGAAATGACGAATGAGTAATTGATTTTTTAATTTATAGAGAATGGACAATTGGGTCTGCAAGCGGTAGGATTTTCCTAAAAATTTGCAAATTCATTGTCCATTTTTGTTTCTGTATTGAGGTATACCGTGTATCTTTTTGAACCTTTAGATCGAATTATTCAGGGCTACTTACCGCCTGAGCAAATTGAACGTGTAAAACGAGCTTATGTGATTGCCCGTGATGCACATGAAGGACAAACACGCTCAAGTGGTGAGCCTTATATTACGCACCCGGTTGCGGTAGCGTCGATTATTGCTGAGATGAAATTAGATCATGAAGCAGTGATTGCCGCATTATTGCATGATGTGATTGAAGATACGCCTTATACAGAAGAAGAACTTGCAGCAGAATTTGGTCAGAGTGTGGCAGATATCGTGCAAGGAGTCTCTAAGTTAGATAAATTGAAGTTCCGCACCCGCCAAGAAGCTGAGGTTGCTAACTTTCGTAAAATGATTTTGGCGATGACCAAAGATATTCGTGTAGTATTAATCAAACTTGCCGACCGTACACATAATATGCGTACCTTAGGAGCATTGCGCCCGGATAAACGCCGCCGTATTGCTAAAGAAACTTTGGAAATTTATAGCCCGCTTGCTCACCGTTTAGGGATTGAACATATTAAAAATGAATTAGAAGATCTCGGATTTGAGGCAATGCATCCACAGCGTTATCGCGTATTAAAAATGGCAATTGCTAATGCCAGAGGTCATCGTAAAGAATTGATTCAGCGCATTTCCGATGAAATTAAAGAGCGTTTAGAAGACGTGAGCATTGAGGCTCGTGTTTATGGGCGTGAAAAGCATCTCTATTCGATTTATCAAAAAATGCGGCAGAAAGATCAGCATTTCCATTCAATTTTAGATATTTATGCTTTCCGAGTAGTGGTAGGGAATATTGATAACTGCTACCGTGTTTTAGGGCAAATGCACGCCCTTTATAAGCCACGCCCAAAACGGGTGAAAGATTATATCGCTGTACCGAAACCGAACGGCTATCAGTCATTGCATACGTCGATGATTGGCCCACACGGTGTACCTGTTGAGGTGCAAATTCGTACTGAAGATATGGATAAAATGGCGGATATGGGGGTGGCCGCACACTGGCGTTATAAAGAAGGCGAGGCACATCATAACACTACCGTGCAAGTTAAAGCACAGCAATGGTTGCAAAGTATTGTGGAGTTACAAAATAGTGCAGGTAACTCCGTAGAGTTTATTGAAAGTGTGAAGTCAGATCTATTCTCTGATGATATTTATGTATTCACACCAAAAGGACGTATTGTTGAGTTACCGGCAAATGCTACTGCAATTGATTTTGCTTATGCGGTTCACTCAGGAATTGGGGATCGCTGTGTAGCGGCGATTGTCGATCGTAATCCATACCCGCTTTCAGAACCGCTTCGCACAGGGCAAACTATTGAGATTATTACCGAACAAGGTAAACGCCCAAATGCTTCTTGGCTTAATTTTGTCGTAAGTGGTAAGGCAAGAGCTAAGATTCGTCAAGCATTGAAGAATCAGCAACATGATGAAGCCATCGCATTGGGTCGCCGCCAGTTAATACGAGCAATGAATTTACGCTCTTTGGATGATTTAAAACCAGAGGTTATTCAAACAGTATTAGATGAACTACGCTTGCCGACTTTCGAGGATTTATTGGCAGAAATTGGTTTAGGTAACCAAATGAGCAACGTCATTGCACAGCGTCTATTAGGCGAACCTTTGTTAATTGATACCGACGGTGATCCGCAAAACAATCAACCACTGGCAATTGAAGGGGTGGAAAATCGCTTAATTAGCTTTGCGAAATGTTGTTTACCTGTACCGGGTGATGAGATTATCGCCTATGTTAGTTCAGGTAAAGGTTTGGTTGTGCACAATACACATTGCTCAAATGTAAAAGATTATGCAACAAATCAAAGTCAGTATTTGCCGGTTGTGTGGGAAGTGGCAAAAGAGAATGCAATTAAGTTTGAGGCGGAAATCGTGCTGGATATCATTAATGAGCCTGGGGTTCTTGCCGGCATTACCTCAACTCTTGCTAAAATGAACAGCAATATCGGCAGTATTAGCAGTGAGGCAAGAGATGGCAATGTTTATCAGGTGAGAATTCAGATTTCCGTACTGGATAAAACGCATTTCGATGCTATTTTACGCAAGCTTGGCGGCGTAAGCGGTGTAGTGAAAGCGACCCGTAAATAAAAATAGATACTTAAAAAATAAACTGCACCCCAAAAGTTAGGCTGAATTCTAGCGTATGAAGGTGCAGATTTTTTTATCCGAAAATATTGAAATAACAAGCGGTCTATTTTGAGGAAATTTTTGCAAATCCCAAAATTGAGCCAAGGCAGAAAATAGAAGCAATATAATAGAATTAGTTATAATATTGGGATTTAAATCGTTATTTTAGAAGAGAGAAAGATGAAAGAAAGATCACCCATTATTGGTTTGGTTGCTGGTGAAATTTCGGGAGATATTCTCGGTGCCGGCTTAATTAATGCCTTGAAGTTACATTATCCAAATGCACGATTTGTTGGGGTGGCTGGGCCGCAAATGTTGAATGCCGGCTGTGAAACGCTATTTGATATGGAAGAGCTTTCCGTTATGGGTTTGGCTGAAGTGGTTAAACATCTTCCCCGTTTACTAAAACGTCGCCAGCAAGTGATTGATGAGATGATCAAATTAAAGCCTGATGTCTTTATTGGCATTGATGCACCGGATTTTAATCTAACAGTGGAAGAAAAATTAAAAGCAAACGGTATTAAAACCATTCATTATGTAAGCCCATCGGTATGGGCGTGGCGTCAAAAGCGAGTGTTTAAAATTGCCAGAGCAACTCATTTGGTACTGGCGTTCTTACCGTTTGAAAAAGCGTTTTATGATAAATTTAATGTCCCTTGCCGCTTTATCGGACATACTATGGCTGATGCTATCCCGCTCAACCCCAGCCGTGCCGAAGCTTGTTCATTATTAAATATTGATGAGTCCAAGCGCTATATGGCAATTTTAGCCGGAAGCCGTGGTAGTGAAATTGGTTTTCTGGCAGAGCCTTTCTTGAAGGCTGCTCAAATTTTAAAACAGCGTTTTTCGGATCTGCAATTTTTAGTGCCGATGGTCAATGAAAAGCGAATTGAGCAATTTAAAGCTATTAAAGCACAAGTGGCCCCGGAGTTAGAGTTACATATTTTTCAAGGTAAGGCTCGTCAGGCAATGATTGCCGCTGAATGTACTTTGTTAGCTTCAGGCACTGCTGCATTAGAGGCGATGTTGTGCAAATCCCCAATGGTTGTGGGATATAAGATGAAGCCACTCACTTATTGGCTGGCAAAAAAATTAGTCAAGACCGATTATATCTCTTTACCGAATTTATTGGCAAAAGAGTTATTGGTACCGGAGTTAATTCAAGAAGAATGTAATCCGGAGAATTTGGCTTTGCATTTAAGTCCTTTTTTAGCGGATGATGAAGCAAGTCGAACGCAGAAAGCCTTTTTAAAACAGCGATTTGGTGAGTTACATCAACAACTTCAATGTAACGCCGATAAACAGGCAGCACAAGCTGTAATCGATGTGTTAAATGATAAAACAAGCGGTCATTTTTAACGAATTTTTTGCAAATAGGAGATGTTATGTGGAAAGAAGTTTTACTTAATTACGGGATTTTTTTATTAGAGTTATTAACAATCTTCGGCATTATTGCGGTCGTTATTATGCTGATTTTAGAGTCTAAAAAACAGACTGAAAACGGCACGATTGCTATCACTAATTTAACTGAAAAATATAAAGAACAACAAAAATCCCTCTCTGATTTTTTCTTAAGTGAAGCTGAGCTTAAGCATAAAGAAAAAGAAGCGAAGAAAGCGGAAAAAGAGAAAGTAAAAGCCGAGAAACAGCGATTAAAAGAGGGAGAAAGTATAGACGCTAAGCCTCGTTTATTTGTGCTGAATTTTAACGGTGATATGATGGCTCATGGGGTGAATGCTTTACGTCAAGAGATTGATGCGGTGATTAGTCTTGCAAATCCACAGAAAGATGAAGTGTTGCTGAAATTAGAAAGCCCGGGCGGCGTTGTGCATGGTTACGGACTAGCGGCTTCACAATTACAACGTTTGCGAGATCGTAATATTCCCTTAATTGCTGCGGTGGATAAAGTCGCGGCAAGTGGGGGATATATGATGGCATGTGTGGCAAATAAAATTGTTTCTGCTCCTTTTGCCGTTATTGGTTCTGTCGGTGTGGTGGCTCAAGTGCCGAATATTCATCGTTTCCTGAAAAAACACGATATTGATGTAGATGTGATGACTGCCGGAGAATATAAACGTACCGTGACCTTAGTGGGCGAAAATACCGAAAAAGGGAAACAAAAATTCCAACAGGAATTAGAAGAAACGCATTTACTGTTCAAGCAATTTGTAGCTCAAAATCGTCCGCAATTAGAGATTGAAAAAGTAGCAACCGGAGAGCATTGGTTTGGCAAACAGGCGATTGAGCTGAATTTGGTCGATGAAATTTCGACCAGTGATGATCTGATTTTACAGGCAATTTATGAAAAAGAAGTGATTGAGCTGAAATATAAAGAGAAGAAAAATCTGACTCAGCGTTTAGGCTCTCAACTTGAACAGTCTGCGGAAAATTTATTAACCAAGATTTTAAATAAAAGCCGCTCAACTATGATGTAAGGTGGTATAAAAAAGCAGCTTCTAATGAATTAGAAGCTGCTTTATTTTTTGAAGTGTTTACAACTATACTAGCCCAGTATGGTGGTTTTCTTCCACCACAAAACAAGCAATGCGAGAGCCGTCTTTATAGGTTTTCAATTCCGGCTGGCTTGCTCGACATAAATCAGTTGCAAAGCGGCAGCGAGCATTGAAGGCACAGCCTTTTGGTGGATTTAACGGGCTTGGTAGCTCACCGGTAAGCTTAATACGTTCACGGCGTTGTTCCGGATTTAAGCGTGGTGTGGCTGAAAGCAGCGCTTGCGTATAAGGATGGCGTGGGTTATTAAAAATCGTTTTCGTCTCTCCTTGTTCGACACAACGACCTAAATACATCACCATCACTTCATCGGCAATATGTTCAACCACCGATAAATCATGGGAAATAAAGACATAAGATAGCCCCATTTCCTCTTGGAGATCCATCATTAAATTTAGCACTTGAGCTCGTACAGACACATCTAACGCGGAAACAGGCTCATCAGCAACCACAATATCAGGTTGTAGCATTAAGCCACGAGCAATCGCAATACGCTGGCGTTGCCCACCGGAGAACATATGTGGATAACGGTCATAAAATTCCGGCTTTAAACCTACTTTTGCCATCATTTCCAACACACGTGCTTTACGTTCTTTGGCAGATAAATCCGTATTAATCAGTAGTGGCTCTTCTAAAATTGCCCCAACCTTTTTACGGGGATTTAGCGAGCTATACGGATTTTGGAACACAATTTGAATTTTTTTACGACGTAGTTGTGCAGTCTCTTTATCATCTACCAAGAAATTTTGTCCTTTATAGAACAACTCCCCTTCAGTTGGGCTTTCAATCATTGTGAGCATTCGCCCCAGCGTTGATTTACCACAGCCGGATTCGCCTACAATAGCTAATGTTTTACCACGCTCAAGCGTGAATGACACACCATCCACTGCTTTGACGGTTTTAGGTTTGGCAAACATCCCTTTTTTGACAGGATAGTATTTTTTCAAATTGATCGCATCGAGAAGCGGTGCGTTTTTATCATTTTTTTGCAAATCGCCCATGTTAACCTCTCAGATGTTGTTCAAAGGCAAGTGGTGTGCCTGCTAATGTTAATGGCGAGTGGCACTTCACTTGACGGCCATTAAGATTACGTAATTCCGGTTCAATTTCTCGGCATTTATCCGTGGCATACGGGCAGCGTGGATTAAGCAAACAGCCTTGAGGGCGGTCATATTTACCTGGGACTACACCAGGTAGTGATTGTAATCGGGATTTCCCTTCTGCAAATTCAGGTAAGGCTTTCAATAATGCTTGTGTATAAGGGTGAAGTGGAGAATTGAAAATCTCCGCAGCTTTACCTTCTTCTACAACTTGTCCGGCATACATCACGATAATGCGGTGTGCTGATTCTGCCACTAAGGCTAAATCGTGAGTGATGAGAATAAGAGCCATATTTTCTTTGCGTTGTAATTCCAGCAGAAGATCGATGATCTGAGCTTGAATCGTTACATCTAATGCTGTTGTTGGTTCATCAGCGATTAGCAGTTTCGGGTTACAAGCAATAGCCATTGCTATCATCACACGTTGGCTCATTCCGCCAGATAGTTGGTGCGGATAAACCTCTAAACGAGATTCCGGATCAGGGATACCAACCATGGTTAATAGCTCAATTGTTCTTGCCCTACGGCTTGTTTTCGAGCCACCTTGATGCACTTTCAACGCTTCCATAATTTGGAAACCGACGGTATAACTTGGATTAAGGCTTGTCATGGCATCTTGGAAAATCATTGATACATCAGCACCGACAATTTGCTGCTTCTCTTTTGGATTTAATGCCAATAAGTCATTGCCGTTAAATTTGAGGTTCTTCGCCATAACTCGACCGGGGAAATTAATTAGCCCCATAATTGCAAGCGAGCTGACTGATTTTCCAGAACCTGATTCACCCACAATGCCTAATACTTCACCTTCATTTACTTCATAGCTTACGCGGTCAACAGCCTTAAAGGGGGTATGTTTATCTCCGAAGTGAACGGAGAGTTCATTTACTTCTAATAATGCCATTTGCTCTCCTACTGTTTCAATTTTGGATCCAGCGCATCACGCAAGCCATCACCCATCAAGTTAAAGGCTAATACTAACGATAAAATTGCTAGCCCCGGAATAGTTACCAGCCAGTTTGCTGACTGCATAAAGCCACGAGATTCAGCAAGCATGGTACCAAGCTCAGGTGTTGGTGGCTGAGCACCAATACCTAAGAAACCAAGTGCCGCCAGTTCTAAAATAGCGTTTGAGATCCCCATTGTCATTTGCACAATCAGCGGGGCTAAGCAGTTTGGTAAAATAACTACAAACATTAAGCGGAACACACTGGCACCCGCAACACGAGAAGCGGTTACATAATCGCGATTTTTTTCGCTTAATACGGATGCACGAGTTAAACGCACATAGCTTGGAATTGACACTATCGCAATTGCAATAGCAGCATTCATCAGTGATGGACCTAGAATAGTAACTACACCGATAGTTAATAGTAGGCTTGGGATAGCAAGCATAATATCAACTAATCGCATAATGATAATATCCAGCATACCGCCATAGTAGCCTGCAAGAAGACCTAAAATCACACCTAATACACAAGACATAACGACAATAATTAAGCCGATAAAGACAGATAATCTGGCGCCATAAATAATACGGGAAAGAATATCACGCCCGATATCATCTGTACCTAACAGGTGAGCCGCATTGCCACCTTCTACCCAAGCGGGAGGAAGCAATAAGGCATTACGGTTTTGCTCAATAGGGTCGAAAGGGGCTACCCATTGGGCGAATACACAAGCAAAAAAGACAATCGCAATAAAAGCGAGTCCGATTAATGCACCTCTATTTCGACAGAAGTAGTACCAAAACTCCTGTAATGGCGTTTTTGGTTTAGGTGCGGATAATGTGATTGAAGACATTTATCACTCCAAAATAAAAAAATCCTCAAAATCATAGAACAAGCGGTTGGTTTTTTGAAAAATTTTGCAAATTTAAGCTTAAATTTAACCGCTTGTAGTGTGTTATGAATGACGGATTCTTGGGTTTACAATGCCGTAGAGTAAATCTACCGCTAAGTTCACTAAAATAATAATGGTGGCAATAATAAGGACAGAGCCTTGTAGCACAGGGTAGTCACGAGCGTTAATCGCATCGATGATCCATTTGCCGATGCCCGGCCAAGAGAAAATATTCTCGGTTAAAACTGCACCGGATAAAAGCTGTCCGACAATCAAGCCGACTACCGTTACCACCGGAATTAAGGCATTTCGCAGTGCGTGTACAACTACAATACGAGTGGTATTCAAGCCTTTTGCTTTAGCTGTGCGGATATAATCTTCGCCCAGAACTTCCAGCATGGAAGAACGAGTCATACGGGTGATAACCGCTAGCGGAATTGTACCTAGTACAATAGCAGGTAAAATGAGGGATTTAATTGCCGCTAAAAATGCACCGGGTTCGTCAGAGTTCCAAGTGTCAATCAGCATAAAACCTGTTTCAGCTTCAATCCAGTATTCAGACGGCAAACGCCCGGATGCAGGTAGCCCCAGAGGGGTGGATATATAGATGATCAGAATTAGGCCCCACCAGAAAATTGGCATTGAATAGCCCGTCAGCGAGAGCGTAGTTACAGTGTGTGAAATCCAAGACTCTTTTTTAACTGCAGCAATTACACCGAGAAAGATACCGAAAATCAACGACCAAAGTAAGGCAAAAAATGCCAGTTCCACCGTAGCTGGGAACAGGGTAAAAAATTCTTTGAGTACTGGCTCGTTGTTACGGAATGAAGTACCCAAATCGCCCTGCAATACGCTTTTAATGTAGTTAAAATATTGCTGAGGCAATGGCTGGTCTAGCCCAAGTTGGGCCATCATTTGTGCGTGAACGACAGGATCGACCCCGCGTTCTCCCATACGGATCTCAATTGGGTCTCCGGGGATTAAATGCACAAGGGCAAAAGTAATTAAGGTTATCGCAATAAAGGTTGGGATAACCATGAATAAACGTTTAAGAATAAATTGAAACATAGATAATTTTTAGTTTGCAAATTTTTGCGGAAAAGTAACCGCTTGTCGTTAGGTAGAAAAAGAAATGTCGGGCAAAGCTGCCCGACCTACCTAAAAATTATTTAGTTACTAAATCTACACCATAGAAATTATGTAAGCTAAATGGGCTTAATTTATAACCGCTTACTTCTTTACGAACAGGGAAGTAAGTGGTTGAGTGAGCAATTGTTACCCAAGGTGCTTGCTCTTTAAAGATGACTTGTGCTTTTTTGTAAAGCTCAGCACGTTGTGCTTTATCTGTCACTTGAATTGCATCAGTAATTAATTTGTTGAATTCAGGATGGCAGAATTTTGCATAGTTTGAACCTTGCTCAACCGCAGAACAACTTAGTAAAGTATTTAAGAAGTTGTCTGGGTCTCCGTTGTCGCCATTCCATCCAATCATACCGGTTTGGTGTTCGCCATTACGCATACGTTTTAGGTATTCACCCCATTCGTAGCTGACGATTTTAGCGTTAACACCGACTTTTTTCCAGTCTTCTTGGATTAATTCAGCCATACGGCGAGCATTCGGGTTATACGGTCGAGATACCGGCATAGCCCAAATATCTGTTTCAAAACCGTTAGCAAAACCAGCTTCTGCTAATAGTGCTTTTGCTTTTTCAGGGTTATAGTCGTAATCCTGAATATCATCATTATAGCTCCACATTGTTGGTGGAATCGGGTTCTTCGCTTTTTGACCAGCTCCTTGATAGACCGATTCTAAAATCGCATCTTTATTAATTGCATGGCTTAATGCTTGGCGAACTTTTACGTTATCAAGCGGTGCTTTTTGTACGTTAAAGCTTAAATAACCCACGTTTAAGCCCGGCTGGGACATTAAATTAATGTTTTCATCTTTCTTCAAGGTTTCTAAGTCAGCAGGGTTTGGATAAGGCGCTGCTTGGCATTCGTTTTTCTGTAACTTAGCCATACGCACTGAAGCATCAGGAGTAATTGAGAAGACTAAACGATCAATGGCTGCTTTACCTTGCCAATACTGTTCGAAGGCTTTATAACGCACTGCAGAGTCTTTTTGATAGCTGACAAATTCAAATGGGCCGGTGCCGATTGGTGCGTTATCCACTTTCTCTGGTGTTTTGGCCGCTAGCATTTTATCAGCATATTCCGCAGATAAAATAGATGCAAAGTCCATCGCAAGGTTAGCTAAGAATGGAGCATTTGGCACTTTTAAGCTGATTTTAACTGTGTAGTCGTCCACTTTCTCCACTTTATCAATGATATTTTGCATATCCATCCCGATAAAGTATTCATAGTTACCGCCCGATACTTTGTGGTAAGGGTGATTTGGATCTAACTGACGGTTAAATGAGAATAAAACATCATCAGCATTGAAATCGCGAGTTGGTTTAAACTCTTTATTTGAGTGGAATTTCACTCCCTTACGTAAATGAAAGGTGTACGTTTTGCCGTCTTCAGACACTTCCCATTTTTCCGCAAGGCCTGGGATCACGTTGGTTGAACCCGGTTCAAAATCAGTTAAACGATTGAAAATTGCTTGACCTGAAGCATCAAGGCTTGCACCGTCTGTAGCAAATTGAGGGTTAAAAAACGCAGGAGAAGCCTCCATACAGTAAACAAAGGTTTTTGGTGCTGCTAGTGCGGTTGTTGAAGCCAATGCTAATGTCATTAGCGATAGTTTGGTGATGTGTTTCATCTTCACTCCTTAATGAGGGATTTTAATTATTTTTTATTACAATTGACTGTGACTTATTTAAGTGTATATAAGACAGTGTTTTTGAATATACAATTTTTGAGAGGAACTGCAATCTTTTTTTAACAAAAAATGGTTGAACGTTATCCAAATCCGCAAGGTCAAAAAGCGGCATGATTACGGAAAGTGTGATTTTCTGCTTTAAAAAATAGGGCTTTTCCGTTATTCTAAAACGGCTTTTTTATATATTAGATTTAAGGAAGATTTTTGCAACTACCTCTACCGATTCATCAAATTGATGAAGATTCTTTTGATAATTTTTACGCAGAAAATAGTGAAGTGCTGCTTGAATCACTCAAAAGGAATTTTACGGATGTTCAACAACCGTTTTTCTATATTTGGGGTGGTAGAAGTTGTGGGAAAAGTCATTTGTTAAAAGCGGTAAGCAACCACTTTCTGCTAAATCAACAAACCTCCAGTTATATTCCTTTAAAAAAAGCACATTATTTCTCGCCATTAGTATTAGATAATGCAGAACTCTTAAATGTGATTTGTCTGGATGATATTCAAGCAATTGCAGGTGATGAAGAGTGGGAGCTGGCCATTTTTAATTTATTTAATCAAATTCGTGAGCAGCAGGGGCTGTTTAATGAAGGAGGGAAAACATTGTTGTTAATTAGTGCTGATTGCCCGCCGCATCAATTAAACATTAAATTACCCGATTTACGCTCGCGTTTAACTTGGGGGGAGGTTTATCCATTACCTGATTTAACTGATGAGCAAAAATGCCATATTTTGCAGTCTAATGCACATCAAAAGGGAGTTGAATTATCCGATGAAATCACCCATTTTCTGCTGAAAAAATTAGGTACTGATTTACAGGAGCTTTCAAAAGTATTGGAGAAGTTAGATCACGCTTCTTTACAAGCTCAGCGAAAATTAACTATTCCTTTTGTCAAAGAAGTCCTTTCACTATAAACAAGCGGTTTGATTCTTATCAAAATTTGCAAAAGTTTTTTCAAAATTGCCCGCTTGTTACCTCTAAAGTAGTAGTTTGCCAACTACGTTAATTTTTTCTCTTATGTTACACTGCGGTTAAATTTTTATATCGCACACTTCCACTTTATGATGAGTCAGACTACTACATATCAATATCAACTTAAGTTGGAAAATATCGCTTGTGAACGTGGTGAAACCCTTTTATTTGAAGGCTGTAATTTAACTGTTAATAGTGGTGATTGGGTACAGATTGAAGGGCATAACGGCATTGGAAAAACCAGCTTGTTACGCATTTTAGCCGGACTTTCGTTACCTGCCGCAGGTGAGGTGTTTTGGAATGATGTTGCTATTGGCAAACAGCGTGAACAATACTATGCCGAGCTGTTTTATTTAGGTCATCATTCGGGGGTAAAACCAGAATTAACGCCTTGGGAAAACTTACGTTTTTTCCAAAAAATACAACAACTACCGCAAGATGATGAGGCAATTTGGACAGCCTTAGAAAAAGTATCTCTTATCGAGCGTGAAGATCTGCCTTGTTCACATTTGTCTGCAGGGCAACAACGGCGGGTTGCATTGGCTAAATTATGGCTTACACAGGCGAAACTTTGGATTTTAGATGAGCCGTTTACCGCTATTGATAAAAAAGGCGTGGCGGATTTGATTGCTCATATTGAAAAACATTGTGAGCAGGGCGGATTGGTGATTTTCACCAGCCATCAAAGTGCAGAAAGTGGCAAAGTGCGGATTATTTCATTAGATCAATTTAAGGTATGATTTTAATTAATATTATTCAGCGAGAATTGACTATCGCCTTTCGTAAACCATCGGAAATTTTAAATCCGCTTTGGTTTTTTTTGATGGTGATTACCGTATTCCCGATTTTAATGGGACCGAACCCAGAGTTACTTGGGAAAATTGCCGGTGGTATTGCATGGGTGGCAGCTTTGCTTTCAGCTTTACTCTCTTTTGAACGCTTGTTTAGAGATGATTATTTAGATGGCTCACTCGAACAGCTTATGTTATTACCGCTTGGCCTACCGCAAGTAGCCCTTGCTAAAGTGGTTGCTCACTGGATATTAACCGGCTTGCCGTTAATTTTACTTTCTCCCATTGCGGCAATTTTGCTTTCACTTGAAACTCACCTTTGGTGGGCGTTGGTGCTTACGTTATTACTGGGTACCCCGATTTTAAGTTGCTTAGGTGCGATTGGTGTTGCCTTAACAGTAGGCTTACGCAAAGGTGGGACTTTATTAAGTCTCTTGATTTTACCGCTTTTTTTACCGGTATTAATTTTTGCCGCAGCAGTGCTTGAAGCAGCAACTTTGAATATGGGCTACAGCGGACAACTTGCAATTCTTGGGGCTATTTTAGCGATTACTTTAACCTTTTCGCCTTTCGCTATTGCCGGGGCATTAAGGATTAGTTTGAATTAGATTTGTAAGAAGTAATTTTTGTAAAAAAATAAGTAAATAAACATTTCATTTATTACGGAGTTTTTCTATGTGGAAATGGTTACACCCTTATGCAAAATCTGAAACACAGTACCATTTGCTGGGGAAAGTTCAGCCCTTTTTAGGCTGGCTAAGTTTGATTATGTTAGCAGTGGCTTTTGTGTGGGGGCTTGCCTATGCGCCGAAAGATTACCAACAAGGAGATAGCTACCGTATTATATTTATTCACGTGCCGGCAGCGATTTGGTCGATGGGCGTTTATGGCTCAATGGCAGTGGCAGGCTTAGTTGCCTTAGTGTGGCAGATTCGCCAAGCAAATTTAGCAATGATTTCAATGGCTCCTATCGGTTTGGTGTTTGCTTTTATTTCCCTTGCAACAGGGGCGATTTGGGGTAAACCAATGTGGGGAACTTGGTGGGTGTGGGATGCACGGCTGACTTCAGCTTTAGTGCTATTCTTTCTGTATATTGGCGTTATGGCACTTTATTCTGCTTTCCAAGACAGGCAAACCGGGGCAAAAGCCGCCGGTGTGTTGTCGGTAGTTGGTGTGATTAACTTACCGATTATCCACTTCTCGGTGGAATGGTGGAACACCTTACATCAAGGGGCAACTATTACTAAATTTGATAAACCGTCTATGGCGGTTGAAATGCTGATTCCATTACTATTAGCGATTTTTGGCAGCCTTATTTTCACTGCATGGTTTAGCATTTGGCGTTATCGTATCGCATTATTAAAAGATGAGCGTAACCGTCCTTGGGTAAAGCAGTTAGCAAAAGCAGCATAAAAAAGAAAAGTAGGAGAGATAAAAATGATATTCCAATTTGAATCAATCAGCGATTTTTTCGCTATGGGTGGTTACGGTTTTTATGTATGGCTTTCTTATGGCGTGAGCTTTATCGCAATGGGTGGACTGATTTGCTTAAGCCGTAGAGAACATAAAGCTATTTTAGCGCAAGCGAAAAAAGAGTTGGCGAGAGAGGAAAGAGCCGGCAAGCATTTCGAATCACAAGCGGTTAAAAAACAGTAAAATTTTGCAATTTTACTTGAGTACTCCTTTATGGGTATTTGATTTGAGAAATCGCAAAACTTCCTCTAAATGGCAAGAATCCTTTATGGCTTTTTGTTATGCTTAATAGTAATAGTGGTTTGTTTTTTGAGTTTTTCTGCAGTATTTATTTTTTGAAGGTGGTTACTATGAATCCAAGACGAAAATCAAGATTGAAAGTGGTGGTTTCTGTATTGCTTGGTCTTTCTGTTGCAGCAGGCTTAACGCTTTATGCATTAAGTCAAAATATTGATCTGTTTTATACGCCATCGGAAATAGTCAATGGTAAAAATGATGATCCGAATAAAAAACCTGAAGTCGGGCAGCGTATTCGTGTGGGCGGAATGGTGGTGGAAGATAGCGTAAAACGTGACGATAAAACCTTAAAAGTCGTATTTGATTTAGAAGATATCGGACCATCGATTACCGTTGAGTATGAAGGTATTCTGCCGGATTTATTCCGTGAAGGGCAAGGCATCGTTGCGCAAGGTGTGCTGGTTGAACCAAAACGTTTAAAAGCGACTGAAGTATTGGCAAAACATGATGAAAATTATATGCCGCCAGAGCTAGGTGATAAAATGAAAGCTCAGCACAATGCTGTGGGCGTTTCAGAACAAGATTTAAAAGGCGAATCGGAAACTGATCGTAGAATGAAAGAAGAAGCTCAAAAAGCACCTATGCAAGGGGAAGCTAAATGATTGCAGAATTAGGCAATTATGCATTAGCGTTATCACTGGCAATTTCGGTTTTATTAGCAATTTTACCGATTTGGGGTGCTGAAAAACAAAATAGTACCTTAATTGCCTTAGCCAGACCAATGACTTGGGCGATGTTTTTATCGCTTACTCTCTCCTTTGGCTCGTTATTCTATCTATTTGCAGTAAACGACTTTACTGTACAGTATGTGGTAAATAATTCAAATAGTAGTTTACCTTTACAGTATCGCTTGTCTGCGGTGTGGGGTGCACACGAAGGTTCACTTTTATTATGGGTGTGGCTACTTTCTCTTTGGTCGGTTGGTGTTGCAGCCTTTACTCGAAAAATGCCTGAAGATGCGGTAGCTAGAGTATTAGGCTTAATGGGTATGATCAGCATTGGCTTTTTGGTGTTTGTGATTTTTACCTCCAACCCGTTTGACCGTACTTTCCCGAATTTCCCGGTTGATGGCAGAGAATTAAACCCGATGTTGCAAGATGTAGGCTTAATTTTCCACCCACCGCTACTTTATATGGGCTATGTGGGCTTCTCGGTAGCTTTTGCTTTTGCGATTGCATCACTTATGACAGGGCGTTTAGATACCGCTTGGGCAAGATGGTCACGCCCATGGACAATGGCAGCATGGGTATTTTTAACATTAGGGATCGTATTAGGTTCTTGGTGGGCATATTACGAACTCGGTTGGGGCGGCTGGTGGTTCTGGGATCCGGTAGAAAATGCTTCTCTAATGCCTTGGATTGCCGGTACCGCCTTAATTCACTCATTAGCCGTTACCGAAAAAAGGGGAACGTTTAAAGCGTGGACAGTTTTACTGGCGATTTTAGCTTTCTCGCTTTGTTTGGTTGGGACATTCTTAGTTCGGTCAGGTATTTTAGTTTCAGTACATGCCTTCGCATCTGACCCAACAAGAGGTTTATATATCTTAGCTTATCTCGTTATTGTGGTAGGCGGTTCGTTGTTGCTATATGCATTTAAAGGCTCACAAATTAAAAGCTTGGATAACTATGAGCGTTATTCAAGAGAATCCATGCTGTTAATCAATAATATTTTGTTGATGGCATTTTTATCGGTGGTCTTTTTAGGCACATTATTACCGCTTGTTCACAAGCAAATTGGTTTAGGCACAATTTCCATCGGTGCGCCGTTCTTCGACCAAATGTTTATGATTTTAATGGTACCGTTTGCGTTTGTATTAGGAATCGGCCCATTGGTGAAATGGCGTCGAGATCAAATTTCAGCCATTCGTAAGCCTACGGTTATTGCCCTGATTGTTATGGTCATTCTTGGCTTTGCATTGCCGTATTTCTTCCGTAATACGATTACCGTAAGCGTTGTGCTAGGCACAATGATGTCGGTCTTTATCGTACTATTAAGTGTATATGAGCTACAGCAACGTGCAACGCACCGTAATTCGTTATTTAGCGGTCTGTTCAAACTTTCTCGTTCACATTGGGGGATGGTATTGGCTCACCTTGGAGTAGCGATGACGGTATTTGGCATCGCATTTAGCCAAAATTTCAGTGTTGAACGTGATGTACGGATGAATGTAGGCGATAAAGCGGAAATTCTAGATTACCAAGTAGAATTTAAAGGTCTTCGAATTACAGACGGTGCAAACTATCAAGGCGGTACAGCCGAGCTTGAAATTACTCATAACGGCAAATATGAAGCCACGCTCAATGCGGAAAAACGTTTTTATAACGTAAGCAAAATGGGAATGACCGAAGCCGCAATTGACTGGGGTTTCACCCGTGATCTCTACGCGGCATTAGGGGAAAAACTCGAAGATAATTCTTGGGCGGTTCGTTTGTATTACAAACCGTTTATCCGCTGGATTTGGATTGGTGGGCTGTTTATGGCACTCGGTGGATTACTCTGTATGATGGATAAACGCTACCGTTTACGCCTACAAAATAAAGAAACAGTAACTGCATAAATTGAAAGGACTAAGCCTGATTGCTTAGTCCTTTTGTTTTATTCGTGACTTTATTGATGACACTTTTCATAAAGAGGTAGCAGATCCCGAATTGCCTGATAGATAAACTCCACTACATCGGTTTTATCTAAATCGTCCTTTTCCAAATTCCGTCCTATGCACCAAAAATCGTCTTCATCTTTTAATACAAATTCGTTTTCTGAAAAGGTTTTCACTTGACGGAAATCAGCATATTCACTCTCACCTCCGTTCCATATCTCAAAATCGGCAAAGCGTTCCCGATCTAAATTTTCCCACCATTGATTATATTGATGAACATTAATTTGAGAGCGATCTGCCCGATAACAATGCCAATCAAGGCTCACTTGCAAACGGCGGCGATTTAAAATCACCGAAATAATGGCGGCTGAATTTTTGTTAAATTCATATTTATAATAAGCAAAAAAATGCGCCCGCACTTGCCAGCCGTTACACCAACGCTCAATATGCGGTTCGCCAAAAGGTTGCCCTAACTGACGGTGGAGTTCAAGGTGCAAGTTTTTCCAAATTTCCCAATGGGCTTTATAATCAGCTTTAATACGAGGAATTTCCTCAGGACAATACTTCTTCAGCTGAGCAAATTGAAAGAACGGAATATTAAATAAATCGCAAGATTTTGATGTGAGCATAAGCTTTCCTTAAAAAACAAGCGGTATCTAAGCTTAATATGGCAGTAATGCAATAACAAACAAGCGGTTGTTTTTCTCAGGAAATTTGCAAATTTCCAGCTAAAAGTAACCGCTTTCATCTATTCCAACAACCCTCTATTTTCTTGCCAAACGCGGTTAAGGCTTTTTTGGATTTGTGAAATAGTCGTTTGACGAATGCCTAACTGTTTTGCAGCATTGCTAAATGCTGCAATCGAAGCCACAATTTCACCTATCACGGCTTTGGCTTCTGACCAGTCATTAAAGCCTGCAACATCAGCCAACTCTTGAATAACGTTTAGCGGTGGCTTTGTACCATAAATCCCAAAAGCCGTTGAATGCTCGCCGTGACGCAATGGGCTAAACGTAATGTCGTAGGCTGGAGAAGGGGGCCAATTTCCCTGTTCATCTTGCACGAATGCCCAGTTCTTTGTGTGATCGTCTTGGTTTAAGGTAAATAGATTAAATATCGCCCGGCGGAATTGCAGTTGGCTAGCTCGGCGAGAATGGCACAAGAGTTTAGTTGCTTTCAGTAATCCAAAGTAGTCCATTGATGACATTCGGTGACTCGCATCTAACAGCCCACACAAACTATGGGTATGCACTCTCCCGCCTGTTTCAGCCAAATAATCAAAACGTTTTACTGCTAACCAAGGTTGAGTTTGCTGGTTGAGTAGTTGCCATTCTACCGGCTGTAGTTGTGCGGTTTCTGCCATTGAAAGATAGGCAGCCTCGCATAATCCTTCTTCAAATTGTAGCGGTAGATTTTTCGAGGTGAATTTCACAATCCACGCTTCATCTCCTTGTTGGGCTACAGTACGGCAAATATTGGTTTGCTGGGGAGGTATAAAAATTTGGGCTTTGGGTCTCGCTCCCCCTGAGCTTCCTGCCTGAATTAACGCATTCAATACTTCTTCAGTTTGTCCGCCAAATAGCTGCTCAGCATTTTTGCCAAGCTCAGTAAGACTAACGTCCTCCGTTGAATTTTCCGTTTGAGGTTCAAAGGATAGAGCTCCAATCCCTTTTTCTCCCACAAAGGCTAATCTATCCAGTGGCGAAATACGGTAAAAGTCAATGCCGTTAGCGGCAAAAAAACGATCTTGTAACAACATTCCCCAGCCATCGGGTAAACTGTCAGCAAACACACCGTGCAAGCCATTATGAGGTTCTTTAGGTGCGAGTTGTAAATCTGGCTCAAAACGCAATTTAAATGGCGAAAGTGAGAGATGTGGAAAATACTGGCGATAGTGATCGTCATAAGCAAAGAAAATACCCTGACGATTTTCTGCCAATTCCCCAACTTTGATTTTACGTCCATCTACCAGTGTGCTAAGCACATTTAGGTGAACCGTTTTCTGTAATTTAACCACGTAGAACCTCATCTATCGTTTGTGGCATTGTTGGTGTATTTTGTGTGAGAGCGATCAATCGTCCTAAATCATCTAATACAAGCCACAAGGCTAAAAATTGTTTGAACGAGATATGCCCTGTTGTTTCAAAACGGCGAATCGTACTTGCTGGCACAAGGGCTTTTTCAGCAAGCTGTTCTCGGGAGAGCTTAGCGAATTTTCGCTTTTGCTTGAGGTAATCAGCGAAACGTTTGCGAGTTTCTATATCATCATAAAAGTACAACATAGTATCAAAAATTAGAGATTTTTCTATAAAATTGATAATATTATATCAAAAATTAGAGGCTAAACCAATCTTGCTTATATGAGGTTTGTAGATATTTTATGAAATGGAAAAGTAAAATAAAAAGAGGTTATTTTTCTTCAATTTTTTGCAAAATTTTTCCGAAAAATAACCGCTTGTATTGAGCTTAACGGCGTTCGTAGATGATTTCTACGCCTTCATCGTCTTCTTCAGACCAATCGTCGTCCCAATCTTCTTCCACCGCATTTTGCATTGCTTCGTTGTGGTAATCTTCCCACTTGAATTTCACTTCTTCCGCTTCTTTGTTTTCCTCTTCCACTTCTCGAGGGTTAGCTTCGATGAAATCCATAATGTCACGGGTAAGAGCTTGCACGTTTTGACCTGTGGCGGCAGAGATTAAGTAGTAATCGCCTTCCCAGCCGATTTGTTCGGCAATCTCTTTCGCACGCTCAGCGGCTTCTTCTTCGCCGATGGTGTCGATTTTATTGAAGACTAACCAAATTGGTTTTTCTGCCAATTTTTCGCTGTATTGGTAAAGCTCAGATTCAATCACAGAAATATTGTGAGCCGGATCGCTTTCATCAATCGGCATAATATCCACTAAGTGAATTAGAATACGGCAACGCTCCAAGTGTTTTAAGAAGCGAATACCCAAGCCTGCTCCTTCTGCTGCACCTTCAATTAAGCCCGGGATGTCGGCAACCACAAAGCTGCGATCCGCCCCGACACGAGCCACGCCTAAGCTTGGCACAAGGGTTGTGAATGGATAGTCGGCTACTTTCGGTTTAGCGGCAGAAACGCTGCGGATAAAGGTGGATTTACCGGCATTCGGCAAGCCTAACATGCCCACATCAGCAAGTAACATAAGCTCTAGCAATAAATCACGTTTTTCGCCCGGTGTACCGTTGGTTTTCTGGCGAGGAGCTCGGTTTACCGATGATTTAAAACGCGTATTGCCTAAACCGTGATAACCACCTTTTGCCACTAACATTTTCATACCATGTTTGGTTAAATCACCAATTACTTCTTGGGTGTCGTTATCAATAGCACGGGTTCCTACCGGCACTCGCAGGGTAATATCGTTACCACGATGACCGGTACAACCGGCACTGCGACCGTTTTCGCCACGGCCTGCGGCATAACGTTTTTCAAAGCGGTAGTCGATTAGGGTGTTAAGGTTTTCGTCTGCGATTAAGTAAACATCACCACCATCACCACCATCGCCACCATCAGGCCCGCCTTTCGGGATATATTTTTCACGGCGGAAGCTGACACAACCGTTTCCACCATCGCCTGCTTCAACACGAATCAGGGCTTCGTCAATAAATTTCATTTTGTTATCCTTTGATGAGGGGGAAAGATATTTCCCCCTTTGTATCTTTGCAATAGGGCAAATCGTAATTTGCCCCTACAGATGTAAAATTTCTCTAAAATATAACCGCTTGTAGGGGCGAAATATTTTTCACCCAACGGAAATTACATCTTCTCAACCGTTTTAATGCCGAGTAAATCTAAACCTTGTTTTAACGTTTTGGCGGTTAAAGCGGCTAGGGCTAAGCGGCTGTTTTTCACGTTTTCTTCTGCATTTAAAATTGGGCAAGCCTCGTAGAAACTTGAGAAACTGCCAGCTAATTCGTATAGGTATTGGCAGAGAATATGTGGCATACCGTCTTTTGCTACGCCATTTAAGGCTTCTTCAAATTGCAGTAATTTCACGGCTAAAGCACGTTCTTTATCTTCACCAAGCTGAATTTCCGCATTTAAGCTGTCTGCATTAATACCGGCACGAGCGAAAATCGAGCGAATACGGGTGTAGGCATATTGCATATAAGGGGCGGTATTGCCTTCAAAAGTCAGCATATTATCCCAATCGAACACATAATCAGTGGTACGGTTTTTTGAGAGATCTGAATATTTTACCGAGCCGATTGCCACCGCTTCTACCACTGCCGCTTTTTCTTCGGCGGTTAAGTCGGTAGAACGCTCTGAAATCAACTTATCGGCACGTTCTACTGCTTCGTCTAATAGATCTTTCAGTTTTACTGTGCCACCACTACGGGTTTTAAACGGTTTACCGTCTTTGCCTAACATCATGCCGAAGAATGGATGTTCAAGGCTGAATGAATCCGGTACATAGCCTGCTTTGCGGGTAATTAACCACGCTTGTTGCATATGTTGTGCTTGGCGGGAATCTGAGAACACCAATGCTCGGTCGGCTTTTAAGGTTTCATAACGATATTTTGCAGCAGCAATATCGGTGGTGGTATATAAGAAACCACCATCTTTTTTCTGCACGATCACGCCCATCGGGTCGCCGTCTTTGTTTTTAAACTCGTCTAAGAACACCACCAAGGCACCGTCATCTTCAACGGCTAAGCTCTTCGCTTTAAGATCAGCCACAATCTCAGGTAACATCGGGTTGTAAAGGCTTTCACCCATCACATCTTTTTCGGTTAAGGTTACATTTAAACGATCGTAGTTTTCTTGGTTGTGGTGCATAGTGATGTCCACCAACTTTTTCCACATCGTCAAGCAATACTCATCGCCACTTTGTAATTTCACCACATAGTTACGGGCTTTTTCGGCAAACACTTCGTCTGAATCATAATGCTCTTTGGCAGCACGGTAGAAGGCTTCTAAATCGCTTAACTCCATCTCACTGGCGTGTTCGTTTTCCATTTTTTCAAGGTAAGCGATAAGCATACCGAATTGTGTGCCCCAGTCGCCCACGTGGTTGGCACGAATTACGTTATTGCCTAAAAATTCTAATGTGCGGACTACCGCATCACCAATAATAGTTGAACGTAAATGCCCAACGTGCATCTCTTTGGCAACGTTTGGTGAAGAGTAGTCGATTACGATAGTCTGCGGATTTGCAGTTTTTATGCCAAAATTAACCGCTTGTAACGCATTGTTAGCATTTTGAGCCAACCATTCTTGGTTCAAGAAGATATTGATAAAGCCGGGACCTGCAATTTCTAATTTATCGGCAATGCCGTTAAGATCGGCATTATCTAAAATTTTCTGAGCAAACTCACGAGGGTTCATTCCCAATTTTTTCGCAGCCCCCATTGCACCGTTGGCTTGATAATCGCCAAACTCCGGTTTGCCTGATTGACGAACAAGCGGCTCAACATTTTCCTCTGCACCAGCGGCAATCATTGCCTGTTTAATTTTATCTGATAAAATTTGTTGAATATTCACTAATTTAACCTATTAAATTCGATTTACAAAAATGGACAGGATTGTAGCAGAAAATGCAAAATTTTTCGAGAAAATGACCGCTTGTTTTGGTGATTTATCTCAATTTGAGCAAAAAATTCAACAAATTGCAGAAGTAGCCGGTATTGATTTATCCTTTTATCAAATCGATCACCTTGCTGTTCGAATGAATCAAATCGACACCGCAGAAAAATGGAAAGACTTGTTGTTAGAAAAGGCAACCTTACTTAAGGAAAGCATTGTAAATGGCAGACCAATTGGATTATTTACCTTGGAGCAAGCGGTTAAATTTTGCAGACAAAATGTAAAGATTGTCGAGCTGCCTTTTCCTAAAGATAAGATTTATCCTGAAGAGGGATGGGAGCATATTGAGATTGTGTTCCCATTTTTAGTAGGCGAAACGGTAGAACAATGGATCGAGCGAAGCTTGTCCTATTTTAAGTTATTGGAAAATTCGGAATTGAAAGTGAAGGTAAGTCATCCTCAGGTGTCGGGGGAGCAATTACCTAATCCAAGTATTGCGATCACCTTGAGAAATGTAACTTTTTGTAATACTTGTTGTCTAAAGCTGCACCCTTATGATATAAACGATATCGTTATGTCAGAAATTTAATTTTTGGTATTTATTTTGGAGTACAAATGAAAAAATTAGGTCTAGCCGTTGCATTAATGTCAAGCTTTGCTTTGGTAGGTTGTGCGAATACAGATGTATTTAGTGGTAGTGTATATTCAGCAGGTCAAGCAAAAGAAGCTCGTTCTATTAGCTATGGAACTATTGTTTCTGTACGTGATGTTAAAATTCAAGCAAATAGTGAAGGTGTGATTGGTACTGTTGGTGGTGGCGTTTTAGGCGGCGTTGCCGGTAACGCGATTGGTGGTGGTACAGGTCAAGCGATTGCAACAGCAGTGGGAGCCGTTGCCGGTGCGGTAATTGGTAACCAAGTAGAACAAAAAACGAGTCAGGTTTCTTCATTAGAAATGGTGATTCGTAAAGACGATGGTAAAGAAATCGTTGTAGTTCAAAAGAAAGAAGACGGTTTTGTTCCTGGCAAACGTGTGAGACTTGTAGGATCTAATTCAGATCTGAATGTGTCTCTACTTTAATTTTTAGTTCTTCCTGAGGGATTCTTATAATGAAAAAACTTTCTTTAGCTGTATTAGCATCTTTTATCTTAGCAGCTTGTACGGCCGATGTTTATTCTGACAAAGGTAATGCAACTGTGTTGTCAAGCAAAGCTGTGTCGGCAGATGTTGTTGAGCTAACTGTGCAAAGAGATAATGGTGAAACTGTGACCTTAACTCGTCAGTATGATGCTCATGCTGCCGTAGGTGCTCGAGTTCGCCTTGCTGATGAGATTAAAAATCAAGATTCAGATTTAAAAACAATTAGACGTTATGAGTTTAAATAATTTGCTCTAATGTTTCTATAAAATACAAGCGGTCATAATTTGCAAATAATTTTCAAATTATGACCGCTTGTTTTATTAGGTAAGATTATTTTACCGTAATTCGGGCGAATTTACGTTTACCAACTTGGTAAACAAAGGTGCCTTTTTGAGCATTTTGTTTCACATCTTCTACTTTTTCACCATCAATTTTTACACCGCCTTGCTGAGCTGAACGGATGGCTTCAGAGGTTGATGGCACAAGTCCTGCTTCTTTTAATAATGCAGCTAAGCCGATTTCGCCTTCAAAGGTAAATTCCGGCATTTCGTCTGGAATAGCACCTTTTTGGAAGCGATTGATAAATTCTTGTTCAGCCGCATTGGCCGCTGCTTCATCATGGAAACGGGCAATAATTTCCTTAGCTAGCAGAATTTTGACATCACGAGGGTTTTTACCTGCAGCAACCTCTGCTTTTAATTGAGCGATTTCTTCTAATGGACGGAACGAGAGTAGATTGTACCAATCCCACATTAGCTCATCTGAAATTGACATCACTTTACCAAACATTTCGCTTGGTGCTTCGGTCACGCCGATGTAGTTACCGAGTGATTTCGACATTTTTTTCTCGCCATCTAAGCCTACTAAAAGCGGTAATGTCATCGCTACTTGTGGTTTTTGTCCCGCTGATTTTTGTAATTCACGACCCACTAATAAGTTGAAAGTTTGGTCTGTTCCGCCTAATTCCACATCGGCTTTTAATGCCACAGAATCATGACCTTGTAATAATGGATAGATGAACTCGTGAATTGCAATAGACTGTTGATTGTTAAAACGGTTTTTAAAGTCTTCACGTTCTAACATACGAGCGACCGTATAGTTGGATGCTAAGCGGATCATCCCTTCTGTACCTAATTCGCTTAACCATTCAGAGTTGAATACGATACGGGTTTTTACAGGATCTAAAATTTTGAAAATTTGTTGTTTATAGGTTTCAGCATTACGCAGTACATCTTCACGTGTTAATGGGGGACGAGTCGAGCTTTTGCCTGAAGGATCCCCTACCATACCGGTGAAATCGCCGATTAAGAATACAACTTGGTGACCAAGTTGTTGGAATTGGCGTAATTTGTTTAAAACAACGGTATGACCTAAGTGAATATCAGGCGCTGTTGGATCTGCTCCTAATTTGATGATTAATGGACGCTCTTCTTTTAATTTTGCGATTAAATCTTCTTCAGAGTAAATATTTTCTACACCACGTTTAAGTTCAGCAATGATAGATTCAATAGATTGAGCCATTTATTTTCCTTTCTTAGTCTATAAATTTAAAAATGGTTCTATTATAGCGGTATGAATTGAAATTGATAGAGGTTTGGGCTGATAAGCAAAAAAAACGCCGTATTTTGTGGGGGAATACGGCGTAAAGAGTTGGAGTGATTACCTATTATTTTTTGAAGTGAGCTAATGATAATAATTATCATATAAGAAGTCAACAACTTTTTGAGAATTATTATCAACAAAATAAAAAACCTCCAAAAGTATATCTTTCAGAGGTCTAATTTTATTTAGCGAATGGCTACATATTGGCGATATATTTTAACATTACGCCTGCAGCAATCGCTGAGCCGATCACTCCTGCTACGTTTGGTCCCATAGCGTGCATCAATAAGAAGTTCTGCTTGTCATATTCTTGACCAACTTTATTTGATACACGAGCAGCCATTGGTACAGCGGAAACACCAGCAGAGCCAATAAGCGGATTGATTTTATTTTTACTAAAGCGATTCATTATTTTCGCCATAATCACACCGCTTGCAGTTCCGATTCCAAATGCAATTACACCCAGTACTAAAATACCTAAGGTTTGTGGTTGGAGGAATTTATCTGCTACTAATTTTGCCCCGACTGATAAGCCAAGGAAAATCGTCACGATATTAATTAGTGCATTTTGGGCGGTGTCGTTTAAGCGTTCTACTACACCACTGGTACGTAACAAGTTTCCAAAACAGAACATTCCAAGTAGCGGTGCTGCATCAGGTAATAGCAGCGCAACAAGGAGAAGTAAGACAATCGGGAAGATAATTTTTTCACGATTGCTGACATTGCGTAGCTGTGTCATTCTGATTTTACGTTCTTGTTCCGTTGTCAATGCTTTCATAATAGGCGGTTGGATAAGAGGAACTAATGCCATATAAGAATAAGCGGCAACGGCAATTGCACCTAATAATTCCGGGGCCAATTTGCTTGCGAGATAAATTGCTGTTGGGCCATCAGCCCCTCCAATAATCCCAATTGCTGCTGCTTGTGGCAGACTAAAATCAATAATACCAAGCCAGTTTAATCCTAATGCTCCCAATACGGTAGCAAAAATCCCAAACTGTGCGGCAGCACCGAGGAGTAGCATACGAGGGTTTGCCAATAAAGGTCCGAAGTCTGTCATTGCTCCTACACCCATAAAGATGATTAAAGGTGCAACGCCATAGCCAATTGCTACTTTATAGAATAATGCCAACACACCTGCGGTATAACCCATATCACCGGCTATTACTTCAAGTTCATTTTGCACTGATGGGGCAGCAAGTGCAATGGCGTCTTTGAGAGCGTGAACATCAAGGCTTGTGCTATTTACTTTCGCAGCAATAATCGCAAGTTGTTCCGCTTGACCGCTGTGCAGTAGATTATCTAATGCTGTCATTGCCATTCCGGCTTCCGGAATATTGGACATCAAACCACCAAAACCGATAGGTACAAGTAAAAGCGGCTCGAATTTTCGGGCAATAGCAAGCCAGAGCAAAAGCACGCTTATCGCAATCATTACAGCTTGCCCAAACTCAAGATGTACTATTCCCATTCCTTTAAATAGAGCAATAATACCGTCCATATATCACTCCTATGCAATACTCATTAAGGTATCATTCACAGCAACCACATCGCCTTGTTTGACATTGATGCCTTGGATAGTACCTGATTTTGCAGCACAAATTTGAGTTTCCATTTTCATCGCTTCGAGAATCAGTAGAACATCGCCTTCAGCTACTTGCTGACCTTCTTTCACTTCAACTTTGAGAATGTTCCCTGCCATTGGGGCATTTACAGGCTCGGCATTTGCAGATTTTTCTGAAGAATTGACCGCTTGTGGAGCCGGTGCAGCCGTAGTTGGTGTGATATTGGTAATATCTCCCCCCTCACTTACTTTCACTACAAAGGCTTTGCCCTCAAGTTCAACTGTATAAACTGCAGCTCCCGATGGAGCTTGCGCTTTAGGTGCTGCTGATGGAGTAGCTTTGGCATCATCAGCACTTGGTACAGGTTCAAAAGCAGATGGATTGTTGCGGTTTTCCAAATATTTCCAACCAACTTGTTGGAATAGTGCCACAATCAGAACATCATCAATAGTATTTTCAGAGAGCGTGATATTTTTTTCTTTTGCTTGAGCAGTCACATCCTCCACTAATTTATTCAGTTCCGGTGGAATATGATCTGCTGGGCGGTCGGTAATTGGCTTCGCTCCCTCAAGCACTCTTTCTTGTAATGCTGCATTTACTGGAGCAGGCGTGCGACCATATTCTCCTTTTAGAATACCTGCGGTTTCTTTAGCAATTGTTTTATAGCGTTCGCCCATCAATACATTCATTACTGCCTGCGTACCTACAATTTGAGAAGTTGGTGTCACTAATGGGATATTGCCTAAATCTTCACGCACTCGTGGAATTTCTTGTAGCACGAGATCAAGCTTGTCGGTAGCGTTTTGTTGTTTGAGTTGGCTTTCAAGATTGGTGAGCATACCGCCTGGCACCTGTGCGACTAAAATACGGCTGTCGATGCCACGTAATTGCCCTTCAAATTTCGCATATTTTTTCCGAACATTACGGAAGTAAGCAGCAATTTTTTCCAATTCCGGAATGTTCAAGCCTGTGTCATACGGTGTTCCTTGTAATGTCGCAACGATAGATTCGGTAGCAGGGTGGCCGTAAGTGCCTGACATTGAAGAAATGGACGTATCAACCCCATCTACACCGGCTTCAATTGCTTTTAATAACGCCATTTCCGCCATACCTGTGGTTGAGTGGCAATGTAAATGAAGTTCTACATCGTAGCGTTTTTTGATTTCGCTCACTAATTCGTAGGCGGCCATTGGGGTTAAAATGCCGGACATATCTTTGATGACCAAGGAATCTACGCCGATTTCTAATAATTGTTCTGTTACTTCTAACCAAGTTTGTAAAGTGTGTACAGGGCTTGTGGTGTAACTTAATGTACCTTGTGCGTGTCCGCCATGTTTTTTAACCGCTTGTAATGCTGCTTGCATATTACGTGGATCATTTAAGGCATCGAAAACACGGAAAACATCCATACCGTTTTTAACACAACGCTCTACAAATTTATCTACTACATCATCGGCATAATGGCGGTAGCCTAAGAGGTTTTGTCCTCGTAATAACATTTGTAGCGGTGTATTCGGAATTGCTTTTTTTAGCTCTCGTAAACGCACCCAAGGATCTTCGCCTAAAAAACGAATGCAACTATCAAAAGTTGCACCTCCCCAAGCTTCTAACGACCAATAGCCGATTTTATCAAGTTCTGCGGCAATCGGTAACATATCGTCTAAACGTAATCGAGTTGCAAACAAAGATTGGTGAGCATCACGTAAGACGACATCAGTAATAGCAATTTTTTTTGGTTGAGTTGTCATAATGAAATTCCTTCTAATATATTTGTTTGAATTTTCGCATTAATTCTGTCCTTTCACTCGGCGATGATGAGCAATAGCCGCTGCAATTACCGGGCGTAATGCTTCTAAATCATCAGCAGGTGGAGATAATTTGGGGGGAGTATTAGGAATAGGATCGGGAAAATATCGGTTAATCAGAGTAGATATGAAGCTAATAGCATAAATCAGAACCAGCAGAAATAGCATTACAAATCCCATCCCTGCAAACATAAGATTTAGCCCTTCACCAAAGAGTTCTGCATTTGTCATAGCGATTCCTTAATTTAATAACTTATCAAGTTTAATGAAAAATAAAAAAATTTGGCTGGAATTTCAAATGCTTTAGTGCATAAATGATGACTGGATCACAAATTATTTTTACAAGCGGTTGAATTTTACAAATTTTTTACCAAATTTAACCGCTTGATAACTTGCAACTGGAAATATCATTACTCACTCGGCTCACGTTTTCTTAAAAAAGTAGCGAATCTTGGTTTACCGGATTCTGTTAAGCCTCTGTATTTGTATGTGATGATTGACCCAATGGGGGGAGGATTTTCCCGATCTTTATCTTTAAAACCGGAGCCGATACGAAAGTGTCCTCGATGATTTTCACAGCTTATGGCCCCGAGCTTGTTGGCATATTTACCTTTTCCTTTATAGTGAGCGGTAACGGTACATTCTTCATCTAATACAGGCTTAATTTTTAGAATTTGGGCAGAACGCCCCTGAATGTAATGAGCTTTAGGATTACGAACCACGGCACCTTCACCACCTTTAGTTAAAATAGATTGATAAAATTGCTCAAGATGAGCTTTATCTTGAATTGGAATCTGCTCAATTATTTCAATATATGGAGTTGGGTGCTGGTTCAAATAGTGCTTTAATGAATTTAGCCGTTCAAATAAATCTCCACTCGCATTAGGTACATCAAAAACGTGCAATTTTAACTTATACCAGCCTTTAGGCTCAGTAGAGCGCACAATACTTGAAATTTCCTCGAATTTTCCTCGGTCGCTAAAGAGTTCACCATCAATTGCAAAGGGCGGGAAATTTTTTACAAAATAATCGGGCGGATTAAGTGGATAACCCTGGCGGCTAATAAGCTGTTTACCGTCCCAAAAGCCTCGTACGCCATCTAGTTTTTCGCTCATCACCCATCCCTCAATATCCTGATCTTTATATTGACCGAGTAACATTAAGTCTAATGATTTTGCGAAAAGAGTAGAGCTAAAACAAAATAGTAATAAGAGAAGTTTTTTCATAGTGCCTCCAAATATTGAAGGCACTATAACGGAAAGCAAAAAGTCGGTCAGAATTTAACACAAAATTTTCGAAGCAGATCGCAAAAATTTCTTCAAAACTGACCGCTTGTAGCGGTTAACGCACGCTTTGAATCAGAGCAGAAATATCTTCACTAAACACTTCTAAATTTGCCATTTCTTCAATTTGTGCGTAACTGTATTTTTTAGCGTTATAAACCACAACAATACTAATATCACCTACTTGCAAGAAATTGCTCTCGCCAAAAGGCGTATAGCGGGTTGCTCCAATACTGATAATCGCCTTAGTCGGATAGTCCGATTGTTTAAGCATTTCAGCGATATTGTTCATAGGTCCTTCATCAGTCTGATTATTCATTCGATCTACAATCCAATCCAACAATTTTTGATGAAAATAGCTATATTCCACCGCCGGGCTATCAATGCCATAAGCATTCAACACGCCGTTACGCTTATGGAAGCAAGCGATATTATAGTGATCTAAAGTGCCTTCCTCACTAAAAGTATCCAAAGGTAAGTGTGTTAAAGAAATCCCTTTAGAAGAGGCTCCCCAGTTTTTCTTTTCACAGATTTTATGAGCATTTGGACGGCGGATTGAGCAATCGTTATAGGCAGCAAAATGGGTGGGATGTAAGCTTACAACCTTATTGGCTTGATATTCAATATCGCAAATTAAAGCGATTTCCGGCTCAATTTGCAGATTATCTGCATCTTGTGGAAAATTAATTGCATCGCTTGAAAGTGGGTAAGTTGCTAAGAACTGATAATTTCCTAGATTATCAGACGGTACATAAAACGGAAAAATTGCTTTTGGCTGGATAGCTTCCACTGTTTTCACTTTCATGAAATCAGCCGCCTCGCCTGCTTGCTCCAAATGCCCGGCAAAATTGCCGGCAACGCCTAAGCCGATAAAGTGTTGAGTAGTCATAGATAATCTCCTGTTATTGTAATTGAACAGCTAATTATTGATTATAGTATCTTTATAAATAAGTATAAAACGAATAGTGATTAATATATAAATTAATCAACTTGTTGAAAAGATCAACAAGCGGTAATATTTTTCAATTTTTTTACAATTTTTGCTTGCGTTCGTTTTATTTTTCCCTATAATACGCACCACACAACGACGCGCTGTTGTGAACGGTTTGTTTAGATTGCAGTGCGTCGTTTTATTTTGTTCTTTAAAAATTTATCAGACAATCTGTGTGGGCACTTGTTGATTGACTTGATTTAAAAATATTTTTTTAATTTTGAAGTCTTAATAGGTGCTTAACTAGAAATTCATTTTCTCTTTAAATTAACTTTTTAAGTTAGTTTGAGAGTGCGATTTTTATGTCAGTACATATTGAGCGATTAAACTTTTTGAATTGAAGAGTTTGATCATGGCTCAGATTGAACGCTGGCGGCAGGCTTAACACATGCAAGTCGAACGGTAGCACAAGGGAGCTTGCTCCCTGGGTGACGAGTGGCGGACGGGTGAGTAATGCTTGGGAATCTGGCTTATGGAGGGGGATAACTACTGGAAACGGTAGCTAATACCGCGTAATGTCTGTGGACTAAAGGGTGGGACCATTTGGCCACCTGCCATAAGATGAGCCCAAGTGGGATTAGGTAGTTGGTGAGGTAAAGGCTCACCAAGCCCGCGATCTCTAGCTGGTCTGAGAGGATGACCAGCCACACTGGAACTGAGACACGGTCCAGACTCCTACGGGAGGCAGCAGTGGGGAATATTGCACAATGGGGGGAACCCTGATGCAGCCATGCCGCGTGAATGAAGAAGGCCTTCGGGTTGTAAAGTTCTTTCGGTAGCGAGGAAGGTGATTGTTTTAATAGAACAATCAATTGACGTTAACTACAGAAGAAGCACCGGCTAACTCCGTGCCAGCAGCCGCGGTAATACGGGGGGTGCGAGCGTTAATCGGAATAACTGGGCGTAAAGGGCACGCAGGCGGACTTTTAAGTGAGGTGTGAAATCCCCGGGCTTAACCTGGGAATTGCATTTCAGACTGGGAGTCTAGAGTACTTTAGGGAGGGGTAGAATTCCACGTGTAGCGGTGAAATGCGTAGAGATGTGGAGGAATACCGAAGGCGAAGGCAGCCCCTTGGGAATGTACTGACGCTCATGTGCGAAAGCGTGGGGAGCAAACAGGATTAGATACCCTGGTAGTCCACGCCGTAAACGCTGTCGATTTGGGGATTGGGGTTTAACTCTGGTGCCCGTAGCTAACGTGATAAATCGACCGCCTGGGGAGTACGGCCGCAAGGTTAAAACTCAAATGAATTGACGGGGGCCCGCACAAGCGGTGGAGCATGTGGTTTAATTCGATGCAACGCGAAGAACCTTACCTACTCTTGACATCCAAAGAAGCTTGCAGAGATGCGAGTGTGCCTTCGGGAACTTTGAGACAGGTGCTGCATGGCTGTCGTCAGCTCGTGTTGTGAAATGTTGGGTTAAGTCCCGCAACGAGCGCAACCCTTATCCTTTGTTGCCAGCGATTCGGTCGGGAACTCAAAGGAGACTGCCGGTGATAAACCGGAGGAAGGTGGGGATGACGTCAAGTCATCATGGCCCTTACGAGTAGGGCTACACACGTGCTACAATGGCGTATACAGAGGGCGGCGACCCAGCGATGGTGAGCGAATCTCAGAAAGTACGTCTAAGTCCGGATTGGAGTCTGCAACTCGACTCCATGAAGTCGGAATCGCTAGTAATCGCAAATCAGAATGTTGCGGTGAATACGTTCCCGGGCCTTGTACACACCGCCCGTCACACCATGGGAGTGGGTTGTACCAGAAGTAGATAGCTTAACCGCAAGGGGGGCGTTTACCACGGTATGATTCATGACTGGGGTGAAGTCGTAACAAGGTAACCGTAGGGGAACCTGCGGTTGGATCACCTCCTTACCAAAAATCAAGGGCGAAGCTAAGCGAGAGCGAAGTGGAGCTGTAACGACAGCAAGTGTTCACACAGATTGTTTGATAGATAAGCGCAGGACAAGAGATGAATGAAAGTTAGGCATTCAAGCGGTCATAATCTTGCAAGATATGGCAAAAGTAGCTAGAATGTTTAACCCAAAATGGCAAAGCGGAAAGCATCTTTAAATGTTGTCCCCATCGTCTAGAGGCCTAGGACATCGCCCTTTCACGGCGGTAACCGGGGTTCGAATCCCCGTGGGGACGCCATTTAAAGATGATTTTTATTGTCTTAATGTTCTTTAAAAATTGAGAAACAAGCTGAAAAACTGAGAGATTTTCGAAAGAAAGTCTGAGTAGTTGAAGTCTTGAGTGAACAAAAGCACTCAAGCAAGTTGTTAATTTAGCAACCGAGAAAAAAACATTTGAGGTTGTATAGTTAAGTGACTAAGCGCACAAGGTGGATGCCTTGGCAATCAGAGGCGAAGAAGGACGTGCTAATCTGCGAAAAGCTTGGATGAGTCGATAAGAGGCGTTTAATCCAAGATGTCCGAATGGGGAAACCCAGTAGGTGAAGAACCTACTATCATTTACTGAATACATAGGTAAATGAGGCAAACCGGGAGAACTGAAACATCTAAGTACCCCGAGGAAAAGAAATCAACCGAGATTTCGTTAGTAGCGGCGAGCGAACGCGAAAGAGCCAGTTAGTGATAGCAGTTTTGTTAGAGGAATGAGCTGGGAAGCTCAACCACAGAGGGTGATAGTCCCGTACTCGAAAACATTATTGTGGTACTAGGCTAACAACAAGTAGGGCGGGACACGTGATATCCTGTTTGAAGATGGGGGGACCATCCTCCAAGGCTAAATACTCCTGATTGACCGATAGTGAACCAGTACTGTGAAGGAAAGGCGAAAAGAACCCCGGCGAGGGGAGTGAAATAGAACCTGAAACCTTGTGCGTACAAGCAGTGGGAGCAGACTTGTTCTGTGACTGCGTACCTTTTGTATAATGGGTCAGCGACTTATATTTTGTAGCAAGGTTAACTGAATAAGGGAGCCGTAGGGAAACCGAGTCTTAACTGGGCGTTTGAGTTGCAAGGTATAGACCCGAAACCCGGTGATCTAGCCATGGGCAGGTTGAAGATTGGGTAACACTAATTGGAGGACCGAACCGACTAATGTTGAAAAATTAGCGGATGACTTGTGGCTGGGGGTGAAAGGCCAATCAAACCGGGAGATAGCTGGTTCTCCCCGAAATCTATTTAGGTAGAGCCTTGAGCGGACACCTTCGGGGGTAGAGCACTGTTTCGGCTAGGGGTCCATCCCGGATTACCAACCCGATGCAAACTGCGAATACCGAAGAGTGATACTCAGGAGACACACGGTGGGTGCTAACGTCCATCGTGGAGAGGGAAACAACCCAGACCGCCAGCTAAGGTCCCCAAGTACTAGTTAAGTGGGAAACGAAGTGGGAAGGCTTAGACAGCTAGGATGTTGGCTTAGAAGCAGCCATCATTTAAAGAAAGCGTAATAGCTCACTAGTCGAGTCGGCCTGCGCGGAAGATGTAACGGGGCTAAAACTAGTCACCGAAGCTGCGGCATCAGACGAAAGTCTGTTGGGTAGGGGAGCGTTCTGTAAGCGGAAGAAGGTGAATCGAGAGGTTTGCTGGACGTATCAGAAGTGCGAATGCTGACATAAGTAACGATAAAACGAGTGAAAAACTCGTTCGCCGGAAGACCAAGGGTTCCTGTCCAACGTTAATCGGGGCAGGGTGAGTCGGCCCCTAAGGCGAGGCTGAAAAGCGTAGTCGATGGGAAACGGGTTAATATTCCCGTACTTGGTGTAATTGCGATGTGGGGACGGAGAAGGTTAGGTTATCAGGGTGTTGGATATCCCTGTTTAAGCCGGTAGGTGGAGCGTTTAGGCAAATCCGGACGCTTTTAACACCGAGAAGTGATGACGAGGCTCTACGGAGCTGAAGTAACCGATACCACGCTTCCAGGAAAAGCCACTAAGCTTCAGATTACACTAAACCGTACTATAAACCGACACAGGTGGTCAGGTAGAGAATACTCAGGCGCTTGAGAGAACTCGGGTGAAGGAACTAGGCAAAATAGCACCGTAACTTCGGGAGAAGGTGCGCCGGCGTAGATTGTAGTCCCTCGCGGACGAAGGTTGAACCGGTCGAAGATACCAGCTGGCTGCAACTGTTTATTAAAAACACAGCACTCTGCAAACACGAAAGTGGACGTATAGGGTGTGATGCCTGCCCGGTGCTGGAAGGTTAATTGATGGTGTTATCGAAAGAGAAGCTCCTGATCGAAGCCCCAGTAAACGGCGGCCGTAACTATAACGGTCCTAAGGTAGCGAAATTCCTTGTCGGGTAAGTTCCGACCTGCACGAATGGCATAATGATGGCCAGGCTGTCTCCACCCGAGACTCAGTGAAATTGAAATCGCCGTGAAGATGCGGTGTACCCGCGGCTAGACGGAAAGACCCCGTGAACCTTTACTATAGCTTGACACTGAACATTGAATTTTGATGTGTAGGATAGGTGGGAGCCTTTGAAGCATGAACGCTAGTTTGTGTGGAGGCGTCCTTGAAATACCACCCTTTAACGTTTGATGTTCTAACGAAGCGCCCTAATCGGGTGTTCGGACAGTGTCTGGTGGGTAGTTTGACTGGGGCGGTCTCCTCCCAAAGAGTAACGGAGGAGCACGAAGGTTTGCTAATCACGGTCGGACATCGTGAGGTTAGTGCAATGGTATAAGCAAGCTTAACTGCGAGACAGACAAGTCGAGCAGGTGCGAAAGCAGGTCATAGTGATCCGGTGGTTCTGAATGGAAGGGCCATCGCTCAACGGATAAAAGGTACTCCGGGGATAACAGGCTGATACCGCCCAAGAGTTCATATCGACGGCGGTGTTTGGCACCTCGATGTCGGCTCATCACATCCTGGGGCTGAAGTAGGTCCCAAGGGTATGGCTGTTCGCCATTTAAAGTGGTACGCGAGCTGGGTTTAGAACGTCGTGAGACAGTTCGGTCCCTATCTGCCGTGGGCGTTGGAGAATTGATTGGGGCTGCTCCTAGTACGAGAGGACCGGAGTGGACGCACCCCTGGTGTTCCGGTTGTGTCGCCAGACGCATTGCCGGGTAGCTATGTGCGGAAGAGATAAGTGCTGAAAGCATCTAAGCACGAAACTTGCCAAGAGATGAGTTCTCCCCGACTATAAGTCGGTAAGGGTTGTTGAAGACTACGACGTAGATAGGTGTGGTGTGTAAGCGTTGCGAGACGTTGAGCTAACACATACTAATTGCCCGAGAGGCTTAACTATACAACGCTCAAGTGTTTTTAGTGAAAGGGTTGAGAAATTAACAAAACAAAACGAAAAGACGGAAATTAAGAATCAGTAACAGCTTGTTTCGAATGAAAGGCGAAAGCCGAAGAAAGTAAAGAACGAAAGAACAATTTGGAAAGACAAAGATAAAAAGAAAGACGAAGAAAGTCTGAATCATCGAAGATTTTCCTGATGTCGATAGTGCTGTGGTGCCACCTGATTCCATTCCGAACTCAGAAGTGAAACGCAGTGACGCCGATGGTAGTGTGTGGATTCCGCATGTGAGAGTAGGGCAACATCAGGGCTTAATTAGAGGACCCCGAGCTTAGCGATAGGCTTGGGGTTTTTGTTTTGGGGATGGAGATGTTTTAGGGTTTTGTAAAATTATCATGAAAATAGACCGCTTGTAGCATGGGTTACAAGCGGCTATTTCTAGCTAAAATTTTGTAAATTAGTAGTGAGATAATGTTAGGACCACTCTAAATTATAGGGTTTGATACCAATGTTTTGACTATTTAAGCATTGGTTCAGAGTTTGTATTTGATGACAAATGGTGTCGGTAATACGATTTGCTTGTGCAATTTTCTCTTCAGTGACTTTTGGATCCTTTTCATTGAATAAAATAGTATTGAGTAACCTTTCGGCATGCATACCATCTCGGCAGTAATGTAATACACCAACATCATTAAATGCTGTAGCAACAGAACTTATTTGAGTAGTAGCAATTCCTAAAGCCCCATCTTCCCCACCAAGTTCTCTAAAAAGTTGATGTTGTGGAAAGCCTCCGCAAGCGAGAAAAAAGGCTCGTCTAAATACAATATTGCCACCAGCTGTCATTTGCATATTTTGCCAAGCTAGTTCAAAATTCGGGTGTGAGCTATAGCGTTCAGGTAGATCAATCGGTTTTAGGGATAAACGAACCAGGCTGGTTTCCGGCTTGAACTCAAATATCTTTTCAGCAACTTGTAATGCTCCGTTCTCGTAAGCATCATCAGCATCTAAGAAGGCAATAAATTCTTCCTCGCTTTGTAAAGCTCCCCAATTCCGTGCTTTGGCAACCCCGCCGTTTTTCGGCATCTGTTCTACTCGAATTTTATTCGGCACTTGTGCTTGCAGATGTTGAGCGAGTGCTAGCGTATTATCAGTTGAACAGTCATCAATCAACCAAATTAGGTTTAATTCAGGTTGATTGATAGCACTTTGTACCGCTCGCAAGAGAGTTTTTTCAGCGTTGTAACATGGGATGATGACATCAATCATATAAATTTTATTCCTTGTTCACTGACTTCTAAAATTGAGGCGTAGTCTCTTTTCCAATCTCCTAATACTATGCGGGTAAAATTATGCTCTTTGTGAATTGCTTGGCGATGGGTATGTCCATGAATTAGCTGTACTGCATTAAATTTTCCCATGATATCTGCTGTAAATTGAGGATTAACATCCATAATATGGGCAGATTTGTGCTGTTTCTCTAGCTGACTTTTTGCACGAATTTTCCGGGCAATATGAATACGCCAAGCGAGTGGCAGGGATAGGAAGAGAGCTTGCCGCCATTTTTGATGTACTTTCTTACGGAATTTTTGATATTTGATATCGTCAATACAGAGAGTGTCGCCATGGCAGAGTAAGGTTTGCTTGCCAAATAGATCGAGCAATTGATAATCCGGGAGAATTTCTATCCCTGTTTGTTGGCTAAATCGTTTGCTGATTAAGAAATCACGATTTCCGCAAATAAAATAGCATTTTACACCGCTCGTAGTGAGAGTTTTAATTGCGGTTTTGACTTGTGAGATGAGTTCAGATTCCTCATCATCACCAATCCAAAAATCAAACAAATCCCCTAAAATATAAACTGCTTGTGCAAGCGGTGCTTTTTTCTGCATAAATTGCAAGAAATGTTGGGTGATTTCAGGTTGATTTTCGTTGAGATGTAGATCAGCAATAAAGTAGTAAATCATCGGCTATTTGATATTAAAAAGAAAACGGTTTAATTTTTTACAAAATTAAACCGTTTGTCAAAGGAATTAAGTAAGAGAAATTAATCTTTAAAAATACCGCGAATTAGTTGTACTGATAAGAAGAATAAAAAGGCAAGTATTGCATAAAGTACGTAGGTCATAATGGGTTTACTTACAGTTTCAGCTTCTGCCAGTGGTTTGATTGAAACGATATTTCTAAACTCATTCAGCCAGTTGATTCTCCAGCCGTAATATTTTATTTGTACACGTTGCTTTTCATTAGCGTAAGCTTGAGCTTTAGCTTGAATATCAGCAGAGCCAAATTTGAAATAAGGTGGTAAGCCCCAGCCGGTATCTTCATTACGATAGACCATCACTTTTTTCGTTTCAGGTTCTTCGGTAAATAAGAAATAGACATCGCGTACTTCACCATCGGCAGGATTAGATTTGCTGATAATGCCGTCTTTATCCATCCGGCGAACTTCCATACCGGTTACCACAGTATCTTCATAACTTGGCATAGCATAGTTTACTGCTCCACCAATGACAATAAAGAATGATAGTGAGACTAGAATTAAAAAATATTTGAGTATGGCTCTCATATTTGTTCCTTATAATTGAATTTTGAATAAGTGTTGCACATTTTCAGTTGTAATGCGAGCTAATTCTTGCGTTGATACACCTTTTAACATCGCAACATATTCACAGGTTTCCCTTACATAAGCCGGTTGGTTCGGTTTGCCACGGTATGGAATCGGTGCAAGATAAGGAGAATCTGTTTCCACTAATAGGCGCTCTAACGGCACTTTTCGTACTACATCTCTTAGCTCTTCTGCGTTTCTGAAAGTAATAATACCTGATATTGAAATATAGAAACCCAAATCTAAGGCTCTTTTTGCCATTGTCCAATCTTCAGTAAAGCAATGCAATACGCCTTTGCATTTTTCCGCTCCATTTTGTGCCAACATATCCATAGTATCTTGGCGAGCGGAGCGAGAGTGAATAATAAGTGGTTTATTTATCTTATTTGCTACCTCAATGTGTTGAATAAACAGTGATTGTTGCAAGGCTTTGGTTTCTGGAGTGTAGTGATAATCTAGCCCGGTTTCCCCAACCGCAACCACTTGTGGGTCTTGTGCAAGTTTTAGCAGCTTATCATAATCAAAGGGCTCGTCTTCCACATTTAACGGATGAACACCACAAGAAAGCGAAACCTCATTGCGGTGTGCGGTTAAATTTTTCATTGCTTCAAAACGCCCGAGAGTTGTACAAACTGAAATAAAATGATGCACGCCACGTGCTTTGGCATTTTCAATGACTTCATCCACATTCTTGTGGTGTGTTTCGTAATCTAAAGAGTCTAAGTGACAATGTGAGTCTATGATAAATAAGTTTTTCATTTTTTCCTTTTGTTGTTTTAATAGTATAAATGACTATTTTTGCCAGAATTATTCACTATATTACTCAAAAATTAAAACCAACTTTGTTAAACAATCTAGCACTATCAATTCTTGATTAACTGCATTTACTTCCGTTAAGTCACGCTGGGTTTGTTGGATAATATGATATCCTCGTAGCAAACCATGAACTGTGAGCTGCTGGCTAAAAGGGAAAATCCCGTTTTTTAAATCTGGGTTGATCCAGCTCTCGGTAATTTCCATTTTGGCTTTTAAGGCATCGCTAAAGAAACTTTCCAGCCATTCCAGTTGTTGTAAAATCAGCTCTTTTTCTTTATCAAAGGCAGTGAAAAGTAGCATGACCTCTCGATTTTTGTAGAATCGCCAGAAGGTTTGCAGAAACGTTTTACGTGCTGACAAGCGGTCATTTTCGATAAAAGTTTTGCAAATCAGTGGACGAAAATGGCAAAGACGAATTGCAATTTCTAAATCGTTTTCTGAAGTTGTTGAGCATTCCTGCTGTAGCCATTCCATTGCTTGCTTAGCTTTCGGAGGGTTAATTACCCATGTTTGGCAACGGCTTTGAATCGTGGCTAAAACGGCAGATTGCAATGGGGCTTCCAGTAGGAAATAGACATTTTTATGTGGCTCTTCCAAAGTTTTAAGCAACGCGTTGCTGGCAGCTTCGGTGAGGCGATCAACACCTTGAATATACACAACTGTATTACCACCTTGTTGGGCAAAATTTTGTAGTTTGCCAAGCAGTTCACGCACTTGATCGATACCGATATCTTTACCTTCGATAGAGGTTAAAAGATGAAAGTCGGGGTGGTTGCCATTTTGGCTTAGCAAGCAACTTTTGCACTTTAGGCAAATTTGGTTGCCTATTATCTCAGAGCAAAGCAGCCAGCTTGCGACCTCTCGAATCAGATTTTCTGTACCAAGCCCGATATCGGTTTTAAACAGTAGGGCGTGATGCCCTCTTCCTTTTAAAAAGGCGTGAGTGAGCTGGGTGTAGGTATCGGTATGCCAAGGGTATAATGTCATCATAGTATTGCAAATTTTAGGAATTTTTCGACCGCTTGTTGGATGTCGGCAGAGACTTTTTCTATTGGCTGTTCAGCATTGATGATCACCGCCTTTGGATTATTTTGAGTTAAAACTAAATAACGTTCCCGAGTGCGGTGAAAAAAATCAATATGTTGCTGTTCAATACGATCTAACGCTCCACGCCCTTTGGCACGTTCCAAACCAATGCTAGGATCAAGATCGAGATAAATGGTCAAATCCGGCTCGAAATCGCCCAAAATAGCTTTACCGATGGTTTCTACTAGCTCGGTAAGCCCACGACCCCCACCTTGATAGGCTTGGCTGGAGAGATCATGGCGGTCACCGATTACCCATTTCCCACTGGCAAGAGCCGGTTGGATTACGGTTTCGACTAGCTGCGTTCGCGCTGCATACATCATTAGCACTTCAGCTTTGTCAGTGGTGGTTTCACCATCTACTCCTTCTTTCCACAAGGTGCGGAGCGTTTCGGCAATCGGTGTGCCGCCCGGTTCGCGGGTGGTGATAAAGTCAATACCATGGGCTTTTAAGGTTTCACATACAATCTTTTGTGCGTTGCTTTTGCCTGCACCTTCAAGCCCTTCGATAGTGATAAACTTTGCGTTCATTGTTGTTTTCATTATTTTCTTTCTCGTTCGATTTTCCGCCATTCTGCCACAGAGCGATTATGTTCTTCTAATGTGCGGCTGAATTTATGCCCGCCTGTGCCATCAGCTACAAAGTAGAGGTAGGAGGTATCCGCAGGATTGGCAACTGCTTTGATAGAAGCCTCACTTGGCATGCTAATCGGGGTAGGAGGTAAGCCCTCAATGACATAGGTATTATAAGCAGTCGGCTTAGTGATATCCGAGCGATAGATTTTTTCATCATAGCAGCCACATTTACCGTAAAGAATGGTTGGATCGGTTTGTAGCAACATTTTATGGTTTAAGCGATTGATGAATACCGACGCTACTTGTGCGCGTTCGCCGGCAATACCTGTCTCTTTTTCGACAATAGAAGCTAAAATTAGCATTTCATAAGGATTTGCAAGCGGTAAATTTTCTGATCTATTTTGCCATGCTTGTTCTAACGTTGCTTTTTGCCTTTGATACGCTCGTTTCAGTAAGGCAAGATCGGTAGAATTTGGCGTATAGCTGTAAGTATCAGGTGCAATCCAGCCTTCTACTTTATCGTGAGGAATGCCAAGTAGTTCTGCAATTTCTTTTTCAGATTTATCTTTTAGCGTATGGTTTAAATAGTTGGCTTTGGCTAACTGTTCACGCCAGACTTTAAACGTTTTCCCTTCAATAAATTGCACATTTAACTGAACTTCTTTGCCTGAGCTTAAATGCGCCAATAATTCTCTAACAGTAGTTAAGCCATCCAATGAATAAGCACCTGCCTTAAATTTGCTTAGTTCCGGATATAAACGCATTAAATAGGGAAGTAGTTGGATATCTTCATGGGCAACAATGCCTTGTTGCTCTAATAAGGTTGCTAATTTTTGGCTTGAAACACCCTTCTCCAATACGAAAAGTTGGTTTGGTTGAGCGGCAATTGGGTGCTCGGCTAATGAGCTTAGCTTTTGGTAGCCGTAAAATAGCCCGCCACAAGCGATAGTGCCGGCAATACCTAATGCAATAAGAAGTTTTTTTAACATTGAAAAAGATAGAATATAAAAGTAAAAATGAACTAAATTCTACTATAAAGCGGTCATTTTTTCAGAAAAATTTGCAAAATGAGAAGTAATGGTGGGTCATGAAAGATTCGAACTTTCGACCAACGGATTAAAAGTCCGCTGCTCTACCGACTGAGCTAATGACCCGTAAAGAGTTGTTTTGTAAGATGATGGTGGGTCATGAAAGATTCGAACTTTCGACCAACGGATTAAAAGTCCGCTGCTCTACCGACTGAGCTAATGACCCGTAAAGAGTTGTTTTGTAAGATGATGGTGGGTCATGAAAGATTCGAACTTTCGACCAACGGATTAAAAGTCCGCTGCTCTACCGACTGAGCTAATGACCCATAATCTTGCGTAACGAGGGCATATCTTACGGATTTTTGAAACTTTGGCAAGTTTTTTTTAGAGAAATTGTGTTAAGTGTGCGGTTTATAAGCAATTTTTTGAAATTTTGCTCAAGCTTGGGTTTTTCTATACAAAATGAAAAGAGAACGGGCTTTTATCTTTTTCTGAAAATAAGCTATAATCGCCCTGTTTATTCACCTATTTATTATTTAGAAGGAAACCAAAATGGGCTTAGAGTTAGTACCAGCTGGTAAAGAATTACCAGACGATATTTATGTAGTAATTGAAATTCCGGCGAATTCAGATCCGATCAAATACGAAGTGGACAAAGAAACTGGCGCATTATTTGTTGACCGTTTTATGGCAACAGCGATGTTCTATCCAGCAAACTACGGTTATGTGAACAACACATTATCGTCAGATGGTGACCCGGTAGATGTATTAGTGCCAACTCCATACCCATTACAACCGGGTTCAGTGATCCGCTGCCGTCCGGTTGGCGTATTAAAGATGACTGATGAAGCTGGTGGTGATGCAAAAGTGGTTGCAGTTCCGCATACTAAATTAAGCAAAGAATACGACCATATTAAAGATGTAGGCGATTTACCTGCATTATTAAAAGCGCAAATCCAGCACTTCTTCGAAAGCTACAAAGCATTAGAAGCAGGTAAATGGGTAAAAGTAGAAGGTTGGGGCGATGTAAATGAAGCTCGCCAAGAAATTTTAGACTCTTTCGAACGTGCTAAAAAATAATTGTTGTTAATTTTAAATGCCAAGCAGGTTTGTTTGGCATTTTTTATAGGATATAAAAATGAAATTCATCAAAAAATTAGGCTATGGCGTATTTTTAGCAGCAATGATTGCAGCTTGTGCCACAACAGAAAGCATTAACCAAGAAGCAGCTCAAAAATATGCTCAAGTCAAAGCTCAAGCTAGACAGCAAAATGCAATTGATGTTTCTTCCCCAACAGCAAAACGTATTCATGCTGTGTTTAATAAAACAAAACCTTATGCTGAAAAAGCCAATGAAACGGGCGTGCCTTTCCAGTGGGAAATTACAGTCTTAAAGTCTGATGAATTAAATGCATGGGCAATGCCGGGTGGTAAAATGGCATTTTATACCGGTTTAGTAGAAAGATTGAATTTATCAGATGATGAAATTGCTGTCGTGATGGGCCATGAAATGGCTCATGCGTTAAAAGAACACGGTAAATCAGATCGTACAGTAAGTGCGATTACCGGTATTGTCGGTGTAATTGCAGACGTAGCGGTAACTGCTTCAACAGGTGTGAATACGGAAGGTTTATTGAGTACAGGCGTAGATTTGATTGCAACTAAGCCCTTCTCTCGCAGCCAAGAAACAGAGGCAGATGAGGTTGGATTGATGCTGATGGCAGAGGCCGGCTATAACCCATCAGCTGCACCGAATGTTTGGATAAAGATGAGTAAAGCTAACGGTAGTTCTGGTTTGTCGATTTTCTCAACTCACCCATCAAATGAAGAGCGACAAGAGAATTTGGCTCGCTTAGTGCCTGAGGCAATGAAAATCTATAACGCACGTAAATAGCAACAAGCGGTTGATTTTAGCTAATTTTTTGCAAAATAAAATGCTCTTGAGCCACTCAAGAGCATTTTATTTATGCTAGCTAAAAAACGGTTAGCTACCTATTAGATATACCAATAATTTAATGTGAAATAATAGATAGCAATGAAAAATAAGAGAGTGCTAAGTGATTTATTAATTATTTCTGTACTTAAGTGCTCGCGAAGTCTTTGTGTCATAAAGCCGGTGCAAAAAGAGCTAATGATGACTATCCCAACAATCGAAAAATTGACATAGCCGACTTGCCAGCTAGGTAAGTTATAGAGCGTTTTGTCTAAGTCACGGGAAAGATAGCCAAACAGGTTGCCGATACCGCCAAATACCATCATATAATTGGTATAAATTGCAATTTGTTTTGGCTGGACACTGCGAATTTGTGCAACCAGCGGAGCCATAATAGAGCCACCACCAATGCCGGTAATGCCGGCGATAAATCCACCAAAACCACAACTTGCCATACCATAACTGAGATCTTTAAGTTTTTTGGTTTGTATATAATCAGTATTTCGGTGTTTTTGAAAGAGCGAGCGAAGAGCAAGCAACGCTAACGTACTGGAGAATATAGCAGTAATGACGAAATCAGAGAGTAGAAAACTTAATTCAAAGCCGATTTGCACCCCTGCAATCATACCAAATGACCAAAAAATCAGGTTAGATTTATTGATTTGCTCTTTTTCTTGCCTAAAACGGATTAAATTAATACAAGCACTTCCCATCACAATAGTCAAAGAACAGGCAGCAATAACTTGAAGAGGTAATTCTGGGAATAAAGTTCGTAAAATCGGGACCATCAATACACCACCGCCAATGCCAAACAAGGCAGACATTACATTGACTAACAAACCACATACTATCAGAATAGAAATTACACTAAGCGTCATTCTTTGCCCTCTTCTAAGCGTTATTTGTAGCTATTGTGCGACTTCTGATCTGCTTTTGGTTATGATGATTGTCATACGCTTTTCAAATAATTTCTACTATGATTGAGCCGTTTTGGTACGGAGTGATGTATGCAACCTATTTTTAATGCTTTTCAAATAATGGCAAAGCCAGCTGGCTCAATTTGTAATTTAGATTGTAAGTACTGTTTCTATTTGGAAAAGCCACATTTAAATCAACGCCGAATGGATGAGACCGTTTTGGAAAAATATATTCGGGATTATCTATCTAAAAGTCCTCAAAAAGAGGTAACTTTTTTGTGGCAAGGCGGCGAACCGACCTTGGCAGGGTTGGATTTTTACCGACAGGCGGTCGAATTTCAGCAAAAATATGCAAACGGCAAGCAAATTTATAATGCATTACAGACAAATGGCATTTTGCTGAATGAAGAGTGGTGTGAATTTTTAAGAGAAAACCGTTTCTTGGTCGGGCTCTCCATTGACGGGACGCAGGAGATGCATGATGCCTATCGGGTGACTAAAAGCCAAAAAGGATCATTTCAGCAAGTGTTTGATGCGTTAGAATTGCTCAAGAAATATCAGGTGCAATTTAATACCCTAACGGTGGTACACAAAGAAAATGTCCAACATGGAGCGGAAATCTACCGTTATTTGAAATCAATTGGCTCAACTTATATGCAATTTATTCCGCTGATGGGCGATTATTTACAGCAAGCTTCTGCCAAAGATTATGGGCAGATGATGATTGAGATTTTTAAACAGTGGTATCCAAACGACATCGGTAAAATTGGCGTGCAATTTATTGAACAGTGGATGATGGCGTTTTTAGGCTATCAGCCAAGTTTGTGCATTTTCCGTAAAACCTGTGGTGATCAGATGATTATCGAGCAGAATGGGGATATTTATAGCTGTGATCACTATGTTTATCCGAAATATAAACTCGGTAACTTAATTGAAACACCACTGTTAGACATCACCTATTCCGATAAACAGCAGAAATTTGGACTGAGCAAAGCGAATGTCTCTTCTCGTTGTCAGCGTTGCGAATTTCGTTTTGCCTGTAATGGCGGTTGCCCAAAACATCGTACTGTACATGGTTTTGGCGAACCACACAATCAACTTTGTGAGGCGTATTACTCCGCCCTCTCTTATATGGCTCCTTACTTGCAGAGGCTGGCCGCTCAAATGCGTCAAAGAAGAATGGTTTAGTAGAATAAAATGTTAAATTTGTGAACTATGTCACATCATAAATATGATCATTGTCATACAAACTAATATTATTTGTTTATATTCTATTGATGACTTAATCACATAAACTAGGAGTTGATGATGAAAACATGGAAACAATGCATTAAAACTGCTTTAGCTTGTACTGTCGGACTTTTTGCGGTGGCAAATCAATCAATGGCAAACACTGAATGGCCAACCGCACCTGTCACGATTATTACTCCGTGGGCAGTGGGCGGGCTTGCCGACCAAATTAACCGTGCAATGTCGGAGTATGGTAAGGAGCAATACGGGCAGCCGTTGTTAGCCGACAATATTCTCGGTTCAGGTGGTGCGATTGAAAAATGGCGATGTAAAACCCGTTGTAGCGTTCGACGAGAAGAAATTACAGGATGATGTCTATAACCTAGATAGCGTGGTGGATCACGGTTTTGATACATGGATGACAAACGTTTGTGCGGTATTTATCCGTGCAGGAACAGACCAAGCTATCGTAGATAAAAACTACAATGCACTCAAAGCCATTTTAGAAAATCAGAAATTACAACAAACGGCGAAAAATATTGGTATCCGTTTAGATATTCGTGATGGTAAAGCGGTAAAAGACTACATTATTTCAACCATGACAAAAGCTGAAAAATACTCAAAATTAGTTAAATAATAACCAGAGAGGGCAAATGTGATGATTTTGCCCTCTTTATAAGGAGATCACGATGAAAATTATGCTTAGACAAGATTTAGTCGGTTCCTTGATTTTTTTTATACTTTCTTTGGTTTTGTGGTGGTTAATGCCGTCACAAATTGCGATTGCCGATGATGAAGAAATCATTACCGCACAGACTTTCCCTCGCTTAATTATTGGCTTAATGGCCGTATGCAGCCTCATTCTACTTATACAAGAGCTGATTAAATGGGTACGCAAACAGCCGACCAAAATGGTTGAAATTCATTTCGCTGAAGAGCTGCACTCTACCTTTATTTTATTGTCTCTAATAATTTATTGGAGCTTATTACACTGGCTGCCCTTTATGGTGTCGTCAATTATTTTTGCCTTTTTGTTACTGGCTTTCTTCCGCTGTAAAAATTGGAAGTATTACGCCACAGTAGCAATATTTTCGGTTTTACTATCGCTCTTTTTCCAAAATTTACTCCATATCTCTTTACCTTAATACAGGGAGTAACCTATGTTTGACTTAATGATTTCAGGATTTTATGCATTTTTTAATCTTGAAAGTTTTCTATATATGAATTTAGGGTTGTTTCTCGGCATTGTATTTGGCTCCATTCCAGGTTTAACCGTGATGCTCTGTTTGGTACTATTCTTACCAATTACCTATTCACTTAATGCTATCCACTCGTTTATGTTCCTATTAGGGATCTATTGTGCTGGCAGCTATGGTGGCTCCATTTCGGCAATTTTAATTAAAACGCCGGGGACACCACACGCAGCAGCAACAATGTTAGATGGACACCCTCTCGCTTTACGTGGACAAGCTCAAAAAGCATTAAATGTGGCACTCTATGCGTCTTTCGCCGGCGGTATCGTCAGTGCTTTAGTCCTACTTTTCCTAGCTCCCGAAGTAGCAAAAATTGCGATGAAAATGGGTTCGCCTGAATATTTCTTAATTTGTGCATTTGGTCTAACCATTATTGCCGGGGTAAGTGGTGAGAACCTCTTAAAAGGGATTATTTCAGGTTGTTTAGGCTTGTTCCTCTCGTTTATCGGTATCGATCTGATGAGTGGTGATACCATGCGATTTACCTTTGATAACTTAAATCTATATAGTGGGTTTGACTTGGTGGTAGTACTGATCGGTTTATTTGCGCTGATCGAAATTATTCATAAAGGGCAAGCGGTCAAAAAAAGCGAAAATAGTGCAAATGCCTCGGTGATTAGCCTGGACAAGGGAACCTTAACAAAATCTGAATGGTGGCGTTTACCAAAACCGCTCAGTATTGGCTCACTGGCCGGTATTATCATCGGGATTATCCCAGGTACTGGTGCATCTATTGCCTCGTTTTTAAGTTATGATTTCTCTCGTAAAGCCTCAAAAAAACCGGAGGAATTTGGTAATGGTTCGATTGAAGGAATTGCCGCAGCAGAATCGGCAAATAATGCAATCACTGGTACAGCACTCATTCCGTTATTGACCTTAGGGATACCAGGTGATGCAGCCGTAGCACTAATGCTGGGTGCGTTAATGGTAAACGGTTTAACCCCGGGACCAAATCTGTTCGCCACACATGGCACCGCAGTGTACGCAATTATGATCGGCTTAATTTTCGTGAATATCTTTATGCTAATTCAAGGCAAGTATTTACTGAAATTGTTTGTAAAAGTGGTCAAAATTCCGCAAGTCGTACTTATTCCGATCATTGCAATTTTCTGCTTCGCTGGTGCTTATTCTTTAAAAGAAAATATGTTTGATGTGGGGGCTGCGATTTGCTTTGCAGCGGTTGCCTATATCATGGATAAATTCAGCTTCTCTGCCGTACCAACCTTACTTGGACTGGTATTAGGGGCATTAACCGAGAAAAATCTACGTCGCTCACTCATGATTTCTGACGGAGATTGGAGCATTTTTATCGAGAGACCAATTTCTCTAGCACTCTGTATCCTAATACTAGGCGTACTTATAAGCATTATCTATACTAATTATAAAAAATCTAAAACACAGAGGGTTTAATATGACAACAACTAGACCGAATATTCTATTTTACTTCACAGACCAACAACGTTGGGACACTGTAGGTGCTTATGGGCAACCGCTCAATATCACGCCGACATTAGATAAATTGGCGGAAGAGGGCGTGTTGTTTGAAGAAGCTTTTTCTTCTCAGCCGGTGTGTGGGCCTTGCCGCTCTATTTTCCAAACGGGACTGTATCCGACCGAAACGGGCTGTTTCCGCAATAATGTGGCGTTACCGCAGGGCGTGAAAACATTGGCGAACTATTTTACCGAAAATGACTATGACACCGCTTATATCGGCAAATGGCACTTAGCCAGTGACGGCGAATTGGAAGAAGCACCGACTATCGACTATACCGTCACCGCCATTCCGCCTGAACGCCGTGGCGGCTATAAAGGTTTCTGGCGTGCTGCCGATGTGTTGGAGTTTACCTCACACGGCTATGACGGCTTCGTTTTCGATGAAAATATGAACAAGTGTGAGTTTAAAGGCTACCGTGTGGATTGTATTACCGATTATGCCTTGGAATACTTAGACGGCTATAAAGGCGATAAACCGTTCTTTATGACGATCTCGCATATTGAGCCACACCACCAAAATGATCGCAATTGCTACGAAGGGCCTATTGGTTCAAAAACTCGCTTCCAAAATTATCAATTACCACACGATCTAGCCGTCTTAAAAGGAAATGCCGATGAAATGTATCCCGACTATCTCGGCTGCTGCCGCAGTTTAGACGATAATTTGGCAAGAATTATTGAAAAACTCAAAGAAAAAGGTATTTACGACAATACCATTGTTGTGTTTGCGTCCGACCATGGTTCCCACTTTATGACTCGTAACAAAGATGAAAACCTAAATGGCTATGACGACTACAAACGCTCGTGCCACTCTTCATCTTGCCACGTTCCATTAGTGATTTGCGGTGGAAAATATGTGGGTGGTAAACGCATTAAAGAGCTAGTGAGTACAGCCAGCTTACCAAAAACATTCTTGGCGATGGCAGGGATTGATGTCGGTGACAAAATGATTGGTGAAGATCTATACAGCGTGGTGGAGAAAAAAGATCCAAGCCGCCGTAATGAAGTGTTTACACAAATCAGTGAAAGCCGTATTGGTCGTGCTATTCGTACTGAAAAATATCTTTATGCCGTCGTTGCCCCTCACTTAGGCGGTGGTGAGGCGGCAGGCAGTGAGGTTTATATCGAAGACTTCCTCTACGATCTTGAAAAAGACCCATTTGAGTTAAACAACTTAGTAAAAGATCCGGCTTATGAACAAGCCCGAATCGAATTGCGTGAGAAACTGGGAGATCATATGGAAATCGCTAAAGAACAGCGACCACAAATTTTCCCAGCCGGAATATAAATTTAGTTTGATAGTATTGCATTCATTACGGTAATATGATTTTAGGCATAAAATATAAGGGTTTGTAATGGATGCAATAAATTTTCCCTCCCCAGAAACGTTGAGAGGCTGTCAACAGAGTTCTTTAAATTATCTGGAGAAAGGCGTAACTGCCTATTCTCAAGGTAGCCAAGCCCAAGAGTTTTACTATTTAAAGAAAGGATTAATCGGCTTATATCATATGCTCGACAACGGTAAAGAAAGCCTGGTTAGGATTTATCAAGATCAGGAATATTTCGGTTTCCGAACATTTTTTGGAGATCACTTTTACCATTGCACGGCTAAAGTACTGCAATCGGCAGAAGTTGTTCGGATTAAGCCGTTGCAACTATCCTCTTTTTTTACGCAAAATCCTAAGTTGACTGCTTATTTAATTCGACAGCTTGCTGGTGAGTTGCAAGATGCCGAGTATCGGCTTTCACAAGTATCTTACCAACGTACACAAGAGAGAGTAAGTAGTAGTATTGCTTATTTAACAGAAAATTACCCGAATTACCATTGGACATATCGTGAGATTGCTGAATTTTCCGGTTGTGAAACTGAGACCGCGATTAGAATTAGTCGTTTGCTGAAGAAATAATTTGTTGATCAGTTTAATAAATGCTCTTGAGCCACTCAAGAGCATTTTTGTTTATAAGGAGATTAGTAACGCACGAATCCCACTAATTCATACACCTTATCTAAGGTCGCTTTTGCACGGGCTCGTGCTTTATCTGCGCCTTCGCGGTAGATTTTTTCAAGCAAGGCTTCATCTTGGCGGTAGTGATGGTAGCGTTCTTGCAGATTAGTTAATAATTCAGATACTTTATCTGCTACTTCCGTTTTCAAATGACCGTACATTTTACCTTCAAATTCTGCTTCTAATTCCGCAATAGTTTTGCCTGTGATAGCAGATAAAATATCAAGTAAATTGGACACGCCGGCTTTATTTTGCACGTCATAACGCACTACAGGTGGTTCATCGCCATCGGTCATTGCACGTTTGATTTTCTTCGCTACCGCTTTTGGATCTTCGAGCAAACCGATCACATTATTGCGGTTATTGTCCGATTTAGACATTTTTTTCGTTGGCTCAAGTAACGACATCACTCTCGCCCCCGATTTCGCAATAAAGACTTCAGGTACGGCAAACACAGGCTCAATCACATTACCTTCAGCATCTTTTTTGCCATATAACGCATTGAAACGATTGGCAATATCGCGGGTGATTTCCAAGTGTTGTTTTTGATCATCACCCACCGGTACTTGATTAGCTTGGTAGAGCAGAATATCTGCTGCCATCAGTACAGGGTAGGTGAATAAGCCTACATTCACATTTTCTTCATAACGAGCGGATTTATCTTTAAATTGTGTCATTCGACCCATTTCACCGAAATAAGTGTAGCAGTTTAACACCCAGGCAAGCTGAGCGTGTTCAGGCACGTGAGATTGAATAAAAATCGTGCTTTTATTAGGATCAATGCCACAGGCTAAATATAGGGCTAACACATCAAGGGTAGATTTACGTAGTGCTTCAGGATCTTGACGCACGGTAATAGCGTGCTGATCAACAATACAATAAACACAGTCATAATCATCTTGCATTTTTACCCAGTTGCGTAATGCCCCTAAGTAATTCCCAATCGTTAATTCACCAGAGGGCTGAACGCCACTAAATACAATAGGTTTGGTCATTTTATCTTCTCATTTTAATTGCAAAAATTTATATAAATTATACCGCTTGTCGCCTTATTCGCCTACAATTTTCAACACGTCTTTAAATTCAGAGGCTATAAAAGTCGGGTTGGATTGCTCAATCGGGATATTGTAGTTATAACCGTAAGTTAGGCCGACTACATCACAGCCGGCGGCTTTTGAAGCGATAATATCGTTTTCCGAATCGCCCACGAATAAGAGTTCTTGCGGGGTGATGCCAAACTTTTCGCAAATAAAGAACATCGGATCGGGGTGCGGCTTAATTTTAGGGAGCGATTGCCCACCTAGAGTTTCATCGAATAAATGATAAATATCAAAAGCCGATAGCACAGGTTCAACTAGTTTGGTCGGTTTGTTGGTAATGACCACCAGAGGATAACCTTTGGCTTTTAAGGCTTCTAAGGTCTCTTTTACATTGGGGAACAGTGTACTTTCTTCGCACACATAAGTAGCGTAATATTTATCAAAGCTGGTTCGCATTTTGACAAGCTGCTCAGCATCAAGGAGCATGCCTGTATGGTTAATTGCATTTTGGAAGAAAATATCTGCCCCCTTACCAATCCAAGTTAAGACTTTTTGTTGTGTAACCGTGGGTAACCCAGCTTCTAAAAACATCGCATTGGCGACTAAAGTGAGATCCGGCAAGGTATTAATTAAGGTGCCGTCTAGGTCGAAACCAATGACTTTATATTTTCTGTTCATCATCTTTCCTTAAAAATACAAGCGGTCGAAATTTGCAAATTTTTTGCTAAAACAGACCGCTTGTTAAATGGTTATTTCACTTTATTAGCTTTGTATGCCCATGCCATAATCAGGATTCCGCCGATAATCATTGGCAAAGAGAGCAATTGCCCACGAGTGATTAAATCTGCACTTGTATTGACGTTGTGGTCGATTTCTCGGAAATATTCCACAATAAAGCGGAAGGTGCCGTAACCAATTAGAAACAAACCTGATACAGAGCCAGCCGGGCGTGGCTTTTTAATAAACCAGTTTAGGATAAATAGTAAAACGACACCTTCTAAAAAGGCCTCGTACAGTTGTGAGGGGTGGCGGGGAAGATAGCCACCGCTTGGGAATAATACTGCCCAAGGAACATCAGTTACTCGTCCCCAAAGTTCATCATTAATAAAGTTACCTATACGCCCCATTCCTAGTCCAAATGGCACTAGAGGAGCAATAAAATCAGCTGTGTTCCAGAAGCTGCGTTTTTGGCGGTATGATACCCAAATCATCGCTACAATTACACCAATTAAACCGCCGTGGAACGACATTCCCCCTTCCCAAATACGGAACAAATAGAGTGGATCTTGTAAGAAACGATCAAAATTGTAAAAGAATACATCGCCAATGCGACCGCCTAATACTACACCCCAGAAGCAGGAATAGACAAGGGTATCTACTTGCTCGGTTGTCCAAACACCGTTGGAATTTTTAGCTCGTTTCATCCCGAGCCAATAAGCAAAGGCAAAACCTGCCAAATACATTAACCCATACCAACGCAGGGCAATCGGACCGATTTCAAACACAATGGGGCTGATTTGAGGAAATTGGATAAATTGTTCGTTCATGGTTTCCTTTATTTTAAGAACATATTAATTGCAATACAGACCAGTAATACCGCAAATGCCTTTTTGAGGATGGGTACAGGTAGTACGTTAGCGGCACTTGCGCCCATTTTTGAGGTGAAAAATGAAGTGGCGGTAATACCTAATAGAGCCGGTAGATAAACATAACCGAGTGAATAATCAGGCATTCCTTCCAAGCCCCAACCACTCACAATAAAGCTGATTGTGCCTGATAAGCCTAGAAATGCCCCACAAAATGAGGATGTGCCGATAGCGCGTTTGATATCTAAACCGCGATCGCTTAAAAACGGTACGATAAATGCACCACCTGCAATACCTGCCATACTGGATAATGCCCCGATAATACTGCCACCTACCAAGGTAGTTTTTAGTGTAAGCGGTTTGTTTTTAGGTGCTTTTTTCAAAGAGAACAGCATTTTGCTGGCAAGATAAAGTACCATCACTGCAAAAATTTTGGACATCAATTGAGCATCTAGGTGGCTAACAATAAGTCCACCTAAAAAGACTGACACCATTAACGCCGGAATAAAAAATTTGCTGGTTTGCAAATCGACATTACCTAATTTATGATGGCGTTGTGCCGATGAAAATGCAGTAATGATAATAGTAGAAAAGGATGTACCTAATGCAGTGGACATTACATATTCAGGCGGAACACCTGCTAGCGGTAATAAAAAAGCAAGGCTTGGTACAATGATTAGGCCACCACCGATACCGAATAAGCCTGCTAAAAAACCGACAAAGGTGCCTAAAAACAGGCAACTAAATAGAATGATCATTATTGTTTTCCCTTTTGATTATGTTGCCAAGGGCGATAGAGTTTACGATATTCCTGTTTATTCTCTTTAGTTGATTCCGATTGATTTTTTCTCATATTCGGATCTTTTTTATAGTCCGATTTCTCGTATCGATCGGATCTTATTTTTTCGTTTGGCTTATCGTCAGGCTTTTTCTGAACACCACTTTGTAATACAAGAGCAAATTCTTTCATTACTTTGCGATAAACATCTCGCTTAAACGATACTACTTGGCGGACAGGATACCAAAAACTCACCCAACGCCAGCCGTCAAATTCAGGGCTTTTTGTTGCTTTTAGATTAATTTGATTTTCATCACTGATAAGTTGTAATAAAAACCAGCGCTGTTTTTGTCCGATACAAACCGGACCCGGGCTGTCAGAGCGCACCAAACGTTTTGGTAGCTTATATTTCAGCCAATATTTAGACGCCCAAAGCAACCGCACATCTTTTTTACTTAAGCCGACCTCTTCATAAAGCTCACGGTACATTGCTGTTTCAATGTTTTCTCCCTCGTTAATACCGCCTTGCGGAAATTGCCAAGAGTTTTGACCAAACCGTTTTGCCCACAGAACTTGTCCGTGCTTATTACAGATGACGATTCCAACATTTGGGCGGTAGCCATCGAAATCGATCACTCGACCACCTAATTTAATAAAATTTAGAATGAAAGAGATTGTTTCATACTTTGAGGCATTGAACAACCTTCAGAAAAAGCAAAATAGGGATATTTGTAAAAAAATTCACTTTTTTATTCATAATTCTTAAGGGGATTGTACGCCCTTGCGAGTTGTTGGCAAAGCTAATGTTCAAAATGCAATGCTTTTTTGCCGCTTGTGGATAATTTTGTGGATAACTTCTGATTTTTAACGGTATAAGCTGAGGATAAGCGGCAGGAATATTGTAAATCCAAGACGATCTTAAAACCTAAAAACAGGATCTTTTTCTTGCACAATGATCTGGATAAATATCAAGATCTTGAGTTTTTTCCAACCGAAATTCGAGGGGTTTTTGAGTTGTGTGAAAGCTCAAATAATTGATGTAAACACACCATTAAGTTATCCCCATCATTTGTGGATAAAGATGTGATAGTTTTTCAAAATAGGCGTGAATAACTAAAAATTATATACTTTATATTTTAAAATTTTCAATAAAATCAATATGTTAAATTGAATATTGAAATCTGTGGAAAGAAAAAGATTTTATTGGTGATTTTTTGTTCATTTGGCTTTTGATTTATTTTAGATTAGGCACACTTAGCATTGTATTTTAAGTTAGGGTTCTTCTTTACTAGAGAAAAATGCTAGATTTTTATACATTTTCTTAACAAAAATGTGATCTATTTCACAGAATTGGTAAATGTTATTAATTCTTATTTGTATTTTATCGTAAAATAGCCACACTTTATTCCTAATGTTTTACGAGGTATTAAATGATTATTGCATCAGCTAAAGATTATCAACGTGCGGCAAAGCGTCGCGTTCCCCCTTTTATGTTTCATTATGCAGATGGTGGCTCTTATGCGGAGCAAACGCTTCGCCGTAATGTAAGTGATTTAGAGAATATTGCATTACGCCAGCGTGTGCTAAAAGATATGTCCCAACTAGATACTGGTATTGAATTATTTGGTGAAAAACTTTCAATGCCGGTTACACTTGCTCCGGTCGGTGCATTAGGTATGTATGCCCGCCGTGGAGAAGTGCAGGCCGCAAAAGCCGCAGATAATAAAGGCATTCCCTTTACTCTTTCGACTGTTTCTATTTGTCCGATTGAAGAAGTTGTACCAGCGATTAAACGCCCAATGTGGTTTCAGCTTTATGTGCTAAAAGATCGTGGCTTTATGAAAAATGCGTTAGAACGGGCTAAAGCGTCTGGCTGCTCTACATTGGTTTTCACCGTTGATATGCCAACTCCTGGAGCAAGATATCGTGATATGCACTCAGGCATGAGTGGACCATATAAAGACATTCGTCGAGTGTTACAAGCCATGCTTCATCCATTCTGGGCATGGGATGTGGGGGTTCAAGGTAAGCCACATACTTTGGGTAATATTTCAAAATATATGGGAAAACCGGTTGATCTGAATAATTACATTGGATGGCTAACCGATAACTTCGATCCTTCAATCTCGTGGAAAGATTTAGAATGGATTCGTGAGTTTTGGGACGGTCCAATGGTTATCAAGGGAATTCTTGACCCAGAAGATGCTAAAGATGCGGTTCGTTTTGGTGCAGATGGTATTATTGTTTCTAACCATGGTGGACGACAACTCGATGGTGTTTTATCTTCCGCAAAAGCCTTGCCGGCTATTGCTGATGCAGTAAAAGGTGACATCAAAATCCTTGTTGATTCAGGTATTCGTAACGGGCTTGATGTGGTGCGAATGTTAGCGCTAGGAGCAGATTGTACGATGATTGGGCGTGCTTTTGTTTATGCACTAGGGGCAGCAGGCCAAGCCGGCGTAGAAAACTTGTTGGATATTTTCTTAAAAGAAATGAAAGTCGCGATGACATTGACCAGCAACCAAAAAATCAGTGATATTACTCGTGATGCTTTAGTTGATCTCAGTAAAATCTAAATTTTTAGAAGGCTGCGTTTGCAGCCTTTTTATCAAGATCTTATATGATGCGTTGATAGGCCTTTAGCGAACCAATAATGTTACAACCTCATTAATAAAGCTTTTTTCAATAGTTTTCTGCTGTAATATACGGCTACGGAAGATTGCTGAGAGACTTTCTACTACCAACGGGATATTCATATCAGCAGAAAATTCGCCTTGCTCAACTCCTTTCTCCAAGATTTGGCTGTAAATTTTCCAACGAGGTTGAGTGTAGGCTTTATCAAAAAAGGCTTGAGCTTGTGGTGAGCCTAAAATATCCGCCAAAATATCGCCAAATAAGGTGGGATTTTGATTAGACACTGCCACCGACTGCTCAAGATAATCTAGTAATTGCTGCTTCACCGAGCCTTGTAAATCAGGCATTTCGGGTGGATTGAAAAAGTTAAAAGCCTCCACCACCAGCTCAATTTTATTCTGCCAACGGCTATATAACGCCTTGCGAGAAACGCCAGCCACTTCGGCTACTTTCACCAAAGAGATCTCGTGATAATGATGCTTGGAAAGCAACTCATAAGTGGCTTTTAGCACTTTTGCGGTCAATTCTTCATCGCGTGGTCGCCCAAGTGGATTACTCATTTTCTGTTCCTTATCAATTCGTCGATTTTGTAAATTATAGCTGAAATTATACCGCTTGTATTAATTAAGAAACAGTTATTTCTTAATTTGATTTTCTGCTAGAATGTCGCACCTTTGATTTGGATAGAATATTATGTCGCTCGTTTCTAATAATTACCGTTTTAAACCACACGAATTGCCAATGGTCGCCGGCTCGCCGGCAACACCCGATCATTTGCCTAAAAAGCGGTTACTCTATTTTTTAGTCGCTTTGGTGCTGACTTTTGTATCAGGTTTGCAAAACGGTTTACTTTCAGCCACTGTGCCGCAACTAAGGGGTGAAATGGGGCTAACCATTGTAGAGGGAGGCTGGATCCAATCTGCTTATTTTATGGGGTATGCCACTTTTGGTGTGTTGCTTTTTAAGATTCGCCAGCATTTTGGCTTACATAAATTTATTCGTTGGACATTATGGGCTGTATTGTTAAGTAATTTACTGCAAGTCTATTTTCGTGAATACGAAGTCGAAGTGTTTGCCCGTTTGATGATGGGTATAGGAACAAGCGGATTTTTTACTTTGGCGGTGTTCTATGGTATGCAAGCATTGACAGGGGTAGGGAGAGTTATAGGCATTACTTTCTTTTCCGGCTTGATGCAGGTTGTTCCGACCCTTTCCCAGCTTATTTATCCCTCTTTATTTGCTGATGGCGATATGCAAGCGGTCTTTATTTTCCAATTTTCTGCAACTTTATTGGGTATTGGGCTGGTTCGCTGGTTGCCGCTACCGCCGAGCTTTACTCAAAAATCCCTGATTTGGTTGGATTATGTCAGCTTTGCTCTGTTTGCAGTGGGTGTTGCCTTACTTTGTGCCTTTTTGGTACAGGGCAACGTAGTGTGGTGGACAACTCCTTGGCTTGGCTGGCTAGCTGCCGGTAGCTTTGGTTGCATTGCCTTGATGTTTTGGATTGAATCTCATCGCCGTGAGCCGCTGATTTATTGGCGATGGGTCTCCGGCAAGCAAGTTGTGATGTTTTTATTGATAGCAATGCTGACTAGGCTGTTTACCACCGAGCAATCTGTTGGGGCAAACGGGGTATTGAGTTTGTTCGGTTTAAGTGCGAGCGAGTTGGTCACTTACAATCTGATTATTTGGGCTTCATCGTTAGCGGGGTTAGTGATGAGCGTGCTGACCTTAAAGTTAGAAGAAATTCGACGCAGTACGATGATTGCTCTATTCGGCATTGCACTTGGGGCATATTTAGATATTGGGATTAGTAGCCAAACACGAGCCGAGCAGTTTTATCTCAGCCAAAGCATTATTGCGTTTTCGAGCTTTTATTTTGCCAGCCCGGTTTTTATCGAGGGATTTCTCCGAGCGATTTCCGTAGGATTTAATCATATTATCAGCTTTTTAGCCCTATTTACCTCCACTCAAGTATTGGGAGGATTATTAGGTGCTGCGGCATTTAACGCCTATATCATTATCCAAAGCAAAGTGCATTTACAGAATTTATCGCAACATATTACGGCAATAGACCCGGCTATTGCCCCGCAAGCGGTCGGAAATTTAATAAAAAACGCAAATCTCAATGCGACTCTGCTGGCCTATAACGATTTGTTTGAGCTGATTTTTATCACCGCCGGTACAGGAGCGGTGATTAGCTGTGCACTTTGGATTTATCGTAAAATCAAGGGCATTGATATTCTGGCAAAAGAAATGGCCGCGTTAAAATCAATGATGTAACAACCCTATTCAAATATAAAAAAGGAAACACAATGACAGATATTACCGAAAAAACGGACATCAATAACGAAAATGCCCAGCCTGAACAATGGCAGCCGAAAAAAGCCTCGCCATTAAAAAGTGCTTTGGTACTGTTACTGATTATTGGTGGTGTGCTAGGAATGCTTTATGCGTGGAAATTGTCTCCGTTTCAAACAAGCTGGGTGGAAACCAATAATGCCTATGTTCGCGGAAAAACAACCTTAATCAGTAGCAAAGTGGGCGGCTACGTGCAGGAAGTGTTGGTGGCGGATTATCAAACAGTTGAAGCAGGCCAGGTACTCGCTCGTTTGGAACAGACTACTTACCTCGCCCAAGTAGAGCAAGCAAAAGCGAATCTTGTTACTCAACAGGCTAATTTGGCAAAAATCAGCCAATCTCGAGAAGCAACCAAAGCCACGGTGAATGTGCATCGTGCTGCCATTGAAAGTGCTGAGGCGGGGTTACGCAACGCTCAAATTGAATTTAAACGTCAGGCGGAATTGATTAAAACAAATGCCACCTCTAAACAGCAATACGATAACGCTCAGGCGACTCTTAAAAAAGCGCAAGCGGCATTAAGCCAAGCAAAGGCGCAAAAAGATGTTGCAGAGCAAGAAGTGATTAATGTAGCAGCAAATGAAAAAATTGCGTTAGCTGCAGTAGAAAATGCCAAAGCCGGTTTGCTGATTGCTCAAGATAATCTTACTCACACCGAAATCAAAGCTCCGGTGAGTGGCAAATTAGGCGAAATCGGTATAAAGCAGGGTCAGCTACTTAGCGTAGGCAGCAATATTGCCTACCTCGTGCCACCGGAAACTTGGGTGGTGGCGAATCTGAAAGAAACTGAAATGAAAAATATCCGCATCGGGCAAACGGCTCGTGTTAAAGTGGATGCTCTTGGCGGAGCGCCTTTAGAGGGGAAAGTGATTGAAATTTCTCCGGCAACAGGGTCGGAATTTAGCCTCAATAAAACTGATAACAGTACCGGCAACTTCGTGAAAATTCCACAACGAGTGCCGGTGAAAATTGAGATTTCGCCAAACCAAGAAAATGCAGCACGCTTACTTTCCGGGATGTCAGTGATTGTGGAGATTGACACCGCAGAATAATTTGCAAAATTTTAGTCAAAAATAACCGCTTGTCGCTCTGTCAATGTTTAGCTAAATAATGCTCTTAGCCCACCGGTTGCAATAATCGCGACTAATACGGTGGTGAGTAGTGAATAACGGCTGGCGGCGAATAATGAGATAGCAAGAGCTGCCAGCTCAACAGGGCTCTCTGCAACAAAACGAGGTGCAATAACTGAAATCAATACACAGCCCGGAGCAGCTTCCAGCACGCTCATGGCTCTTTTGCTGAGGTTCATACGTTGTACAGCTAGAAACCCGAGAATACGGGTGAGGTAAGTTACGCTTGCCATTAAGATAATTGTGATTACTGTCATTATTCACGCCCCGCTAGAATATAAGCTGCGATCAACCCTGCTAGTGCGCCTAGTGGCACATGCCAACCTTTCGGCAGCAAGAGATAGGCTAATGCAGCAACAACTAAGCTAACTAACCATGGGCGAGCCTTTGCCCAACTTTTCCACATTCCTCTCATTAATACTAAAAAGATAGCAGGAAATGCCATATCAAAGCCATATTGAGTAATATCGCCAATATGGTTTCTCAGCAATGCCCCAAAATAAGGAAATAACATCCAAATTGGGTAGAATACGGCGGTTAGACCAAGGTAGTAAGCAATAGAAAAGCGATTTCGTTTTTGAGCATCATTTAGCCCCATAGCCCAGTTTTCATCGCACATAAAAAACAGTAGTCCGAGTGATTTCCGTTTCGGTAAGTGGCGGAAATGCGGCACAAAGGTTGCTCCCATAAGAAGATGTCTGCTATTAACTAATAATGTCATCGCTAAAATCAGCAGTAAATTAGGCGGAGACGTCCAAACTTCAACAGCAGCAAATTCAGAGCCACCGGCAAAATTCAAACCAGTCATTAATGGAACCTGCCAGGCCTCAAACCCTTTTTCTGCTGCCTGCGCCCCAAGTAACAATCCTACCGGAAAATAGCCAAGCATAACAGGAACCGCATCTTTTGTTCCTCGTAAGAAATTGTTTTGATAATACATTTTTACCTCAATTAATGTGTTGCGACTATTTTACTTTATAGCTCGTAAATTTTATCTATCAAAATAGATGTATAAAGACGAAAAAGGCGACTATAAGGTCGCCTTTTGCATAAAAAGAGCTTACAAGCGGTCTATTTTCCCGCATTTTTTGCAAATTACATTGCCGTTAAATCAATGTTCTTGGTTTCTTTCGATGCCCAAAGTGCGATGATGGTAATAACTGCATTGATTGCCAAATAAATCCCAACCCCGATAATCCCATACGCCGCATTGATTTTGATCGCAAAGGTCGCTGCCACAGTCGCACCCACGATAGAGGCGAAGTTATACGCTAATGACGCACCTGAATAACGCACTTCGGTTGGGAATAATTCAGGAAGTAATGCTGCCATTGGGCCGAAAGTGAAGCCCATTAAAATCATACCGACCACTAAGAAACCGAAGACGCTCCACGGTGTACCGTTGTCGAGGAAGAACGGCATACATAAGCCGAACACGCCAATCGCTGCGGTAACGAGTAGTAAGAATTTACGGCGCCCCATTTTGTCAGCATAAATACCTGAAATGCTGGTGAAAATACCGAATACAATCGCACTTAATAACAGTAAGCCTGTAAATACGTTTGGTTCAATGCCTAAACCCATTGCGTGGCCTGCTTCTGAAAGTTTTGCTGGTGTGCGTGAGTACACTTGGGCGAACGCCGTCATAATGTAGAACAACACATAGGTTGCTGTCATAATGAATGTGCCTAAAATCAGCGGTTTTAAGTGGTGTTTGAACACAGCACTCACCGGTGCTTTTTGGGTTTTGCCTTTCTCTTCCGCTTCACGGAAAACGTGGCTTTCGTGCAGGGTTAAACGCACCCATAAGCCGACCGCGACTAACACGATAGATGAGATAAACGGAATACGCCACGCCCACTCCACCAATGCTTCTTTACCGAAGGTGTAGCTCACTAAGAAGAACGCACCGTTTGCCAAGAACAAGCCAATTGGCGCACCGAGTTGTGGGAAAGTACCGTACCACGCACGTTTGCCTTCCGGTGCGTTTTCGGTAGCTACTAACGCTGCACCGCCCCATTCGCCGCCGAGACCTAAGCCTTGTCCGACACGGCATAAGCAGAGCAGCACCGTTGCCCAAATACCGATGTCCGCATAGGTTGGCAGCAAGCCGATAGTCACAGTCGAGCCGCCCATCAATAATAGAGAGGCCACAAGGGTTTTCTTACGCCCGATTTTGTCACCAAAGTGACCGAACAATGCTGAACCGATTGGACGGGCGAAGAAGGCTAACGCCAAGGTAGAAAGGGAAAGCAGCTCGTCTGAAACCGGATCGCCACTTTTAAAGAATTGGGTGTTAAACACCAATACGGCAGCCGCCGCATAAATATAGTAGTCGAAAAATTCAATCGCCGTGCCGATCATTGAGGCGATTGCCACTTTTTTCGGATCGTTGCGAAGTGTATGTGTTGTGTTTGTCATCTATAAAATACCGTTTTAATAAGAAAGGATTGCAAAATATCATTTATAAAAAAATGAAACAAGCTATTGGAATTAATGTTTTTGTCTATTATTTTTTATTAAATTCTTTAATTTTTATTTATTTTGGTTTTTTATACTAAAATTAGTCTAATTTTATTCTGGGTTAAAAAGTCAATTTTTGCTTTGTAAAAATAAAATTTTTCTAAAATATTTAATTTGTTTGTGTAATAAATAGACAAGTAAGTTATTGTTTTCAAACCTTTCTATTCTGGGTATAAAGCAACGATATTGAAAGTTACTCTGTGCTAACGGTAAAAAATCACAAGCGGTCGGAATTTTCTCTTATTTTGCAAATACAGGCGGTTTTTATATTAAGCTAAAACCATTATAATTTGATGGAATTAATGGGAGAACCAGAGTGAAGTTTACACAAAAATTAAAACAAACAACGGTATTGATGGCAGCGACTATATTGTCTGCCTGTAGCTTGGTAATTTATAAACCGATTGGTACGATTAATCAGGTGAACCTTGATAAGGGATACCGACAAAAAAATGTGATTTCTGAAAGTGCGAAAGATGGCAATCTGGTCATTATGATGTTTTCTGGCGGTGGTACGCGGGCAGCTTCCCTGGGTTATGGGGTGTTGGAACAACTGAAAAACGTTAAGGTAAAAACGAGTAGCAAAGGCGACACGTTGCTGGAGAATATTGATATTGTGTATGGAGTGTCCGGCGGTTCGGTGTTGGCAGCTTATTTTGCCTTGGAAGGTAAAGATGTGATTCCGAAATTTGCCAACCGTTTTTTAAAGCAGAATTTTCAGAAAGATATTATTACAGAAGCTTTTTCACTCTCCAATTTGCCTCGGTTAAGTTCGCCACAATTCGGACGGGGCGATTTATTGCAGGAACGACTGAATTTTACCCTCTATCGAGGGAAAACATTTGGCGAATTGGTTAAAAACCGCAAAGGACCTTTTGCTATTATCAGTGCGACGGATATGAATATCGGTCAGAAATTCATCTTCACTCAAGAAACCTTCGACGGCTTATGTCTTAACTTAAATGATTTGGAGATTGCACGGGCGGTAGCGGCATCCAGTTCCGTCCCACTGATTTTTTCCCCGCTAACGCTAAATAATAATGGCGGCAATTGTAATTTTACCATGCCGAAAGAATTTGCCGTGCGTGAAGAGATGGTAGATGGGTTGGTAGTAAAAAATATTGAAGAAACCAAGCATATTTTGAGTCTTTATCAAGATAGCAAAGAGCGCCCGTTTATTCATTTAGTGGATGGTGGGTTAACCGATAATCTGGGCTTGGCGAGTGTATTGGATATTTCTGATGTGATTGGGGTTGATGAGGTATATAAAAGAGCCGTTCAATTAGGGGTGAAAAATGTAGTGGTGATAAATGTCAATGCACAAAATGAAGTAGTGAGTGATATGGATAAATCAGCTAATATTCCAGGCTTGACTGATGTAGTTAATACTATTATTAACGTGCCAATTGATAAAACCACTCAGATTACGCTTCACCGTTACCGTCAATTTACTGATCAATGGAATGAATATGCCGATAAACAGGCAAATAAGATAGAAATGCACTTTGTCAATTTAGGATTAAAAGCTTTACCAGATGGCGAATTAAAACAAGATGTACTGAATATCGGGACTTCTTTTTACTTACCGGAAACGGATGTAGATAAGTTACGCAAAGCTGCCCGTATTTTGTTAGAGCAATCAGAGGAATATAAGCAGGCATTAAAAGCATTGCAATAAAAGTAAAATTCCCTCTTTATGTCAGATGAAGAGGGAAGATACGTTAAATGTTCAGAGTGAGCTGCCACTTAAATTGAGTTTCATTTAAACGGTAAGGCATTTTTAGGCCTGGGCCACAAGAGTTGGAGCCGATACCGCTCATTTTGTAATCCACACATAAAACGGTTGAGCAGCTTTCTTCCAAATCATAGCTATGGGTTTTGGTGGTTAACTCTTCCTGTGTGTAAGGTGAGAAATTAAAGCTAAATGGCTGTTCTGCAGTAATAGTTAAATTCGGTAATTGCAGATAATGAGTGCCAAAATGGCTACTGTTTTCCTGTGGTTTTAAATAATCCACGTGGTTTTGTTTAGCGGTAGTTTGGTAAATACCGAGTGTTGCCAGATTGTGTTTATCCACATAGCTTTCTTGCTCGCCATAGCCAAAATATTCCAGTCTGTCATTTGCTTTGTGTAAGAAAAAGCGTAAGCCAAAGCGAGGTAAAAATGGCAAGTGCATTGGGCGTTTGGCTTGTACTTTGATCTCTATCTCACCATTTGGTTGAATATGGTATATCACATCAAGGGTTAAAATTCGGCTTTGGGAAGTCGCGACAATACCGCATTCAGCATTGATTGTTACACCATTTTCATCTTGGTTAAGAGAGGTTTGATAGGCTCGGGTGTAACATTTATCATAGCCGGCTTTCTGCCAAAATTCGCGGATTAAGCGGTCGTTATCGGTTGGAGCCCGCCAAATGTTAAAATCAAGAGGCTGTTCAATAATCGCTTTACCCTCTTTTTCGATATGGCTAAAAATACCTTTGAGTTTATCGAAGGTATAGCTAAATTGTCCGTTTTTAATCAGCCAATGATTTGCAAAATTTTCCACAGAAATGACCGCTTGTTCACGTATTTGCAATGGTGGCTTTACCCTGTTTTCGGCAAGCGTAATTTGGTCAAAGCCTAAATGATGACCTTTCGCTAACAATGCGGAATCGATATTTAAGCGATAATCTAAGGTTAAAAGTTGTAATGTGCCGTTAGGCTGCGGCAGCTCCAAATCCAAACAAGCGGTCTGATTTGGCTCACAATTTACCAATAAATTTCCTTCAGCAGTTGGCACCCCATTTTCGCTGAATTGATAATGCACAGTCAGATAATCGGCAAGATTGGTGAAATCCAAATAGTTTTTCAGCCAAATTTTGCCCTCTTTTAAGCAGGCTCGGGCAGGGCGGTTGACGTTTTTCAGCTCAAGTAAATTGCTGTACGGAATACGGTTTGGGGAAACTAAGCCATCCAGACAAAAATTGCCATCATGCGGGGTTTCACCAAAATCGCCACCGTAGCCGAATTTATCTGAATTCGGCAGATAAGGTGCGTGGTCGCACCATTCCCATACAAAACCGCCGCAAGAGCCTGCGTAGTGTTGGAAGGTGTGGAGGTAATCCTCCAGATCGCCGCAAGAATTGCCCATAGCGTGGGAGTATTCGCACAGGATAAACGGCTTTTGGTTTTTGGGATCAGCAAAATATTCATCTAACCGCTCGGTGCTTGGGTACATTTCGCTGTATAAATCCAAATTGGACAGGTCGTTTTGGTAATCCGAATGTTGGTAAATTGAACCTTCGTAATGGGTTAAACGGCTTGGGTCTCGCTGTTTTATCCATAATGCCGCTTGCTCAAAATTTTCTCCAAAGCCGGATTCGTTGCCAAGCGACCAGATTACGACGGATGTGCGGTTTTTATCGCGTTCAATATTCGCCTCGGTACGATCTAAAATTGCCTTTTTAAAAAGAGGATCTCTTGCAAAATAACAGAAATTATCGACCGCTTGTTGTCGGATCTCTTCCTGTTTATTCGGGTTCGGCACATTTAAGAAAATGCTGTTTTCCGGGCTTTCGATATAGACGGCACTTGAGCCGTGAGATTCAATATCGCTTTCGGCAATTACATAAAAGCCAAGCTGGTCGCACAGTTCGGTAAACCATGGCGAATTTGGGTAATGAGCAGTGCGAATAGCGTTGATGTTGTGAGCTTTCATCAATGTTAAATCCACCATCGCCTGCTCTCGGCTAATTGCATAACCGGTTTTCGGATCGGAGTCGTGGCGATTTACCCCTTTGAATTTAATCGGCTTTTGGTTAAACAACAGTACGCCGTTTTGTACTTCGATTTTTCTAAAACCGATTTTCTGTTCAATGATTTCGTTTTGGTAGCTAAGGTGCAAGGTGTAAAGTGTCGGACTTTCCGCATTCCATAGCTGTAAATTGTAAATTTGTTGGCAAAAACGACCGCTTGTTTGTTCCACTAATAAGTTGTTTTGTGGATCAAATAGTTGGAAATGAATCGGTTCAGGCTCGCTTGAAAAGTTGGTTTCAACGATGAAATTGGCTTGCGTTAAATCGTCATTGAGCTGATATTGAATAAAGAAATCTTGCAGGTAATTTTGTTCTCTTTCTAAAATGTACACATCACGGAAAATACCAGACATTCTGAATTTATCCTGATCTTCCAAATAGCTGCCGTCACACCATTTCAATACTACAACTGCTAGGCGATTACTACCGTGCTGTAGTTGTTCAGTAATATCAAATTCGTTAGTGCTGTGGCTGATTTGCCCGTAGCCGATAAATTGTTCGTTCAAATAGACAAACAAGCAGGAATCCACCCCCTCAAAATTGAGCAAATAGCGTTTGTTTGGTTTTGGTTGGAAGTCGATTTCACGCAAATAAACCCCGCACGGATTTTGCTGCGGCACATAGGGCGGATCAAACGGAATCGGGTAGTTGATGTTGGTATATTGATGAGCATCAAAGCCTTGCGTTTGCCAGTTAGACGGTACAGGGATTTTATAGGCGAAATCAGTTGTTAAAAAATCCTCAGGTAAATCGTGATGGCTCGCATAAAAGTTAAAATCCCATTCGCCGTTGAGTGAGGTGAAATAATCGGATTCTTCTCGTGTAAGCTGACTTGGAGTTTGCTCTTTAGCAAAAGGAATAAAATAAGCGTGATGAGGCGTGGTGTTAAGGTGTAGAAGGTTTGGATCTTGATAATAATTTGGTAATGACATAATAGCCTCTGGGTTGAAATGCTGTATTGTCATACCTTAATCCAGTTATAAAATTGGGCAATCAATAATATTTAGAATTGTGAGAGGGATCACAAAAAAATAAACTGCAATCACATTTTGGATCTGATTCCAACTTATGATTGCAGTTTAATTATCTTGATGAATTTTCTATTGTGCTAATTAATCTACTAACTTCACCGGATATAAGTAAGTGTATCCAAACGGACTTTGTTTATAACCTTGAACACGTTTGCTGGTTGGGGCAAAGTTAATTGAGTGAGCCACGTTAATCCACGGTGCTTGTTCTCTTAAAAGTACTTGAGCTTGCTCGTAGAGCTTGGTCCGTTCTGCTTTGTCTGATGAAGCTAATGCTTTTTCTAACAACGCATCTAAGTCAGAATTAGTGAAACGAGCATAGTTACTGTTACCAATGTTTGCTGTACCGAAGAGTGGTGATAAGAAGTTATCTGGATCACCATTATCGCCAGACCAGCCATAAGTTCCCGCCGTTAATTCCCCGGCTTTGGTACGTTTAACGTAATCACCCCATTCGTAAGTGACTAATTTTGCCTTCACACCAATTTTTTCCCAGTCTGCTTGGATGATTTCCGACATACGGCGAGGGTTTGGGTTAGAGGCACGTACTACCGGCTGCACCCATAATTCAGTTTCAAAACCGTTCGGATAGCCTGCTTCTGCCAATAATTGTTTTGCTTTTTCGATATTAAACTCAGATTCAGGTAAAGTATCGTTATAGCCCCAAATGGTTGGCGGAAGAGGGTTTTTCGCAGCAAAGCCATTACCTTGATAGACTACATCAATAATTGTTTTTTTATCTACCGCTAAATTTAATGCTTGGCGAACTTTCACGTTATCAAACGGTGCTTTTTCGATATTGAACGCTACATAAGCAATGTTTAAGCCAGGCTGTGATAATAAATTCACTTTCGGATCGTTTTTCATTTTTTCAATGTCGGTCGCATTTGGGAAATCCATTAAATCACATTGACCGGATTGTAATTTTGCATAACGGGTAGTGGCATCCGGTACGATCTCGAAAATCAAACGGTCAATATCCGGCTTACCTTTCCAGTAATCCTTGTTTGCTACATAACGGCTGGCTTGATCTAGCACGTAACCGTTGAATACAAATGGACCTGTACCGATTGGAGCCGTATCGACTGCTTCTGGTGTACCGGCTTTCATCATCTTATCCGCATATTCTGCCGAGTAAATAGAAGTGAAATCCATACCTAAGCTAGACAAGAACGAAGCATCACGCTTAGTTAGCGTAAAACGAACTGTATTGTCATCGACTTTTTCGACTGATTTCAATAAAGCCGGGAATTTCATCGCATTGAAATACGGATAAGTCCCTTTTGAAACAGCATGATACGGATGGTTCTTATCTAACTGGCGGTTAAATGAGAACACGACATCATCTGCATTTAATTCACGGCTTGGTGTAAAGTCTTTATTGGTATGGAATTTCACTCCTTGACGTAATTTGAAAGTGTAAGTTAAACCATCTTCACTGATTTCCCAGCTTTCTGCTAAGGCTGGCTCAATTTCAGTGGTGCCGGGAACAAATTCCACTAAGCGGTTATAAATTTGTTGCGAGCTGGCATTATAAGATAAGCCGTCCATCACTAAAACTGGGCTAAAGCCTGTTGGAGAGCGGCTTACACAGTTTACAAAGGTTTTTTCTGATTGCGGTTTAGTTGCATTAGCAGATTTATTTTCGCTGCTTTTATCATCACAAGCAGCCAATGCTAATGTAGCCATTACTGCTGCGCTGATTTTAGTTAAAGTTAACAATTTCATATTTTCTCCGATTAATTTGAGCGGCATTTATGCAAGATTACTGCTTCTGGTGGCAAGAGTAAAGAACAAAAAATTACTTTGATATAACCTAAAAGATGTAAAATGTGTTGCGGGAGCTTTAGGGGAGCGCATTTGATTATTCCGCTCTTAACGAAATTTCTCCAATACCGAAATTCTGAACGATATCACCTTGCTTTAACATCAATTCACCTTGCTCATTAATACCGAGTGAGATGCCGTGTATTTCATCCGCCTCAGTAATGAGTTTTACCGCTTTGTTGTGGAAGATATCAAATGCTTGCCAGCGTTCTACGTAGTGAGAAAAGCCGACAAGCGGGTAAATTTTCAGATTTTTTTGTAATTCATGGGCTAAATGGCATACAAGCTGATTTCGCTCGAAATGATATTGCGATAAATCTGCCCATGCTTGGGTGACAACGTTTTTATCCACTTGCGTCATACCCAAATTCAAGCCAATGCCGATGACTAAATCCAAGCCTAAGCGGTTTGCTTTCGTTTCCAACAAAATACCGCCCATTTTTTTGCCTTTATAGTAAATATCATTCGGCCATTTAATTTGGATATCTTCTACCTCCTGAGCCTGTAAGCTCTCGGCAATAATTAACGCCACGACTAAGCTAAGTGGCGGCAGATTAGCGGTATCTTCCGTTGGGTAGTGCCATAAAATTGAAAAATAGAGATTTTCACTTTCAGGTGAATACCAACTTCTACCGCGTCTGCCACGACCGGCACTCTGCTTTTCGGCTAAACAAATTGAGCCGTTTTCTAACACTTGATGGTGTTTTAGTAGGTATTCATTTGTCGAATCAATTTCATCAAACACAATCGCTTGCCCACAAATCAATGCGGATTGAATTTGAGCTTGGTTCAGTTTCATCTCTACTCCTTGTTAGCGTGTGATCTGATCGCTGTCGACTTCACCTTTTCTGCCTATAAAACGAACTTCAGGTTGAATATCAACACCGAATTTTTCTCGAACTTTACGACGGACCGTTTTAGCCAGCTCTGCTACATCTGATCCAGTTGCATCGTTTTTGTTTATCAACACTAATGCTTGTTGGGTATGCACGGCAGCGCCCCCAATTTGGAAACCTTTTAATTCAGTTTGATCAATAAGCCAGCCTGCTGCTAATTTTACGCTGCCATCTGCTTGTGGATAATGTGGGATAGTTGGGAATTTAGCTTGTACTTTTGCAAATTGAACTTGTGAAATTACCGGGTTTTTAAAGAAGCTGCCGGCATTACCAAATTCATCGGGATTTGGTAATTTGGAGGAGCGTACTGCACAGACTTCATCAAAAATCTGCTTTGGTGTAACGGTTTTCGGATCAAATTGGGCTAAAGAGCCATAACTTAAAATCGGCTGCCATGCTTTTGCCAGCTTTAAGCCAACTGAAATAATCGCAAATTCATCACGATATTGATGCTTAAATACACTTTCACGATAGCCAAATTCGCATTCGGCTTTATTTAGCGTAAAACGCTCGCCGGAACGCAAATTCAATACCTCTACAAAGTCGCATGCCCGCTCAAACTCCATGCCATAAGCGCCGATGTTCTGAATAGGGGCAGAGCCTGCAACACCGGGAATTAAGGCTAAGTTCTCAAGTCCTGCGATGTTTTGGTTTAATGTCCATTTAACCAGCTCATGCCAGTTTTCGCCACCTTGAACGTGTAGGTAGTGAAAATGCTCATCTTCCCGATATGTAATACCTTTAAGTTTGTTGACGAGTACCACGCCGTCAAAATCTTCTAAAAATAAGACATTGGAGCCTTGCCCAAGAATTAAAATAGGCTGCTTTGCCGCATCTGCTTTTTGCCATTCGCTTAATAGCTGTTCTGCACTGCTAAATTCAATGATCTGAGTAGCTTTTGAGGGTAAGTGGAAAGTATGAAAAGGGGTTAAACTGTAGTTCATAATTTAAATTCGACTTTGGTAGATAGATTGGAGAAGTTTACCATAAACAAGCGGTCATATTTTTAGTGAGTTTTGCAAAACTCCGAAAAAATATGACCGCTTGCAAGAAATAGAGAATAAATTTATCTGGCGCCAAACACGACAATCGTTTTGCCGTGGGCAGAAATCAGCCCTTCATCTTCTAACATTTTCAGAATCCTGCCTACGGTTTCACGGGAGCAGCCAACCATCTGCCCGATTTCTTGACGGGTAATTTTGATCTGCATACCTTGTGGATGGGTCATGGCATCGGGCATTTTAGCTAGATTGAGCAATGTCTGAGCAATGCGACCGGCAACATCTAAGAAAGCCAAATTACCGACTTGGCGTGATGTCTGACGTAAACGGCGTGCCATTTGTGCCGATAAATACATTAAAATGTCAGGATTTAAATGGACTAACTGTTTGAATTTTTTATAAGAAATTTCAGCAATCTCACATGGGCCTTTGGTGCGGACAAAGGCAGTACGCTGTTGCACTTTCTCTTCAAATAAGCTTAACTCACCAACAAATTCACCTGTTCCTAAATTAGTAAGTAACATCTCTTTAGTTTCATCATCTTTGATATAAACCGCAACAGAGCCGTTTACAATATAAAACAGAGATTGAGCATCTTCACCGGCATGAATAAGTGTGTATTTCGCCGGATAGCGATGGATATGGCAATGCGTTAAAAACCACTCAACTGCCGGATCGTGAATCGAGGGAGGTGGTGTTACATTTTCAAGTGGTGCAGTTGAGAGCGTCATATCTTGCATAATATTCCCTATAAATCATTTATAGCCAGTTAAATTTTTGAAATTTTAGCACGAAATAAAGCGTTAACCCAAAAAAGATTTTTTCTCTTTAATATCAAGGCTTTCGTGTAATTCAGACCAGACAATCACGACTTTATCAGCCTTTAATTGTGCTAACAAATTCTCTCTTTTTTCTGCTAAAGAGAGTTCTTTTTCGCCATAATCTGTGCCTTCTCGTAAAATAAAAGAATCTAAAATATTATTTAAAGTAGATTCTTCCAGTTCTTGCCAAGGAATTATCATAATTAATCAAATAAAGGTTTAATAAATGCCCACTGTTTTTCAAAATGTTGATGTTGGTTATAGCTAAAATTAGAGCGGACCAGACGTAAAAATTGTCCTTCGCAGAAATTCACTAAATAACCTGCCAGCGCTCGTTCATCTTCAAAGCTTTTACGCTCACGTAGTTTGCTCAGTTGCAAAATATTGGCGAATTGTAACTCTAAATTATCGAAAAATTTGGCAACTCTCGCTTTTAATAAATCGTCTTCAAACATTAATGCATGCCCAGTCAGAATCCGAGTTACCCCCGGGTTTTTACGGGCAAATTCTAAGATCGCATAAAGAATGGCTCGTACGGAATTCGCACTACTGGCTTGACGTTTATTTGTATGGATATAGTGAGTCAAGGTTTGCTCAATTTTTTCAATCAAGGCTTCAAACATCTTGGTTTTACTTGGGAAGTAGCGGTATAACGCTCCTTCCGACACCCCAACCGCAGCAGCTAAACGCTCGGTGGTAACACGCTGCATGCCTTCTTCAGAATTTAATAATCCGATTAACACCTCTAAAACTTGTTGTTGGCGTTCAACTACGGATTTTTTCGGCATTTTAATTTTAGGTTCTGTCATTTGTATTCCCGATTACTGTTTACCAGAATGCCCGAAACCGCCTTCGCCACGCTCGGTTTGCTCAAAACTTTCTACAATGTTGAAACTGGCTTGTACCACTGGCACAAAGACTAATTGAGCGATACGGTCCCCCACATTCACAGTGAAATCTGTTTGACTGCGGTTCCAAAGTGAAACCATAAGCGGACCTTGATAATCACTATCTATCAAACCTACTAAGTTGCCTAACACAATCCCGTTTTTATGACCTAAACCTGATCTTGGTAAGATCACAGCAGCTAAATTTGGATCGGCAATATAAATCGAAATTCCCGTTGGGATCAGTACTGTTTCTCCAGCTTTAACTGTCAGTGGTTCATTGATTAGCGCCCGCAAATCCAAACCTGCAGAACCTTCTGTCGCATAAGCCGGCAGCGGAAATTCGTTGCCGATACGGCTGTCTAAAATTTTTAAATCGATCTGTTTCATTGTCTGTCCTTTTGTAAAATTTTTCCTAATTCTGACCGCTTGTAACCTTGTATGAGTCGTACAGAGTTATTTATCTGAGTAGCTTTGCTGATCTGCACAGCCCAAAAAGGGGCTGGGGTTTTAACCTAGTACGGTTCGTGCTAGGTAGTAGTTCCTTTTTTGATGTTGAAACACTCAACAATTTCTTGCACTAAGCTCTCCGCAAGCCTTGTTTTATCCGCAAGCGGTAATTTTTTCTCGCCGTTTTCCCCTTCTTTGTTTTTCCAAAAAAGATGGAGTGCATTCTGATCCTGCCCGAACACTTGTCCGCCTGAGACATCGTTGGCACAAATCATATCGAGATTTTTACGCTCGAGTTTCGATTTAGCATATTCCGCCACATTTTGCGTTTCCGCCGCAAAGCCGACCACAAACGGGCGATTTTCGGTAAGATGGGCGATGTTAGCAATAATATCGGGGTTTTTCACCAGTTTTAGCGTTAGTTCATCGCTGTCGTCTGTTTTCTTGATTTTTTGCTCGGAAACGTTCGCAACCCGATAATCCGCTACCGCCGCACAGCCGATAAAAATTGCAGATTTCGGAGCGAATTTGACCGCTTGTTCAAACATCTCTTGGGCGGAAACCACATTAACACGCTCAACATTCGGCGGCGTTGGTAGATTGGTCACGCCCGAAATCAGCACGACTTTCGCCCCCCGTTTGGCAAAGCTCTCGGCAATCGCATAGCCCATTTTGCCCGAGCTGTGGTTGCTGATATAACGCACAGGGTCGATGGCTTCTCGTGTGCCGCCAGCGGTAATCACCACACTCAAATTGGCGAGGTCATTGCAAGCGGTCAGAATTTGCTGAATTTCTGCAAAAATCTCGGCAGGCTCAGACATCCGTCCTTCACCCACATCGCCACAGGCTTGGAAACCACTGTTCGGGCCGACTGTCAGCACGCCTTGTTCACGCACTTTTTGCAGATTTTCCTGCACCGCCGACCGCTTGTACATCTGCTGGTTCATTGCCGGGGCGAGCAAAATCGGGGCTGGGGTCGCAAGGCAGAGGGTAGAAAGTAAATCATTACCCATTCCCATTCTAAGCCGTGCAATAAAGTCCGCTGAGGCAGGGGCAACCACCACCAAATCCGCCCATTTCGCCAGCTCAATATGCCCCATTGCCAGCTCCGCTTGCGGGTCGAGTAATGAGTTCGACACAGCATTGCCGGAAATCGCTTGCAGCGTGAGTGGTGTGACGAAGGCTTCAGCTGCGGGGGTCAGCACCACACGCACTTCCGCATCCGCTTTTTTGAGTAGGCGAATGAGTTCAATGGTTTTGTAGGCAGCGATTCCGCCAGTGATACCAACTAAGATTTTTTTATTTTGTAACATCCTAATTTCCTTTTTGGACTGGATTTTTTCGACGTATTTTATCCGAATAAGTAGTTGCTCACAAGCACACTATTTTTGTGATCTGGCTCGAAAAATCGAATTCATGCCTTTGCATAAAAGGGCTGGCTCTCTTATTCTAATTTTGTGTAATGGAGGAAAAAATGAACGACTTTGATGCTATTTCAGATGAACCTATAATGATGCCAAGAGAAAAATTACTGACACATGGAGCAGCTTCATTAACAGATGCCGAGTTGCTGGCTATTTTTTTGCGTACCGGAACTAAAGAAGTGCCAGTAATGACATTAGCGGAAAGCGTATTAATGGTATTTGGGTCATTACGTCAATTGCTTAATGCAGATATCAATGAGTTTTGCAAAATTTATGGATTAGGAAAAACGAAATATATTCAATTGCAGGCCTCAAAAGAGATGACGAAACGCTATTTGGCACAACAAATGGAATTTAGTGAGATGATTCAAGCTCCTTATATGGCGATTATGTATTTTCAAACCGAGCTGGAAGAAGAGGAAAGAGAGGTTTTTATGGTATTGTTTTTAGATAATCAGAATCGCTTGATTTATAAAGAAAAAATGTTTTTTGGTACCATTAATCAAACTGCAGTTCATCCCCGGGAAATTATTAAGCGGGCATTAAAATATAATGCAGCTGCGATTATTGTTGCGCATAATCACCCTTCCGGCTCCTGCTTACCTAGCGAATCTGATAGAAGTTTAACGAAGAAGATTGAAATGGCATGTGAACTGGTCGATATTCGCTTTGTTGATCATATTATTGTAGGCAAAGGTGATTATTTTTCATTTGCAGAAGAAAAACTGGAACTAAAAGAGATAAATAATTAGCAAATAATGACTTGAATGAGTCGAACAAAGTCAGTATAATCGGCAGTCTTTAAAACATAATCGTGGGATGGGTGTTACCTGACGAGGTAGTCAGAAGGTGAAAACCCTGATAAACCCAAACCATCAAGCTTAAGCTTAAGTCATATTGGAGAATTAAAATGTCAAGAGTTTGCCAAGTAACAGGCAAGCGTCCAGCAGTTGGTAACAACCGCTCACACGCATTAAACGCGACTCGTCGTCGTTTTTTACCTAACTTACACACTCACCGTTTCTGGGTTGAGAGTGAAAACCGTTTCGTAACCTTACGTTTAACTGCGAAAGGTATGCGTATTATTGATAAAAAAGGCATTGATGCAGTATTAGCTGAAATCCGTGCTCGTGGCGAAAAAATCTAAGGAGCTAAAACATGGCAGCTAAAGGTGCTCGTGAGAAAATCCGTTTAGTTTCTACTGCAGAAACAGGTCATTTCTACACAACAGATAAAAACAAACGTAATATGCCGGAAAAAATGGAAATCAAAAAATTTGATCCAGTTGTGCGTAAACACGTTATCTACAAAGAAGCAAAAATCAAATAATTTTGTTTTAAATATGAGAAGCCCGACTTTATGTCGGGTTTTTTATTAACTTCACTCTGATTTTCTTGATTTTTGCGGACATTTTAGGCAAAAAAACTTTCTTTTTTATAACAAAAAAAGTATCATTACGCCTCTTAAACGTAGCCCTACATTTAAGTCTGTTTCCAACCTATCCCAATTTCATTTCTTAGGGAGATATAGGGTAAAAACAAAAAAGCTGAAACGCTTTTTTTAATAAGTAGCGAGTCAAATGCCCCATGGCATCTTATCTTTTAGGATAAGAAAGCTTAGGCTTCCCGCAAGGCACCCGACTTATTTTTTTCACCTCTTTCAGAAGGTTTATTTTGACATGACAATTAAAACTCCTGTTCAAGCAGTTCTTGCTTCAAACCAATACTTTTTAGATCGCCAAGATGCAATGGAATCCAACGTACGTAGTTATCCTCGTAAATTACCGTTTGCATATCAAAAAGCACAAGGTGTTTGGGTAACGGATGTTGAAGGCAATGAATATCTTGATTTTTTAGCAGGTGCAGGAACCCTAGCATTAGGTCATAACCATCCTCAGTTAATGCAAGCTATCAAAGATGTGTTAGATAGTGGTTTGCCATTACACTCTTTAGATATTACTACTCCATTAAAAGATGCATTTACTGAAGAACTATTATCTTTCTTCCCTAAAGATAAATACATCTTACAATTTACCGGTCCATCTGGTGCAGATGCTAATGAAGCAGCAATCAAATTAGCAAAAACTTATACAGGTCGTGGCAATGTGATCGCGTTTTCCGGTGGTTTCCATGGTATGACTCACGGTGCTTTATCTTTAACCGGTAACTTAAGTGCAAAAAATGCGGTACAAGGTTTGATGCCGGGTGTGCAATTTATGCCTTATCCACATGAATACCGCTGCCCGTTTGGCATTGGTGGTGAGGCCGGTGCAAAAGCAGTTGAGCATTATTTTGAAAACTTTATCGAAGATGTTGAAAGTGGTGTCGTAAAACCGGCAGCTGTTATTCTTGAAGCAATTCAAGGTGAAGGCGGTGTGGTACCGGCTCCAATCAGCTTCTTACAAAAAGTGCGTGAAGTAACACAAAAACACGGTATTTTAATGATTGTGGATGAAGTGCAAGCCGGTTTCTGTCGTTCAGGCAAAATGTTTGCTTTTGAGCATGCAGGCATTGAGCCGGATATCGTCGTGATGTCTAAAGCGATTGGCGGTAGTTTGCCATTAGCGGTATTAGCAATCAAAAAAGAATTTGATGCGTGGCAGCCGGCAGGTCACACAGGCACATTCCGTGGTAACCAATTAGCAATGGCGACAGGTTATGTATCATTAAAAATTATGCGTGAAGAAAACTTGGCTCAAAATGCAAAAGAGCGAGGCGAGTACTTAACTAAAGCATTAGGCGAATTAAGCCAAGAGTTCCCTTGTATCGGTAACGTGCGTGGTAAAGGCTTAATGATGGGTATTGATATTGTTGATGAGCATAAGCCTCAGGATGCAACCGGTGCATACCCACGCGATTGTGATTTAGCTGTCGCGATTCAAAAATACTGTTTTAAAAACAGACTGTTATTAGAGCGTGGTGGCCGTGGTGGTAACGTGGTACGTATTCTTTGTGCAGTAAATATCACCCAAGCAGAATGTGAAGAGTTTATCAAGCGCTTCAAAAAATCTGTTGCTGAAGCAGTAAAAGCAGTGCGTGGTTAATCATACAAGCGATTAGATTTTGCAAAAAATTTGCAAATTTTGGCCGCTTGTCTTGTGTATAGAATAGATGAGAGAACAAAATGACCGATATTTCCAAACACAGACAATCCCTGTTTTGTAGTGATCCACAATCTATTGCGGATTATGAAACAGCAATGAATAATGCGGTGAAAGCAGTTTCAAATTGGCTTAAAAACGAAAAAATGTACACCGGTGGTTCAATTAAGCAAATGCGGGCTTTAATTGATGGCTTCAAGCCGACTAAAGAAGGCGTTGGAGTGCAAAAATCGCTAGAGCATTTGGTCGATATTTTCTTAAATCCAAGTTTAAAAGTACACCATCCGCACTCATTAGCTCATTTACATTGTCCGACAATGGTCACCAGCCAAATTGCGGAAGTGCTGATTAATGCGACTAACCAATCAATGGACTCTTGGGATCAAAGCCCGGCTGGTTCGATTATGGAAGAGCATTTAATTGATTGGTTACGCCAAAAAGTCGGCTATGGTAAAGGCACATCAGGTGTATTTACCTCTGGCGGCACGCAATCGAACTTAATGGGTGTGTTATTAGCACGTGATTGGGCAATTGCAAATCATTGGAAAAAAGATGATGGTTCAGAGTGGTCGGTACAGGTTGATGGTATTCCTGCCGATGCCATGAAAAATGTAAAAGTAGTTTGTTCGGAAAATGCTCACTTTTCAGTGCAAAAAAATATGGCAATGATGGGAATGGGCTTCCAATCTGTGGTAACTGTCCCTTCAAATGCAAATGCTCAAATGGATGTTGATGCACTTGCCAAAACCCTTGCTGCGTTAAAAGCCGAAGGCAAAATTGTGGCTTGTATTGTGGCAACAGCAGGAACAACCGATGCCGGAGCGATTGACGATCTGAAAGCGATTCGTAAGTTAGCGGATGAATACAAAGCTTGGGTTCATGTGGATGCAGCCTGGGGTGGTGCGTTATTGTTATCGAAAGATTTCCGTCATTTCTTAGATGGTATTGAGTTAACCGATTCAATTACACTGGATTTCCATAAACATTTCTTCCAGTCTATTTCTTGTGGTGCTTTCTTGTTAAAAGATGAAGCGAATTACCGTTTCATTGATTACAAGGCAGACTACTTAAACTCAGAATATGATGAAGAACATGGTGTGCCAAACTTAGTGGCGAAATCGTTACAGACTACCCGCCGTTTTGATGCGTTAAAATTGTGGTTTACAGTGGAAGCCTTAGGTGAAGATTTATACGCTTCAATGATTGACCACGGTGTTTACTTATCAAAAGAAGTTGAGGCTTATATTACTGAGACGAAAGACTTGGAAATGCTTGTGCCTGCACAATTTGCCTCGGTGTTATTCCGTGTTGTGCCAGAGGGGTATCCGGCAGAGTTTGTAGATACACTTAACCAAAATGTGGCGGATGAACTTTTTGCCCGCGGTGAGGCGAATATTGGGGTAACAAAAGTAGGCAGTAATCAATCGCTGAAGATGACGACTTTAAGCCCAATCGCCACCCTTGAAAATGTGAAAGCATTATTAGGACAAGTATTGGCAGAAGCAGATCGTATTAAAGATTCGATTGTAAACGGCACTTACGTTCCACCGATTGACTAGGCTTTTGCAAAAAAGTGTGAAAATAAGACCGCTTGTCGCTTAAAATTTGGCGACAAGCGGTTATTTTTACTCAATTTTTTGCAAATTTATTCTAACATTTCTCGACAAGAAACCGATACTTGTTGCAAGATGGCTGCATAATCGGTCTCTTTTAGCCCTACATTGCCAAAATAGTGCATTTTTACCTCCTTAATACCACAGAACTCAAATAACCCTTTCCCTAGAGTATGTTCGAAAGCAGATAAAAAACCTTTTCTCTCATATTTTTCGTTTGAATTACCGAGTGTGACAAACTGTTGCATTTTCTTGCCTGTGAGTAAGCCAATGCTTTCAGTTTCCCCGTTACGGTAGGCAAAATCATAACTTAATACACGGTCTAAATAGCCTTTTAAAATCGCCGGAAACCCCATCCACCAAATCGGATAAATTAAAGTAATAAGGTCGGCTTCTCGCCAATATTGATGTTCTCTGGCAACGTCTAAGAAATATTGCCGGCTAAAGCTTTGTTTAAGCTCATGCCAACTTAGCGTGGGAGAGAAATCAAGTTGGTAAAGATCTCTTACTATAACTTTGGATGAAGAAGAGGATTCAACCGTTTTATTTAAAATAGCATGGTTAAAACTGTTTGGATTGGGATGGGCATAAATAATGAGGTGGTTCATATATTTCTCACCTTAAATATTTTGATGTAACAATTTATAGATAGCGGATTTTAACTTGATTTTCTTTGATGAAAATCAATGTTTTCGTGAATTAACAATCAAATACCCCGTTTGAGGAATGAACGATATTCAGTGAACATTAGATAATCAACGTATGCTGGTGATATTAAAAATGGTGTTTTCTTGACCAATATTTCAAACCAATCATTCCCTCGTCGTAGCTTTTTACAAGGGCATTTTTTAGATTCCTTAAAAAGTGAGAAAGTCAGCCAACAGGGGCATGAGCCGATTCGTCCGCCTTGGGCTAATTTAGCAAATTTTTTAGAAAAATGCACCGCTTGTCATCGCTGTATTGAGACTTGTGAGACGCAAATCCTGATAAAAGGAGCGGGCGGTTATCCTGAAGTGGATTTCAGCCGTGGCGAATGTACTTTTTGTGAAAAATGTGTGCAATCGTGTGAAGTTGACGTGTTTCGAGAGACAAGCGAAGAAGCTTGGACACATAAAATCAATGTTCAGCCAAGCTGCTTATTAAAGCACGGAACTGAGTGCAGAAGTTGTGGTGATAGCTGTGAGATGAGAGTAATCCGTTTTCGTCCAAGTTTGGGCGGGATTGCTGAAATGACGTTAAATTTAGAAAGTTGTACCGGTTGTGGGGCTTGTGTAAGCGTTTGCCCGACAGGTGCAATTCAAATTCAACAAGCAAATCAATATGAGTGAAAAATTATCTGAAAACGAAAACTGGTATGTGTGTAGCCTTGTGGTACAAGCAAAGCCAGAAAGATTAGATGCTGTAAAAGCAGAGATTCTGAATATTCCTTTTACTGAAATTCATGGTGAGAAAGCAGAGGAAGGTAAGTTAGTCGTGACGATTGAAAGCAATGTGCATTTAGCCCTTTCAGATCGCATTGATCAGATTAAAGATATAAAAGGTGTGATTGTAGTGTCTTTAATTTCTAACTATATCGATGAGCAGTAATTTTATTTTTTGAAGTCAACGTGGGACTATAGTTATGGAACTCAATCGTAGAGATTTTATGAAAGCGAACGCGGCTGTAGCAGCTGCTGCGGCAGCAGGAATTATGATTCCTGTGAAAAACGTTCAGGCAGATGATACAGGCATTCGTTGGGATAAAGCACCGTGCCGTTATTGTGGTACAGGTTGTAGCGTACTTGTAGGTACCAAAGACGGTAAAGTGGTTGCAACACAAGGTGATCCGGATGCAGAAGTAAACCGTGGTTTAAACTGTATTAAAGGTTATTTCCTATCAAAAATGATGTACGGCGCAGACCGTATGCAAGAGCCGATGCTTCGTATGAAAGACGGTAAATTTGATAAGAACGGTGATTTCACGCCGGTTTCTTGGGAGCAAGCTTTTACCATTATGGCAGAGAAAATCAAAGCCATCATTAAAGCAAAAGGCCCGAATGCGGTAGGGATGTTCTCATCAGGTCAAACCACGATTTTTGAGGGTTACGCAAAAGTTAAACTTTGGAAAGGTGGTTTCCGTTCAAATACGATTGATCCGAATGCTCGTCACTGTATGGCATCAGCAGCGGTTGCTTTTATGCGTACTTTCGGTATGGATGAGCCGATGGGCTGCTATAACGACATCGAAAAAACCGATGCTTTCGTGCTTTGGGGTTCAAACATGGCGGAGATGCACCCGATTTTATGGAGCCGTATTTCTGATCGTCGCTTATCGAATGACAATGTACGTGTAGTGGTTATGTCTACCTTTGAGCATCGTTCATTTGAATTAGCCGATACCCCAATTTTGTTTAAACCACATTCCGATTTAGCAATTTTAAACTATATTGCGAACTACATTATCCAAAACGATAAAGTAAACTGGGATTTCGTAAACAAACACACCAAATTCAAACGTGGTGAAACCAATATCGGTTACGGTTTACGCCCTGAACACAAATTGCAACAAAATACCAATGCGAAAACTGCAGGTAAAATGTATGACAGTGATTTCGAAGAATTTAAGAAAATCGTTGCACCTTATACATTAGAAGAAGCGCACCGTATTTCAGGTGTGCCGAAAGAGCAGTTAGAGGCTTTAGCGGAAATGTATGCTGATCCAAACAGAAAAATTGTTTCATTCTGGACAATGGGCTTCAACCAACATACACGCGGTGTGTGGGTAAACCACATGATGTATAACGTACATTTATTAACCGGTAAGATTGCATTGGAAGGTTGTGGACCTTTCTCCTTAACGGGTCAGCCATCGGCTTGTGGTACAGCGCGTGAAGTAGGGACATTTATTCACCGTTTACCGGCAGATATGGTGGTCACCAATCCAAAACATCGTGAGATTGTAGAAAAAGCATGGAAATTACCTGCGGGTGCGATTCCGGATGTACCGGGCTTCCACGCAACCGCACAAAGCCGAGCATTAAAAGACGGTAAGCTCAACTTCTTATGGCAGATGTGTACCAACAATATGCAGGGTGGACCGAACATTAATGAAGAAATCTTCCCGGGCTGGCGTAATCCTGAAAACTTTATTGTGGTATCAGACCCTTACCCGTCAGTTTCAGCAGTTGCTGCAGACTTAATTCTCCCAACCTGTATGTGGGTGGAAAAAGAAGGGGCTTACGGTAATGCAGAACGCCGTACCCAATTCTGGCGTCAGCAAGTTAAAGGACCAGCAAATGCGCGCTCTGATACATGGCAGCTTGTTGAATTCTCTAAATACTTTAAAGTAGAAGAAGTGTGGCCGGAAGAGCTAGTTGCAAAAGCACCAGAATTACGTGGTAAAACTTTGTATGAAATCCTTTACCGTAATGGAAAAGTAGATAGTTACCAAGTGCCAACCAATATTCCGGGCTATATGAATGACGAAGCGGATCACTTTGGTTACTACATTCAAAAAGGTCTATTTGAGGAGTATGCAGAATTTGGTCGCGGACATGGTCATGACTTAGCAGATTTTGAGACTTATCATAAAGTGCGTGGCTTACGTTGGCCTGTAGTAAAAGATGAAAAAACCGGTGAATACAAAGAAACATTATGGCGTTACCGTGAGGGTTATGACCCTTATGTTCAACCGGGTGAAGGGGTTTCTTTCTACGGAAATGCAGATAAAAAAGCTGTTATTTTAGGTGTTCCATATGAAGGACCGGCAGAAGCACCGGATGAAGAATACGATTTATGGTTCTGTACCGGCCGTGTACTAGAACATTGGCACACCGGCACAATGACCCGTCGTGTCCCTGAATTACACAAAGCGTTCCCAACTAACCTTGTGTGGATGCACCCGAACGATGCGAAAAAACGAGGTCTACGTCATGGTGATAAAGTGAAAGTTATTTCGCGTCGTGGTGAGTATGTATCGAACTTAGATACCCGTGGCCGTAATAAGTGTCCGGAAGGTTTAATTTATTCAACCTTCTTCGATGCAGGTCAGTTAATCAACAAAGTAACGTTAGATGCGACAGACCCAATTTCATTTGAAACCGACTTCAAAAAATGTGCGGTTAAGGTGGTTAAGGCTTAATAAAACACTCTCCTCCTTGGTGGAGGGGATGTAACAAGCGGTTCAATTTTGCAAAAAATTTGCAAATTTTGACCGCTTAACAAGAGGAACCCACAATGAAAATGGATCCAAATCGCCGACAATTTTTGAAAAATGCCACTCGTACTGCGGCAGGAATATGCGGTGTTGGAGTGATTTTGGGCTTGCAGCAGCAACAGAGCTTTGCCAGAGAAGGTGTAGCACTGCGACCACCGGGGGCATTACCTGAGCAAGATTTTCTCAGTGCCTGTACTCGTTGTGGGCAATGTGTTCAGGCTTGCCCTTACGATATGTTGCATCTAGCTTCATTAATTTCACCTGTGGAAGCCGGTACACCTTATTTCATTGCTCGGGATAAACCGTGCGAAATGTGTGTTGATATTCCGTGTATGAATGCTTGTCCAACAGGGGCATTAAGCGAAGAGCTGAAAGATATTGATGATGCTCGAATGGGATTAGCGGTTTTGTTAGATCACGAAACATGCTTGAATTGGCAAGGCTTGCGTTGTGATGTTTGCTACCGTGTTTGCCCTTTAATTGATAAGGCAATCACGCTTGAAAATATTCATAACGATAGAACAGCAATTCATGCAAAATTAATCCCAACAGTTCATTCCGATGCTTGCACCGGTTGCGGAAAATGTGAGCAAGCTTGCGTGTTGGAAGAGGCTGCAATCAAAGTGTTACCAATGGATTTGGCAAAAGGTTTATTAGGTCGCCATTATCGATTAGGTTGGCAGGAAAAACAAAATGCCGGAAAATCTTTAATTGAAGATGTGCATCCGGACGGTTTGCGCCCGGCTTATGAGGCGCGTATGCCGGAAGGGCTGCACGAGCCGGTATATCAACCTATGCAGGTTAAACCTGATGTGAAAGTCATAACGCCTAGCCGTGCAACACAACACTATGTGCCTAATTCTACAACCGTTGAAGCTCCGGAGCATTTCCCTGATTTAGACTTAAATCTTAAGGGGGTGAAATAATGGCGGCAAATTCTCCTAAAAATGCAGGTTTGGAAGCACGTCAGAAATTAGGCTGGTGGCATGCAAATCGTTTTTTGATTTTAAGACGCTTAAGCCAGTTAAGCATTATATTAATGTTTATGAGTGGCCCGCTTTGGAATGTTTGGATTCTGAAAGGTAATTATAGCGGTAGTTTACTGCTGGATACCGTGCCGATGACCGACCCGCTAATGGCAGCAGAAGTATTAGCAACAGGTTATCGCCCCGAATGGACGGTACTTGCTGGGGCGTTAATTATAGTTGCTTTTTATGGCATTGTCGGTAGCAAGCTTTTTTGTAGCTGGGTTTGCCCGATGAATATGGTTACCGACACAGCTGCTTGGCTAAGACGTAAATTAGGTATTCGCCAAACAGCAAAAATTTCACGCAATTTGCGTTATGTGATTTTAGTCGTGATTTTAATTGGTAGTGCGATCTCCGGTTCGTTGCTATGGGAGTGGATTAACCCGGTTGCTGCTTTAGGTAGAGCTTTTGTATTTGGCTTAGGAGCAACATTTTGGTTAGTGTTGGTTGTGTTCTTATTTGACTTATTAGTCGCTGAGCATGGTTGGTGTGGGCATCTTTGTCCGATTGGGGCAACTTATGCCTTAATTGGTGCGAAAAGCCTGATTAAGGTCAAAGTGGTTGATCGCAATCGTTGCGATAATTGTATGGATTGCTACAACGTTTGCCCTGAGCCACAAGTATTGCGAACTCCGCTGCACGGTAAGCCGGAAGAGAGTACGGTTATTTTATCGAAGGATTGTATTACTTGTGGACGTTGCATAGACGTTTGTGCTGAGAAAGTCTTTGCCTTTGGAAGTCGTTTCCAAGGTAGTATTGATGTAAAAAATATTTAAATTTTAATCTTTGTTTTTTGAGTTTAAAAACAACCGTTTTAATGGAGTGAACCTCAAATGAGAAAATATCTTGCCCTAATTTTAGTCGCAATGTCGGGCTTTGCGATTGCAGAATCCCCAAAACTCTCAGGTGGTATTGATGGTACAACTGAAAGTGTGGCTCCGGGATTTCATAATCCACAAAAAAATGTTGGGAATATTCCGACTACTTTTCCATTCCAACCGCCGTTGGTTCCGCACAGCATTCGTGGCTTACAAGTGAGTAAAAATGTGAACCATTGTTTAGGTTGCCATGCCTCTGAGCCATCTAAAACCACAGGCGCAACTCCTTTACCGCCAAGTCATTTTACTGATCGTAATGGTAAGATGCATGGTAGCGAATCACCAAGCCGTTATTTCTGTTTACAGTGCCACGTGCAACAAACAGATGTGAATCCAATCGTTCAAAATAAATTTGATTCTGCACGTCAATCGCAAGGTAAATAAGGAGTAAGCAATGTTAAAAAGATTTTGGAATTGGTTTTGTCGCCCAAGTAAAATGGCGATTGGTGCAGTTATCCTTATTTCAGCACTAGGTGGGATTTTTGCATGGAGTGGTTTTAATGCCGGTCTTGCAATGACGAATACTGAAGAGTTTTGTTCTGACTGCCATATGAATGATGTTGTGCCGGAGTATCGTGCATCATCTCACTACTCAAACCGCAGTGGTGTAAAAGCGATCTGTTCTGACTGCCACGTGCCGCACGAGTTTTTCCCGAAATGGCAACGTAAAATTATTGCTGCCAAAGAAGTATACGCTCACATTGTTGGTAAGGTAGATACTAAAGAGAAATTTGAAACCTACCGAGGCGAAATGGCGGAACGTGAATGGGCTCGTATGAAGGCGAATAATTCACAAGAGTGTCGAAATTGCCATAATTTTGATGATATGGACTTTACTCAACAAAAAGAAGTTGCACAAAGAATGCATACTTTAGCACAAGAGCAAGGCAAAACCTGTATTGATTGCCATAAAGGTATTGCTCATAATCTTCCACATATGGAAGCAATCCAAAAGAACTTTATTCCGGATGATTTACTAAAAAAATCAGAAGAGAAAAAATAGTAATTTAGTAAAAACACAATAACCCTTAAGTTTCTTGAGGGTTATTTTTTTCTCTTAATATCCTTAAGTTTCGAAATTTGGTAAAAAATCATTAGAATTTAACCGCTTGCAACTTGCTTGTGGCTGCCTGCCAAAGGGTAATCAAGGCAAAGGGATTAGGTTACAGTAAGGCAAAAGTCGCCATTCGTTTGTTTTTAGCACAAATCCCCTATTTTTTGATTGATATCAAGGCAACTTATCGCTGAAAGGAGAATAATTAAATAATATTACTATTAGTTATAAAGAATAGGGGTTGAAATGCGTTCAGAATTATTTAAAACGTTATTGCTGTCAGGGCTAATTTTACCATTACTGATGGCATTTGCCGTGGGGGCTTACGGCTTTATTGTGTGGATGTTACAAATATTTGTCATCGGATTACCGGGAGCTTAGGAATATGATAAGAGCGATAAAATCCTTTTTTACCAAACCGGCTAATAAAATTGGTTTGGGGGTATTGGTCAGTATCGGCTTTGTGGCAGGTGCAGTGAGTTGGCATCAATTTAACAAAGCGATGGATAAAACTAGCAGTGAGGAGTTTTGCGTAAGTTGTCACTCTATGCAAAAACCGTTGGAAGAGCTCAAACAAACGGTCCACTGGTCGAATAAAAGTGGGGTAACGGCTACCTGTTCGAGCTGCCATTTGCCACATGATTACACCGAAAAATACGCACGCAAAGTGCAGGCAAGCCGTGAAGTGTTAGCGGAAATGACAGGAAAATATAAAGATGAGGGAGCGTTTGAAAAACACCGCTTAGAAATGGCAGAGCGGGAGTGGGCAAGATTTGCCGCCAATGGCTCTAAAGAGTGTAAAGCTTGCCACAGCTACGAGCGAATGAATTTCGAGAAGATGTCGGAAGCGGCACGCAAAGCGATGATTCCGGCAGCCGAGAAAGATCAAAGCTGTATGGACTGTCACAAAGGGATTGCCCACCACTTACCGAAAGTGGACGAAAATGCGGTGAAATCGAAGTTTGATCAGTTTGTGAATAAATCACCGAATCAAGGCAAATCGTATTACACCAAAGGCAATGCGGAACTGTTCTTAGACGAAGGCTTGAGCCAAGCTATCGGGCAGTTGGAAACCGCCGTGCCGGTTGCGTTTGTTAAAGCAGGCAGCAATGCGGATTTGGTGGAACTGACGATGTGGCGTAAAGAAAAAGGCTTTGGACGTATTTGGTATCACGATTTCGGTAAAAACATTACCGATGCGGTGCTTACCAAGGAATTTATGGCAAACGAGCCGAAATTTGAGGTATTGGAAACCCGAGAAGATCCGATTACCGGCTTGAACTGGCAGAAAGTCAAACTGCAAGCGTGGATTGGAAAAGCGCAGTTACTTGATGATGTCACCCCAATTTGGGCGAATGCGGAAAATCAATACAAAACGCAATGCAGTACCTGCCACAGACAGCCTGATGTTGCCCACTTCGATTCAAATAGCTGGATTGGCTTGTTCAACGGTATGATCGGCTTTACCAATATGGATAAACAGACCGGCAAAGAAGTGTTGCGTTACCTGCAAATGCACGCATCTGATAGCGAAGGGGCGAAGCATTAAGCACTCTAAAGGGGAAGGGGTACCCTTCCATATCTTCATAAATTCGGGGAATACAAGCGGTCAAATTCCGCTAACATTTTACAAATTACACAAGGACAAGATATGCAACAATCTCGCCGTCAATTTTTAAAAAATATGTCTGTGATGGCGGCAGCCATCGCCACACCGAGTTTTCTCGTGCCACGCAATGTCTTTGCCAATGAAAATCTCAGTGAATGGAAAATTTCCGGCTCCCACTGGGGGGCAATGCGTGCCAAAATTGAGAATGGTCGTGTGGCAGAAATCAAGCCGTTTGAGTTTGATAAACACCCAACTGAAATGCTCAACGGAATCAAAGGTTTAATTTATAGCGATGCCCGTATTCGTTACCCAATGGTGCGTTTAGATTGGCTTAAAAACCGTCAAAATAGTGACCGTACCCAGCGAGGCGATAACCGTTTTGTGCGGGTAACCTGGGACGAAGCCCTAGATCTCTTCTATGAAGAGCTAGAGCGAGTACAGAAAGACTACGGCCCGTGGGCATTACACACGGCAAACGTGGGCTGGCGTTCAACCGGTCAGTTCCATAGTTGCGGCAACCATATGATCCGTGCCATTGCCATGCACGGTAACAGTGTTGGCACGGCGGGCGACTATTCCACCGGTGCAGGGCAAACCATTCTGCCGTATGTGCTGGGTTCGACCGAAGTCTATTCACAAGGCACCTCGTGGGAAATCATTTTAAAAGAGAGTGAAAATATCATTTTCTGGGCGAGCGATCCGGTGAAAAACCTGCAAGTCGGCTGGAACTGTGAAACCCACGAAGCCTACGCCTACTTAGAAAAACTGAAAGAAAAAGTGGCGGCGAAAGGGGTGAATGTGATCTGTGTGGATCCGGTAAAAAGCAAAACGCAAAACTTCTTAGGTTGTGAGCAGCAGTACATCAACCCACAAACCGATGTGCCGTTTATGTTAGCCTTGGCACATACGCTTTATACGGAAAACTTATACGATAAAAAATTCATTGATATGTACACGGTCGGCTTTGAGAAATTCCTACCGTATCTGTTAGGCGAAACCGAAGATAAAGTTGCCAAAACCGCCGAGTGGGCGGCAGAAATTTGTGGCATTTCCGCCGAGCGTATCCGTGAATTCGCACGAATGTTGGCAGGCAAACGCACGCAACTGATTTTCGGCTGGGCAATTCAACGCCAGCAACACGGCGAGCAGCCGTACTGGATGGGGGCGGTGCTGGCCTCGATGTTAGGGCAGATCGGCTTGGCGGGTGGTGGAATCAGCTACGCTCACCATTACAGCTCTATCGGCATTCCGGAATCCGGTGCAGCCATGCCGGGGGCTTTCCCGCTCAACATTGACGAAGGGCAAACGCCGAAATATGACAATAAGGACTATAAAGGCTACAGTGACACCATTCCGGTGGCACGAATGACCGACAGCCTGCTGCACGCAGGCGAAACCATTGATTACAACGGTAAAAAAGTGACTTATGCCCCGTTTAAAATGGCGATTTTCACCGGCTGTAACCAGTGGCACCGCCACTCTGAGCGCAATAAAATGAAGCTGGCGTTCCAAAAATTGGAAACCATTGTCTCTATCAATTATAGCTGGACGGCAACTTGCCGCTTCTCCGACATTGTGTTGCCTGCCTGCACGCCGTTTGAGCGTAACGATATTGATGCTTACGGCTCCTACAGCAACCGTGGCGTAATTGCAATGCACAAGTTGATTGACCCGCTCTACGATTCTCGCTCCGACTTTGAGATTTTCCGTGATCTCTGCCGCCGCTTCGGTAAAGAGAAAGAGTACAGCCGTGGCATGGATGAAATGCAGTGGGTGGAGAAACTCTACAACGATTGCCGCAAAGAGAACAAAGGCAAATTTGATATGCCGGCATTTACTGAGTTCTGGAAAACCGGCTATGTGCTGTTCCCGGAAGGCAAACCGTGGGTTCGCCACGCCGATTTCCGAGAAGATCCGGAGCTGCACGCACTCGGTACCCCATCTGGCTTTATCGAAATTTACAGCAACAAAATCGCCAGCTTTGGCTATGATGACTGCAAAGGTCACCCAATGTGGTTCGAAAAAGCGGAGCGTTCGCACGGCGGCAAAAATTCCGACAAATTCCCGTTCTGGTTACAATCGGTTCACCCTGATAAACGTTTACACTCTCAGCTTTGCGAATCGAAAGAACTGCGTGAAACTTACAGCGTAAAAGGGCGTGAGCCGCTTTACCTCAACCCGCAAGATGCCGCCAAGCTTGGCATTCAAGACGGCGACCTCGTCCGTGTATTTAACGACCGTGGACAAGCGATTGTCGGCGCGGTGCTTTCCGATAATTTCCCAAGAGGCATAGTGCGTTTGCAAGAAGGGGCGTGGTATTCACCACTTGATGAGAAAATCGGCGCTATCGACACCTACGGCGACCCGAATACCATGACGCTTGATATTGGCTCGTCCAAACTGGCGCAAGCGGTTTCTGCCAATACGTGTTTGGTGAATATTGAGAAATTTATTGGCGAAGCACCGGCACCAAACGGCTTTAACGGTGCGATTGAGGTAACAATCTAATGGCTCCCGAATGGTTAAGCCGTGAGGAGCGGCAATTTACCTACCGCTGGTTTAACGCGATGCTCGCTCGAGAACTCTCGGACGAGCAGCTCAACGCCCTACAAGCGGATCAATTTGGCGATTTTTTTGCATTTCTCACCGAGCTTGGCTTGAACGAAGACGTTGCAAGATTTCAGGCAGAATTGACCGCTTGTGGGCAGCTGGAATTTCCCCGTTTAGAACTGGCAGCGGATTTTGCCCAGCTCTTTTTGTTAGACGGCAAACAGAGTGCCATTCCTTATGCTTCCGCCTATTTGGGTGAGAGCGCGCTGACGGCACATTTGGCAGAAATGGATCGGCTACTGGCTCATTTTTCACTGCAAATTAACCGAGAAACGAAAGAACCGAGCGACCATATCGGCGTGTATTTGAACCTGTTGGATAAGTTGCTGGAAAAAAGCAGCGATGAAGAGGTGCAACGCTTCCTACAAACCCAGCTACCATGGCTGCCATTGTGGGTGGCAAAAGCTCAACAGGTTTCAACGAAAACGACGTTTTATCAAAGCTTGCTTCAGCTTTTAGAGAAGTTTGTAGCGTATGATTTAGAAAGAGAGATTGCAACTAAATTTTGATTTAGGGCAGAGTAATTATCTCTAAAAAATAGTGGCTAAAGACCGTTTGTTTAATGCAAGCGGTCTTTTTTTATTGATAAAAATTAATAACCTTTAGAGTGAAAGTTTGGTAAAAAATCATTAGAATTTAACCGCTTGACGATGGTTTCAATCTCCCCATTTTCGTGCAGGTAGAATTCCCGCCAGCCTTGAGGCAAGGTATCTAATGTAAATTGATCACAATTAGGTTTAAATTGAATACAGGTAGAAGGTGTAGCAAAAATAGGAATATCTTTCCATATAGAATCCACTTGCTGGTGGATATGGCCATGTACAATACCTTTTACTTTTTTAAATTTGATTAAAATTTCTGCTAACTTATCGGCATTTTTCAAACTGTGCTGATCTAACCATGCAGAATTGGTTGGCAGAATATTGTGATGCTGTGCGATTAAGCTAAAACGTTCAGGGAATTGATTTAGGGTCTTTTCCAGCCAAACTAACTGTTCTGAGGATAGCTCACCATAAGGCCTACCAATAACTTGCGTATTCAGCATTAAAATTTGCCAGTAATCACCAATCAAAATATGACGATATGGTGAGATATGCGGATAACTTGCTAGAATTTCGCCCATATCAGGTTGTGTGTCGTGGTTACCTTCCAGCCAAACAATAGATGTGTTTAATTTAGCCGTTATTTTTGCAAAATGATGATAACCGGCAATATGGTGATCTTGAATTAAGTCACCTGTCGCCAGAACAAGATCGAAAGGCTGTGATGTTTCTTCAACCTGAGCATTGATTTGGTTGATAACAGCAGCAAAACTTTCAACTGTTCTAACTTCAAGTAGAGTTTCTTGTGGGGTAGAAAGTAAATGTGGGTCGGTTATTTGTAATAACCTAATTGCCCCCTTTTTATCTAATTTCAGGGATTCATTCATTTATCGATATCCATTCAAATGCTTATAAATTTTAACTTGTAGGATTTTATCAATAACTCAAAATGAAAAATGTGGACTATGCCACATTTTTGGAAAAAAGTAGGATTAATTGAGAAAAAATCTGCACCTTAGTTACTTGTCTAGCTTTGGGGGGCAGATCATTTATTCATAAAAGATGCTTTTTAATTATTCACTAACTCAACCGCTTCTTTAACTAATTTTCCAATCTCATTCCATTTTTTATTGTTAATTAATGATTTTTCCACAAACCAAGATCCACCACAAGCAACAATATTTGGAATAGCGAGATATTCCTTAATATTAATCGGGCTGATACCTCCTGTTGGCATAATTTGTAGATTACCGTAAGGACCAAGCAAGGCTTTAATCATTTTCACTCCGCCACTTGCTTCGGCAGGGAAAAATTTGACCGCTTGTATGCCGAGTTCGAGGGCGGCTTCAATTGCCATAGGGTTGTTCACACCCGGGGTAACGGGAAGGTTTAACTCTTGGCAATACTTCACGATATTTGGGTTAAAGCCCGGTGTCACAATACAATCCGCCCCTGCATTTTTAGCGGTAAGCACTTGTTCTTTGGTTAGTACTGTGCCGGCAGCAATTAATACTTCAGGATAATGAGCTTTAACTAATTTAATCGCCTCTTGAGCGGCGGCTGAGCGGAAAGTGATTTCCACCACAGGTAAGCCGTTCTCTGAAAGTGTTTTTGCCAATGGCAAAATATCTTCTGCGTTGTCGAGAGCGATGACGGGGACAACTTTGAGTTCTCTAAGTTTTTCGACAATTTGTTCGGTGGTATAACGCATTTTTACCTCTTTGATGATCTGTCCTATTTGAAATAACGTTTCGCATTACTGTAGCAAATATCTTTGACCATATTACCTAGCAGGTTCAGGTCATTTGGTGCTTCACCACGTTCAACCCAGCCACCAATCATTTCACACAGAATCCGGCGGAAATACTCATGGCGAGTGTAAGATAAGAAACTACGAGAGTCGGTTAGCATACCGACAAATTGGCTGAGTAAACCTAATTGAGATAATTGCTGTAGCTGGCGTTCCATTCCGTCTTTTTGATCGTTAAACCACCAACCCGAGCCAAATTGGATTTTGCCGGCAATGCCTCCGGTTTGGAAATTGCCAATCATACTGGCTAACATTTCGTTATCACGAGGGTTTAAGCAATATAGAATTGTTTTAGGTAGTTGATCGGTTTGATCCATAGCGTCTAATAAGCGTGAAAGTGACTCCGCAAACGTACGGTCGCCAATTGAATCAAAACCTGAATCCGCCCCCAATAACTTAAACATTCTTGTATTGTTATTACGAATTGCCCCAATATGCAGCTGCATTACCCAATTACGTTTATGGTATTCTGTACCTAACCAGACAAGTAGTGCGGTGCTAAATTGGGCAATCTCTTCTTCTACAAGCGGTTGATTTTGTAATCTTTTTTGCAAAATCTGATCGAGGAGCTTTTCATCAGGAATTGGTGAAAAACGGACAACTTCAATACCGTGATCGGCAGATTTACAGCCATGTTTATCGAAGTGTTCAAGACGTTTTAATAAAGCTTGCTTTAGTTTCTCAAACGTATTGATTTCAACATCTGATACTTTGCCTAACGTTTCAATATATTCATTGAATAGTGGTAGCTCAATTTTAAACGCTCGGTCTGGTCGGAAACTTGGCACAACCTCGATATCAAAAGTATTATCCTGAGCAATTGATTGATGATGTTCTAATGAATCAACCGGATCATCAGTTGTACCAACCAATTTCACATTCATTTGTTGCATAATGCCACGGGCTGAAAACTCAGATTGTTGTAATAGTTCTTTGCCTTGATGCCAAATTTTCTCTGCGGTTTCTGGCGAAAAAAGAGTATTGACGATACCAAACGGTCTGCGTAGCTCTAAGTGTGTCCAATGGTAAATCGGGTTACCGATACATTTTGGAACGGTTTCTGCAAAGGCTAAATATTTGCTGTATTTATCTGCCTCACCTGTAATTAAACGCTCTTCAATACCGGCTGAACGCATTGCCCGCCATTTATAGTGATCGCCTTCCAACCAAATTTCAGCTAAATCATTGAATTGTCGGTTTTCTACGATTTCTTTTGGGTTTAAATGACAATGGTAGTCGAAAATTGGCTGATCTTTAGCATAATCGTGATAGAGCTTTTGAGCTGTTGATGTTGAGAGCAGAAAATTTTCCGTCATAAAATTCATCATAATTTCATTCACCCCTAATTTGTTTGTTTTTCTAATGCTGCTGAGTTTTGTTCTACAATTTCTTTAGAAAGCGGATAGGCATATTTAAGCAATAAGAAAATTAATAGACAAGCAAATGCTGGAACCCCAGTTGCAAAGGCATAAATTGATTCTAAGACTTCTTGTGGCTGGGATGGTGCTTTAGCTGTATAGCCAATATAGCTTAATGCGAAGCCTCCTAATCCTCCTGCTAATGCTTGACCAATTTTGCGGGCGAATGAGTAAACAGCGTAAATTGTTCCGTCCTCACGGCGTCCTGTTTTTATGAATTGGTTATCGATAATATCTGTAATAAATGCCCATACGATAATTTGGAAATAGCTTAAACCAAGTGATGCGATTAACACAATAACGATATAGATCCAAACATTAGTAATTTTTACGAAAAATAATACTCCGTAAATGATTGCTGTAATCAGTAATCCAACAGAAGCTGACTCTTTTTTACCGTATTTTTTCACTATATTTTGTGCAAATGGTGCAACTATAAAGGTTGTTACTGCACCTAAAATACCACCGAATGATAAGGCTAATTTGCTATTGAAGTAATCTACATACAAATATGGGTTCATGGTGCCAATTAGTAAGTTTGCGAGTAATAAAATAATCGCTACTAAAATGAAAATTAATAAAGCATTATTAGAAAATAAGCTACTGAAAATAGCTTTTACGTCTTTCAAACAGTCTGCTTTATTGTGTTTTTTGTTATAACGACGTCCATCTTTTTCAGGTAATTGCACTCGTTCAATGGAGAATTTCCAACAGATTTGGTAAAGAATAAAGGCACAAATCATAAATACTCCCATAATGTAAGTGAACATTTCAGGGATAATTACTTGTTTTCCATCCACTTCTTTATAAATAATCAATGGAATAACAAAAGAGATAAAGAGCAATGCAATATTCGCTCCAACGGTACGGAAAACGGATAGTCCAGCACGCTCCTCAGGCTTTGTAGTGATGACAGAAGCCATTGAACCATAAGGAATATTAATTGCTGTATAAGCTAAACTTCCCCACACAATATAGGTAATTGTGACATAAACCAGTTTTGCTGTATAAGACCAATCTTTCACTACGTGTAAGAAAAGGAGAAAGGCTGAAATACAGATAAATGGAGCTGCTCGACGAATAATACCTCTGAATCTTCCTTCTTTGAAAGGCTTCATTGTATCTACTAATCGTCCCATACCGATATCGGTAAATGCATCGATAACTCTAGAAACAAGAAAGAGAATACCAACAACATAGCCTTCAATTTGCAATACGTTAGTATAGAAAAGCATTAAAAAGAAAGCTGACATCATAAAACTTAAGTCGTTGGCGATATCACCAGCCATATAGGCAAGTTTATCTTTTATACCAAAAGGTCTTTGTTCTGAACTCATAAAAAAACTCCTTACTAGCTAGAATGATTAGATGCGAGTATCTTTGTAGCCACAATAAGCATCTACAGGGCTAACACCTTTAAACTCGGAGTTACCCATTAATTTTTCAACTAATATTTCCATAGTTGGTTCTTTACCATCGTAGGCATTGATGTACGTTTTCACTTGAGGCACATCAACCAAATGGAATGGGCATTGAACCGATACAAAAATGGTTGGAATTTCATGAATATAGAATGGAATGTCAGGTGTTCCTTTTGTCGCTTGCCATACAATGCGTTGAACGGTGCTCATTTGAACATTTGCGACATTGATAATTAAATCATAATGGTCTGTTAAACTCGTAATTGGGCGTTTTTGTGAATATTCGTTACGGATAGTTTTAACTTGATCTTCATCTGACATTTTAAGAATATTCTCCATCGGAGAAGTATAAATGGATACATTAAAACCTTTCTTCTCTAATTTTTCTTTTAAAATTTCAGTTGCATTACGTTGGCTACCTGCTACCATTTTTCCGAAGCCACCATCTGTGCCTTTCACATTAACAAGTAATATTCTTGGGAAGCGTTCAACACTAATTGGGAAAATATCTTGTTTGTTTTTAACAAGTGTAATTGCTTTATCTGCTACCTCACAGAAAATTGCCTTATTTTCAGATAAACCAATTTTGGCTAATGCTTGTTCTTTTGGTTCAAGTAAAGTTTCTTTTGGACGATTATGTAAGCCTAATTTTGCTTTTAAACCTAAAATACGAGTTAGGGCATCGTTTAAACGTTCTTCTGTAATGATTCCGTTTTTATAACCATCCATCATATAGCTAAAATCTTCATCAGGATCATTAAAGAAAAGGAATAAATCACAACCAGCTGCAATTGCAGTTGGTAGCATTTCACTGCGTTTCATTGCTGATGTCATTGCGACCATGTGGCTTGCATCAGTGACTACAACGCCGTTAAAGTCTAGTTTGCCGCGCAATAAATCGGTCAAAATTGGTTTAGATAGGGTTGCGGGTAAGCAATCTTCGTAAGAAAGGTTTGGGTTGAAATGTTTCTCATAAGCAGGTAAATGAATATGGCCTGCCATTAATGAAGGTAAACCTGCTTCAATTAAACCTTTATATACTTTACCATAAGTGTTATCCCATTCTTCACAACTAAAGCTATTTACGCTAAAGGAAAGATGTTGATCTCGCTCATCGACACCATCTCCTGGGAAATGTTTAGCAGCCGGAGCAATACCGCTTTCTTGAATACCTTTCATATAAGCCAGTGCCATTTCTAGGACTTTGTCAGGATCTGAGCCAAACACTCGATTAGAGATAATTGGGTTACGCCAGTTATAGCTAATATCTACAATCGGAGCAAAACTCCAGTTACAACCAACTGCAGCAGCTTCAACACCTGCGACACGTCCCATTTCATAAGCATATTTTGCATCGTTAGTTGCTCCAATTTTGACTTGTAAACCTATCTCTGTACCATCGCTACAAGCGCCATTACCTCCTGCTTCAGTATTAGCTGCAATTAAAAGAGGAATTTTACTTTTAGTTTGTAGGATATAGTTTTGGTCATAAATTTCTTCTGCTGGACCAGGGTTATAACGCACTGCACCAATATGATATCGATTTAAAACATCGGTCAGATACTCTTCTGTTCTACTTGAACCCATATTTACAAAAAGTTGCCCAATTTTTTCTTCAAGGCTCATATTTGCAATAGTATTTTTTACCCATTGAATATCCTCATCTTTTAAGTAATAGGGTTTCTTAGTTAAATCAACAGACATAATTTCTCCTATCTATTCTCTAAAATAATAAAAACTGTGTTATCAAGCTGCTAAATTGGTATTAAATTTTTCAATTAATTGTGCTTGGTATGCATCATCAAAATTTTGGTAAACCAATTTCCCTAGCGTTTCTAAGATTAATCGATCCCAAGATTCATCTTCTATACCACATAAAATAGGAAAGAAGTTCACACCAGCTTCGTAGGCACTATTTAAATCACCAGGAGAGTCCCCTACCATTAAGATTTGGTTTGGTTGGTAACCATACTGCTTTAATTGATTGAGACAGAATGTTTTTGTACCTTCATCTTGCCCGTATACAATATCCACAAAAGGCAGTAAACCATGTCTTGTCCACTCATCTATAATTGCCTCATTGTTGGCTGAGCTAACTACTGCAATATCAGCGAACTCTTTGATGATAGCTAGCGAGCGTTTTACTAGATGGAATGGTTTATCTTGTGAGTGTAAGGTTTTAACACCATCATTTACTTTTTCAGACCATGTTAATGCTAGTTTAAGATCTGGAGAATTGTTTGCTTGCAACTCTTGGATTAGCGAGCGATTGGAAAGCTCTTGTGTAGTATTTACCCAATTTTTTAATTGTTTAAAATCTTTGTCATAACCATATTCTTCTAATGAGAGAATTAATCCTTTAAAACGATTAATACCACGTGTTTGAGAATAAAGATTAATTCTGTTCCAAATTTCAATGAAGCGAGATTTATCTTCAATACTAAAAACTTCAACAGCATAAGGCCCGAAACAAATTTCATGTTTAATATTCATTGTATCCATTGCGCAACCATCGGAATCAATGCATACAATAAAATCGTGTTTAGGTGTAAACTCTGTCATTATTTCCTCCTACACACCGCTATAAGCAGAGAATCCACCATCAATCGGTAGCACTACACCGTTTACAAAGCTAGCATAGCTCTCATCCATTAAAAATAAGATACCACCCATTAATTCTTCTGCTTCTCCAAAACGTCCCATTGGTGTGTTGGTTAAGATTTTGTTTGCACGAGCAGTTGGTGTACCGTCCGAATTAAAAAGCAAAGCACGGTTTTGGTTACTCACTAAGAAACCAGGAGCGATAGCATTGCAGCGAATACCAACGTGAGAGAAATAAACGGCTAGCCATTGAGTAAAATTGCTAATTGCTGCTTTGGCTCCTGAGTAGGCCGGAATTTTAGTTAATGGTGTGTAAGCATTCATACTTGAGATATTGATGATGTTTGCTCCTTTCTTACCAATCATATCTTTTGCAAATATTTGGGTTGGAAGCAATGTACCTAAATAGTTCAGATTAAATACAAACTCAATTCCACTTTTATCTAATTCAAAGAAAGACTTCGTGCTATCTGCTAAGTTAAATTCGTGGAATTCATTATCCGTTGTAGCCTTAGGGCTATTACCACCTGCACCATTGATGAGAACATCACAAGTTCCTAAATCAGCTGCAATTGCATTACGAGCTTGCTGGATACTTTCTAAATCTAGCACATTTGCTTTATAGGCTTTTGCAATACCACTATTATTAATAATTTCTTGAGCGTACTGTTCAGCTGTCTCAAGATTTATATCTAATAAGGCAACTTTTGCTCCTGTTTTTGCTAACTCTTGTGCAAAGAAGGCACAAAGCACACCTCCTGCCCCTGTGATTACAACGACTTTATCTTTGAAATTATGATTTTTTGAAATGCTCATTGTTATTTCTCCTATATAGGTGACTACTCTAGCTATAAAAACACACATATATTACCACTTAGTTATAATTGGTACACCAATTTTTATCAGAAATGTGATATTTATCACAAAATGATGATTTTTTTGTTTACTGGGTTTGATTTATAAATAAAATGTTTTTATCAAATGGCAATTTCTTGGTGTTTTATCCCATTTATGGTATTTTGGTAAACCAAAGGCTAATTTTAAACATGATAGAGATAAAAATTTATGACACCCGAAGATTTACGCTCTTATAAAAAAATAGGACAAGAATTAAAAGCAGAATTATTAAGTGGAGCTTATCAGGTAGGCGATAAACTACCTGCCGAGCGAGATCTGGCAAATTATTTTAATGTTAGCCGTACGGTAATTCGTGAAGCTCTTATTATGCTAGAACTTGAAAACCTTGTTGAAGTTCGTAAAGGATCGGGAGTTTATGTCATTAATTTACCGAAATTAAATACCGAAGATGTTGATAATTTACCCGATGTTGGGCCTTTTGAATTGTTGCAAGCAAGGCAATTGCTTGAAAGTAGTATTGCAGAGTTTGCAGCTATTCAGGCAACAAGAGCAGATGTTTTATATCTAAAAGAGATTTTAGAACGTGAGCGGAATACTTTAGAACATGGTGATGAAGATTATGTTGCTGATGAAGACTTTCATAAAGCGATAGCAGAAATTACGCAGAATGAAGTGATTATTCGCATGCAAAAAGATCTTTGGGAATATAGAACGAATAGTCCTATGTGGAAAGGATTACATGCACATATTCCGGATCAAAGTTATCGACATCAATGGTTGAAAGATCACGAAAATATTATTGCAGCGATACAGCGAAAAGATCCTGTATTAGCCAGAAAAGCAATGTGGCAGCATTTAGAAAATGTGAAACAGAAACTGTTTGAATTATCGGATTTAGATGATCCCAATTTTGATGGTTATTTGTTTAATGTTAGCCCATTAGTTGTTAATTTATAAGTGAAATTAGGAGTTTACTATGGAACAAGCATGGCGTTGGTATGGACCAAATGACCCAGTATCTTTAGATGATATCAGACAAGCAGGTGCAACAGGTATTGTCACTGCCTTGCACCATATTCCGAACGGTCAGGTATGGTCTATTGAGGAAATCAATAAGCGTAAAGCTCAATTAGCAGAAAAAGGACTGGTTTGGTCTGTCGTTGAAAGTGTGCCAGTGCATGAAGAAATTAAAACCCAAACGGGTAACTATCAACAATGGATTGAAAATTATAAGCAGACTCTGCGTAATTTAGCGGAATGTGGTATTGATACGGTGTGCTACAACTTTATGCCTGTATTAGATTGGACTCGCACAGACCTTGATTATGAAATGCCGGATGGCTCCAAAGCATTACGTTTTGACCAAGTTGCTTTTGCTGCTTTTGAGTTATATATCTTAAAACGCCCGGGAGCAGAGGAGACCTATTCATCTAAAGAACAGGCAGAAGCTAAAACTTATTTTGATAAGATGAGCGATGCAGATATTGCAAAATTAACCAAAAATATCATTGCAGGCTTACCGGGGTCTGAAGAAGGTTATACATTAGAAGAATTCCAAGCTCAATTAGACCGATATAAAGGAATCTCAGCCGATAAATTCCGCACTCATCTAGCTTATTTTTTAAATGAAATTGTACCGGTGGCACAAGAAGTGGGGATTCGTATGGCAATTCACCCTGATGATCCACCTCGGCCGATTTTAGGTTTACCACGCATTGTTTCGACAATTGAAGATATGCAATGGTTTGTCGAAATTCAACCGCTTGCAGCCAATGGCTTTACATTCTGCACAGGATCTTATGGCGTATTAGCTGAAAACGATCTTGTGAAAATGGCAGAAACATTTGCAGATCGTATCTATTTTGCTCATCTGCGTGCTACTCAGCGTGAAGAAAATCCACAAAGTTTCCATGAGGCAGATCATTTAGCTGGTGATGTAGATATGTTTGCAGTAGTGAAAGCACTCCTCACCGAAGAATATCGCCGTAAAGCAAGTGGTGATACACGTTTAATTCCAATGCGTCCTGACCATGGTCATCAAATGTTGGATGATTTAAAGAAAAAGACTAACCCGGGCTATTCAGCAATTGGCCGTTTAAGAGGATTGGCAGAATTCCGCGGCTTAGAATTGGCGTTAAAAAGAGTGTATTTTAATGACTAATTAATCAATATGAAGGTATTATGAATAATTATTCCTAATACCTTTTTCTTCTCTTTGTATGGAAACTTGGATTTTCCCTATTCCAAATAGTGTGTGGGCATGGTTTGCTGCTAGTGTGTTTATTACAACTCACTTACGTTTTTTAATGCAAACAATCGGGCAAAAGCATTGCCATATCGCCACTTCAGCCTTGATTATGTTACTTGAGCCGGTTTGGACATTATTGTTAAGCATAGTGATTTTAGATGAGCAAATCAGTTCTATAAAGTGGCTAGGTTGTAGTTTGATTTTAGCTGCATTGATAATCTACCGTTTACCGACTATTTTGAAAATAAAGTAATCGAATCTTTTGTTATTTGCAAATTATTCACTGTTTTCAACCGCTTGTAGTGCATTCTATTTTAGTGATGACTCATCGTACCAGATGTTGAGTTAGACATTACTTTTTGTAGGGGAATTTATTTTCCATTATAATGAATGGCTATTATATATAGCAAAAATTTATAATTTCTTTAACTTTAAGGAGAAAAATATCATGTTTATGAAAAAAATAACATTAGCCACTTTAATTTTATTTAGTCTAACTGCGTGTAGTGGTTCGGGTGGAAGCTCTAATGCAAAATCGCCTAACCAGAAAATTACAGAGCAAAAGCAAGGGCTAAAAGATAAGGCAGATAAAGCAAAAACTGACGCAGAACGTTTAGTAAAAGAAAAAGCTGAAAAAGCGAAAGCAGAAGCAGAGCGTTTGGCAAAAGAGGCTGAAAAAGCGAAAAAAGAAGCAGAGCGTTTAGCAAAAGAAAAGTCTGAAAAAGCGAAAGCAGAAGCAGAGCGCTTAGCAAAAGAGGCTGAAAAAAAGAAAGCAGAAGCAGAGCGTTTGGCAAAAGAGGCTGAAAAAGCAAAAGCGGAAGCTGAGCGTTTAGCCAAAGAAAAAGCTGAAAAGGCGAAATCAGAAGCTGAGCGTTTAGCCAAAGAAGCTGAAAAAAAGAAAGCAGAAGCAGAACGTTTAGCAAAAGAGAAAGCTGAAAAAGCAAAAGAGGAAGAAGCTAAAAAAATTATTGATGCTAAAGGGATTGATGATAAAGTTCCAGGATTAAAACTATTACCTTCAACTGAAGAAGATGGAGGTAAAAGACAAACTTATGGTAACCTCTATAATCAGAATTATTCTGTTGTTAAGGTTCAAATGGTAAGATCAGGGGATAAATTAGAGAATCTTAATCAAACGGTCGAAGTGAGAGGATTAAAGACAGATAAGTTACCTACTGAGGGCAGAGCAACCTATAAAGGGAAAGCATTTGACGCTCACGGAGATGCTGGGCTTAATGGTGGTAGTTTAACTTATGATGTAGATTTTTCTAATCGTAAAGGATCAGGGAAAGTTGAAAATGAATATGGTGGTCATATTAGCTTAGAACAAGGTAATATAGAGAATGGCGGTATTTCTTCTACTGCCCATAGACATCATAAAGATAACTCTATTGAGAGTGGTTCTTATAATATAGAATTCTTTGGCCCCAAAGCAGAAGAAATTGGTGGAAAAATTGAGATTAACGGTAACGGAGGAACAGATCGCTTCGGTATTAGCGGAACTCGAGGCGAAATTCAAAAATAACACTTAATTTTAAATGCCGTTTAAGCCCGAATTAAACGGCATTTCTTTTTTACACTATGAATAAAAAACTATTTCTATTGTTGCTTTTTTCGCCTTGGGTAAATGCTGAAACTATTGTTGAGTTTCATCAAGATCCAAAAGAGTTTAATTATGATAGACAAGCGGTTAAATTTGACCAAAAAGTTGCAAAAAACAGCTTAAAATCAACCGTTTACTTGTCTGAGAATAAGGCTGAAAGTATAGAGCAGCAAATTAACCAAGCGATTTTAACGCAAGATTGGGTAAGGTTAGAAAAATTACTGACAGATTATTCGATACAAAAACAATTTGATCCATTACTGCTGGATTATGCATCGGCTGCTCTGGCCTATGCAAAAAAGGATCATCGTTCTGCTATTTTTTACTATCGGCAGTTGCTGAAAAAACAGCCGGAGTTAATTTATCCTCGTTTTGATTTAGCTTTAATTTTAAAAGAAGATTACCGCTATAGAGAGGCAGAGAAGGAATTTGAACAGCTTAAAACGACCGCTCCACATAATTTACAAACCGCAGTGAATTCGTTGCTAACCCAAATTAATGAAGAAGAGAGCTGGCAGCCCGATTTCTACTTGCAGTATACCCAAACCAATAATGTGAATAATGCAGCCTCATCCCCTATTGTGAATGTAAACGGGCGAATCTTCCGTAAAGATAAGCAAAGCTTACCTCAAGCGGCAAAAGGGATAAAATATGGTGTTGGGTTAAGTAAAGTGCGAAATGTAGGTGGCAACCACTTTTTAGGAACAGAGCTTGCTTATAATGGTGTTTATTATTGGAATAACCAGGATTATAGTGAGCAGTCAGTTTCTATAAAACCAAGCTATAGTTACAGAACGGCACATTATCGCGTTGGGTTTTCACCATTTATAGAACAGAATTGGCTGGGTAGCTCACGTTATAACTACCAGTTTGGTGGCAGAATAAATGCGCTTAAACGTTTTGAGCAAGGCTTAGTTTCAGGCTCATTCAGCCATTTGCAAAAACGCTATTTTGCTCCTAAAACTGCAGAACGCCATAATAGTTACCAGAATCAAGTAACTGTTGGAACACAATGGCAAGCGGTTAAAAATTGGCGATTTTTTGCAAATCTAATTGCCAGTCGTGAAATTGCACGAGAAAAAGCACAATCCTCAAATAAGTGGTTGGTAAATGTAGGTGTGATTTACCAAACTTCAAGCTGGGCAACCTCAGCCAGTTTAGGGTATGGAAAGCGTTATTTTGCGGATAAACATTATTTGTTTGGCTACAAACGGCAAGATAAGGAATATCAAGCCAATATTGCGGTGTGGAATAAAAATTGGCATTGGCAAGGCATTGTGCCGAAACTGAATTTTCGCTACCAGAGAATAGATAGCAACATTGCTGATTTTTACTCTCGCAGCAATAAAGAACTCTTTTTTACAGTCGAAAAATTATTTTAGCCATATTCCCCTATTTTAAGGGGAATATTTATTCAAGCTCTAAACTTAGTGTAATTGAGTTCTAACCATTGTAAACCAATCACCGCAATCACATTATCGATAGTGCCATCTTCTACCCATCGGTAGGCTTGCTCGCGGCTAACAACATGCACGAGAATATCTTCATTTTCTTCTGCTAATAAGCCGTGTACTTCGCCGGATTTTACTTGAGTACTATCGATCAAGCCTAGAAATAAGTGCAGCCTCTCAAGTTGCCCGCCAGGGCTATCCCAAACGCTTAGGGCATGTTGAACTTCGCTTACTTTTAAGCCTGCTTCTTCTTGCGCTTCGCGAATTGCAACTTCAGCAGGAACTTCGTTGCCTTTATCCACCATTCCTGCAACTAATTCGAGTAACCAAGGTGATTTTCTCTGAATTGGGTCATAGGCACCGATTCTGACTTGTTCGATAAGTACTACATTATCTAATTTGGGGTCATAGGCGATGAGAGCTGCTGCTTCGCCTTTAATGAGCAATTCACGTACTACTTCACCACTCATTTCGCCTGAAAATAATTTATGGCGAAAAGTGATTTTTTGCAGCTCAAAATGACCTTTGTAAACGGTTTCTTGTTTTACAATTTGTAAGTCATCATATTGATATTGGGGTGTTTTTTTGCTCATTTTATATCCTTAACTTTTTTGTAAACGGTCGGTATGTACCACGAAAAGCGCGATGATCATTACTAAAATAGAGAGTGCAAAAAGCAAGGTGTGCATTGCATTTGAGTGATCAACAATAATCAAGCGGACCATTGCGGTAATGCCGATATACAGAAAGTATCGCAGCGGGAAATGATAGTTGGATTTAAAATATTTCACAATTAATGCCAAAAATTCAAAATAGAGGAAGAAAATAACGATTTTTTCCACAATTTGGAATTTTTCGCTGTGGCTGAATGAAAGCTCGTAAAGTGAGTATGCTTCAGCGAAGAGAGAATAAGAGAGTAACGCTCCGGTAGCAAGTAAAGAGATATTGAGCACCCATTGGAAAATTTCAGATGCGATTTTTCCAAAACTTGAGTGGCGTTCTTCTAGAGATTTAGGCATTGGTTGTCCTTAAATTAACATCATAAATAATAGATTGGCAATGAATCGGTTGAAATTTTCCTGCTTGCCACCGCCATAATTGTGGTTCAGATAATATCATATTTTGCGGTTGCTGATAGAAGTAGCTTAAATAGAATGGTAGCTCGCTAATAAAATGCAGTTTCCCGCTCGGGCAATGAGCGGAAAAAATCTGTTTTGTCAGCGGTAAGTGAGTTACTTCCGATAATTTTACAATGCCCACGCCTTGCGATTTTAAAATTGCCTCTCGCAAGCACCAGCTCAAATAAAAGCGTTCGGCAAGATTGTTTAGTAACGGGCAATTTTCAGCTAGTAAAACTTGTTGTTCTTCAATATTGGCATAGTGGAGAATTAAATCACGATAACGTCTGATTCTTTGGGGATGTTCAATGTCAACGCCAACTGCTAATTTTGTAAAAGAATAGCAAAAAATGACCGCTATCCAATCGCCTGAATGGCTGATATTAAAATCAATATGGTCTGAATGGACGAAAGGCCGCCTGCTTTCTGTGCGTGCTATATTTTGTAATAGGGTTAAATCCAGTCCATATTTTTTGAATAATTCCGTTAACAGAAAATGTGCTGCACGTTGACCTTGCCATTTTTTGCACAGTCGACTATTTAAATTATCCGGCATGGCAGGGTAGCTAAAATCGTTTGGCAGTTGTTCTTCTCGATGAATAAAGGCAATCTCAATCGTGGCTGCTTGATTTGTAAAATTTTTCATAAAAATAACCGCTTGTAATTAACGCTTGAATGCCAATAGCAGTACGCCTGATGCTACCAAACCGATCCCCAACCAATCTTGTCCGCTTGGCCGTTCGCCTAAAAATATGACTGCAAAAAGTGTGACCAGCACGAGACTGAGTTTATCAATCGGAGCAACTTGTGAGACATTACCCATTTGTAGTGCTTTAAAATAAGCCAGCCACGATATGCCAGTAGCTAGGCCGGATAAAATCAAAAACAGCCAATTTTTACTGGTTAAATCTGCTAACGGTTGCCATTTTCCGCTGTAAGTTAAGAAAGCTATTAATGTCAGTATAATAACAATAGTGCGAATAAAGGTGGCAAAATCAGAATCAACCCCCTGTAAGCCGATTTTTGCAAATATAGCTGTTAGTGCAGCAAAAAGGGCAGAGGCAAGTGCCCAATAAAGCCATTCATGTGACATAACAAATCCTTAACAATTTTGTGTGTTTTTTATTCATATGGAGTGATAAAACGTGACTTACCTCTAGTTTATCAAATTTTCTGTTTAATCTTTGTAAAATCTTTGGTAAAAGATAAAGGGTAATTTATAGGTACTAAAATTTAGGTACATTATATGTAATTTTTATATTGGAGAAATAAATGGTAAAAATAAAGGAGTTTTTTAAATCTGAAGCAGCGGGAGGGATTCTACTCCTGATTTTTGCATTTGCTGCAATTGTATGCGCAAATACATCATTAAATGATTTCTATTTTGAATTTTTACAAACTACAGTAAGTTTGCAGTTCGGTGAATTCGCTTTAAATAAGCCTTTGTTATTATGGATAAATGATGGCTTGATGGCGGTATTTTTCGCTTTAGTTGGGCTGGAAGTAAAAAAAGAGTTATTTGAAGGATCTCTGTCGAGCTATAAGAAAGCCATTTTCCCTGCTGTTGCAGCAGTAGGTGGTATGATTATTCCGGCACTTGTTTATTGGGCGATTAACAAAAATCATCCGGCATATCACGAAGGTTGGGCTATCCCTATGGCAACAGATATTGCCTTTGCGGTGGGTATTGTGGCTTTACTCGGAGCAAGAGTGCCATTAGCACTAAAAGCATTTTTATTGGCTTTGGCAATTATTGATGATTTAGGGGCAATTATTGTTATTGCTATCTTTTATTCCCAAGAAATTAGTGTTCAAGCCCTAACTATTGCCGCTATTGCAATTGTTGGATTAGTATTGCTTAATCGTTTTAAAGTCACCTCGTTATGTGCTTATTTAGTAGTTGGATTGATTCTTTGGACATCCGTATTGAAATCAGGGGTTCATGCTACTTTAGCTGGTGTGATTATCGGATTTTGTGTGCCGCTTAAAGGTAAAAACGGTGAGAAACCCGCAGAGGAATTAGAGCATATTCTTGCCCCTTGGTGCTCATATATGATTTTACCGATATTTGCGTTTGCTAATGCCGGTGTGTCATTATTAGAAATGGGTATGGAGCAATTATCATCGCCATTGCCTTTAGGTATTGCCTTAGGCTTGATTGTAGGTAAAACCGTGGGCGTGTTTGGCTTTAGTTACTTAGCTGTACTATTACGTTTTGCAAGCTTACCGCAAGGGGTTAATTTTAAACAAATTTTTGCAATTTCAGTATTATGTGGGATTGGTTTTACCATGTCTATGTTCCTGGCAAGCTTAGCCTTTGATGTCAGTGCAACAGGTGAAAGAATCACAGCATTAGCTCGTTTAGGTATCTTACTAGGCTCTGCGGTTTCTGCCATTTTAGGTTATCTATTACTCAGAATGGTAACAAACAAAAATTATGTTGAAGAACGTTTATAAATGAAAATCAAGCGGTCAAATTAACTCAGATTTTTGCAAAAAATAGGCATAGTTGCTTTAAGCCACTATGCCTATTTTTATTATGCTTTTCTGACGAATCGGTTTCCGATAAGAAATGCAATTAGACCAATAATCAGAGAAGGAACAATTGCATGGAAGCTAAAAATAGAAATTTTAAAGCTTGTCATGATAACATAGCTGCTTAACCCCGCTAACATTGAGCAAATTGCTCCTGTTGCATTGGCTTTTTCCCAATAAAGTCCTAATACGATAACCCAAAGGAAAGTTGCTTCTAAGCCGCCGAGTGATAATAAATTCAGCCAAATCAACATATCGGGTGGATTTAGGGCGGCAAACACTAAAAAGAACGTGAATGCTAATGTGGTAATGGTTGAAAATAATTTAATTTTTCGCTCGTTATTAATCGAATTTGGTTTGATTGCCAAATAGAGATCTTTGATTAAGGTTGATGATGCTTGGATTAGCATCGAATCAATCGAAGACATAATCGCTGCCATTGGTGCGGCTAAGAAAATACCGGCAACTACTGGCGGAAGTACTTGAACCATTAATGTTGGGATTACTTGATCCGGCACTTTAAGATCAGGGACGACAGCTCTACCTAACACGCCTGAAAGATGCATACCGAACATTAAAATCGCAATCACGATGGTGCCGATAATCATCGCTTTATGCAGTGCTTGACTATCTTTATATGCCATACTTCTTACCGCAATATGCGGCAAACCGATTAAACCAAAGCAAACCAGCACCCAAAATGAGGTCATAAAGGTAAAATCAAGTGGGCGTTCATCAATGCCATAAGGTGCAGTTAATTGAGGGTTAATTGCTTCAAGTGCGTTAATTGCATTCTCTACTCCACCTGCCGCATAAATTACGCCTCCCAGCAAAATGGTTGTTCCTACTATCATTACTAAGCCTTGAATTGTGTCGGTTAAGACTACAGCCCTAAAACCGCCAATAAAGGTATAAAGCCCAACGGTAATTGCAAAAATGACTATAGCAGTTTTATAAGGAATACCAAGTGTCGTTTCAAGTAATCGGCCTGCACCGATAAATTGTACGGTCATCATTGCAAAGAAGGAGAGTAGTAGGGCAAAGCCTGCAATCCATACGACAAAGCTATTTTGGTAGCGTGCAAGTAGCATATCATTGATAGTGACACTATTATGTTTGCGGGCAAGTAAAGCAAATTTTTTACCTAATGCACCTAGCGAAAGTAACACTGCGGGTACTTGAATCATCGCCAGTAATACCCAGCCTAAGCCATACTTATAAGCCGCTCCCGGGCCTCCGATAAATGAACTTGCTCCTACATAGGTTGCGGCCGTTGTCATTGCCAACACAAAACCGGACATTGAACGTCCACCGATGTAATATTCGGAAATAAAACTACCACCTTGACGTTTACGGTAGGCATAGAAAGCCACACCGAAGACAAAGAGTAAGTAGGCTATCAAAGGAAGAATCATTTCATTATTCATTATTTTACCTCCAGATCGATATTTTTATAGGCTTTTTTAACTACGACAGCAGCAATGAAGGTAAAAATAATCGGTAAAAAAATGCAAGAAAGCTCAAACCAAATTGGAAAGCCAAAAATTCCCCTGCCTTGTGGTGAAAAATAAGCAAATCCCACCCAACCAAATAGATAGAGTAGCGTTAGCAATACTGCCCAGCGAGCCTCTGTTGTTAATTGTTTATTCATAAACGTCTCCTTAAAAATGAAAATAACCTCATAAGTGTGAGGCGTTTTTAGTATTGCCATTCGTCAGGATTAATTCCTAACTCTCGCATTTTTTGTTTTGCTTCTTCCGGGATCTCATCAGTTCGGTCTTTCATTAAATCTTCATCATTTGGTAAAGGTTGCCCGGTGAATGCGTGTAAAAAGGCTTCGCATAATAATTCGCTATTAGTCGCATGGCGAAGATTTTTAATTTGTCGGCGGGTTCTTTCATTGGTTAAAATTTCTAACACTTTGATCGGAATTGACACCGTGACTTTTTTCACTTGTTCGCTTTTTTTGCCGTGTTCGGCATAAGGGCTGATATATTCGCCGTTCCAGTCTGCCATTTGTGATTACTCCTAAAATTTTGCTGGTATTGTAATCAAAAGTGAAGGATATCTCAATCTGGACGTCTAGATTTCTAAAGGGAAATCTGCTTTTTATTTTGTATTTTCCGGCAACTTCGCTACAATGACAGAAATTAATCTCCAAAAGGCAAATTTTATGAAATTAGCATCAATCAAGCAGATTTTTGTTCTGCTCAGCATTGCGGTGTTAACCGCTTGCTCTTCAAGCATTAACCCAGAAACCGGTGTGCGGGAGGATCCTCTCGAAGGTTTTAACCGTGCTATGTGGAAAGTCAATTACGAATATTTTGACCCCTATGTTTTAAAGCCAGTGGCAAAAGGTTGGAAAGAGTATGTACCAAGCCCGATTAAAACAGGTTTAACCAATGTTGCTAACAACCTTGATGAGCCGGTGAGCTTTGTAAACCGATTAATTGAAGGTGAAGGAAAGAAAGCAATGGTTCACTTTAACCGTTTTTGGATCAACACAGTTTTTGGTTTAGGCGGTTTAATTGACTGGGCAAGCTTAGACGATGGCTTACGTTTGAACAACGGGCAACGAACTCTTGGCGAAAGCTTAGGCGCAAACGGTGTTTCTTCCGGCTCTTATATTATGGTACCGGCTTATGGCGCAACTACACCTCGCCAAGCGATTGGTAGCGCGGTAGAAACCGGCTATTCGGTGCTCACCTATGTAGGCGCCCCTTGGTCAATTGCAAAATTTGTGGTGCAAGGTGTTGATACACGTTCTAAATTATTAGAGCAAGATGCGTTATTAGAACAAGCACAAGATCCTTATGTTACTTTCCGTGAAGCTTATTTCCAAAACTTGGAATTTAAGGTAAAAGACGGTAATGTTGAACAAAACCAGCAAGAGCAACTTTCAGAAGAAGAACTGAAAAATATTGATTAATTCCAACAAGCGGTCATATTTTACAAAAAAATTGCAAAATACGACCGCTTGTTCCTATTTGAAATCAAGAAAAATGAAAAAACATATCCATATTTTAGGAATTTGTGGCACTTTTATGGGCGGAATTGCAATGATTGCCCGCGAGTTAGGCTACAAAGTGACAGGTTCAGACACCAATGTTTACCCGCCGATGAGCACTTTTTTAGAATCTCACGGTATTGAAATTATCCCAAATTACGATGTTGCTCAGTTGCAACCGGTACCAGATTTGGTTGTAATCGGCAATGCGATGAGTCGTGGTAACCCTTGCGTTGAATATGTATTGGATAACCAACTGAATTACACTTCCGGCCCACAATGGCTACATGATCATCTTCTTAAAGATCGCTGGGTGTTGGCGGTTTCCGGTACACACGGCAAAACCACAACCACAGGAATGTTAGCGTGGATTCTAGATCAAAACGGTATTGATACCGGCTTTTTAATTGGTGGCGTGGCGGGCAATTTCGGCATTTCCGCACGAGCTGGCAATAGCAAATTCTTTGTGATTGAAGCAGACGAATACGATTCTGCCTTTTTTGATAAGCGCTCAAAATTTGTGCATTACACGCCAAAAACCTTAATTATCAATAATATGGAGTTTGACCATGCTGATATTTTTGATGATTTAAAAGCGATTCAACGCCAGTTCCACCATTTAGTTCGTACTATGCCGAAAAGTGGCTGCATTTTATCGGCAATCGCTGATGAAAATGTACAAAATACCCTAAAAATGGGCAGCTACAGTCAATTGCAATTTATCGGTGAGGATAACGAATGGTTTGCGAAACCTTTAATTGCAGATTGTTCAAAATTTGAAGTCTTTCACTTAGGTGAAAAAAAAGGCGAAGTACATTGGTCGGTTATTGGAAAACATAATATGCACAATGCGCTGATGGCGATTGCCGCCGCTCACCACGCTGGTGTTGAGGTAAAAAGTGCTTGCCAATCATTAGGGACCTTTATTAATGCTAACCGCCGTTTGGAAGTGAAAGGTGAAGTAAACGGCATTACTGTTTATGATGATTTCGCCCATCATCCAACCGCAATTGAAGCGACTATTGATGCTTTACGTGGTAAAGTCGGTAAAAATCAACGAATTCTTGCAGTGTTAGAGCCTCGATCAAATACGATGAAAATGGGCGTTCACAAAGAAGAGATTGCACCAAGCCTGCACGATGCTGAAGCCGTATTTGTTTACCAACCTGATATCATTGCTTGGAGTGTGAGTGAGATAACCAATGCATTATCTCAACCGGCTTACTGGTCTGCAAATATTGATGATTTAGTTGCATTAATTGTCAAAGAATCCAAACCAACCGATCATATTTTAGTGATGAGTAATGGGGCTTTTGGGGGCATTCATAATAAGATCCTAACCAAATTAGCAGATAAATAGAGCATGCAAGCGGTAAAATTTTTGCAAAATTTTACCGCTTGGTTATCTTGGCGAATCTATTTTTACGATCTGCATCGAAAAAAATCGAAATCACTCTTGCTATTTACAAATGTCAGTTAAAAATAATACATATAACGGCTAAAATTTTTGGAAAAAGTAGTAGTTAAATTATTACGGGTAAAATAAAAATATGAGCGATTTGATTATTTATAACACTGAAGACGGGAAAAGTAACGTAGCATTATTAGTGGTAGAAAATGAAGCTTGGCTGACACAAAATCAGCTTGCTGAACTTTTTAACACCTCTGTACCAAATATAACCATTCACATTAAAAATATCTTAAAAGACAAAGAGTTAGATGAATATTCAGTTATTAAGGATTATTTAATAACTGCTCAAGATGGTAAAAAGTATCAAGTAAAACACTACTCGCTTGAAATGATCTTGGCCATTGGTTTTCGCGTACGTAGTCCAAGAGCAGTTCAGTTTAGAAAATGGGCAAATAGCACTTTGCGTTCTTATCTTGAAAAAGGTTTTCTAGTTGATACTGAACGTTTGAAAAATCCTCAGGGACGCTTAGATTACTTTGATGAATTACTTGAACAAATACGTGAAATTCGGGCAAGTGAACTGCGTTTCTATCAAAAAATAAGAGAACTTTTTAAACTCTCTAGTGATTACGATAAGACCGATAAAAATACCCAAATGTTTTTTGCGGAAACACAAAATAAACTTATTTATGCAATTACCAACCAAACGGCTGCTGAGTTAATTTGCCAACGTGCTGATTCTGCTAGAGCTAATATGGGATTAACGAGTTGGAAAGGAAAGGTAGTACGTAAAGGAGATATTATTACAGCGAAAAATTACTTAGATAACAATGAATTAGATTCTTTAAATCGTTTGGTAATGATTTTCCTTGAGAGTGCAGAATTGAGAGTGAAAAATAATCAAGACTTGACTTTAGGTTTCTGGCGAAGAAATGTGGATGCACTAATTGAATTTAACGGTTTTCCTGTATTGGAAAACGCTGGTTCAATCACTCACAAGCAAATGGAAATTTTTGCTAACGAGCAATATAAGAAATTTGATACTAATCGTAAACATCTTAAACAGCAGGAAGCAGATTTGGAAGATCTGAGGGATTTAGAGCAATTAGAGAATAAATTGAAGAAATAGATAATAATGAAAGCGGTAAAATTTTTGCAAAATTTTACCGCTTGTGTTTTATAACCTCTTTGAATAAATCTTCCATCAAAATTGGTAGGCAATTGATTAAAATTAACGCTTGTTATAATAGGCAAAGATAACGCTTTTTTTACACTAAATTTACATTTAAAAAGATACATTGTATTTCAAATGCAGTAAAATATACTCAGTTTAATTTCTGGCTGTGTTAATAGAAAAATAAACTATTTACTCAGCAATTCTTAAGCAGTTTTCAGTTATTTAAGATTATGTTGAAAGTGAATTTCGCATAATCTTTTTCTTTTTTATAGGGGTTTATATGAATAAAATTTTTAAGGTTATTTGGAATCAGGCAACGATGAGTTGGGTTGCTGTGTCCGAATTACAAAAGGCGAAGGGTAAAGTTAAGTCAACAAGCTCTGCAAGTAAAGGGGTATTAGCTTTAGTAGCTAGTGCTGGTGTTGTATTAGGTGCAAGTAATGCTGTAGCTGTAGTATCTATAGGTTCAACTGCAAATTCCTATATCACAACGATAGCAAGTGCAACAGGCGATAAGTCAATTGCAATTGGTGTAGGCTCAATATCTACAGGTAACTCTACTATTGCAATTGGCACAGGAGCTAATGCAACACATAGAACCAATTTGACAGATCCTGAAGATACATCTTATCTAACTAACTCAATTGGCGAAGAAAGTTTGTATGGGCGTGGAACTAATATGGCGTTAGTACCTTCAATTTCGATTGGTATGGGATCTACTGCAACATCAGCAAATGCTATAGCATTAGGAACAGATACTCATGCGACAGGTAACCGAGCAACTGCTTTTGGTGCTGGTGCAGAGGCTCATGGTAACCGTTCAACTGCTGTGGGTTGGAGAAATTTTGCAAATGGTACGCGTTCATTCGCAATGGGTTCAGGCTCAACGGCAAATGCTGATTTCTCTGGTGCAATGGGAAATAAATCAATTGCAAATGGTACAAGTTCATTAGCCCTTGGTGCAAGTGCTGTAACCACGACAGCAGCTACGAGTGCTTTAGCTATTGGTAATAATGCTAATGCTTCGAGTGCAAATGCAACAGCATTAGGTGTTAATAGTAAGGTAGGTGAGAATTTAAACAAAGCTGTGGCAGTTGGTTCAAATTCTGTTGCTAGAGCTGGGGAAAATGTAAATTCGGCAACGGTTGGTAGTATTGCTTATAGTGGATTTGCCGGTAATAGTGTTGTAGATGTAGCTTCAGGATATAAAAGCCGAGTGTTTTCTGTAGGGGATGTAGGTAGTGAACGCCAAATCCAAAATGTAGCGGCAGGTCAGATTTCTTCTACTTCAACTGATGCTATTAACGGTTCTCAGCTTTATATGGCAATGAAAGCGACAGATAACCTTGCAAACTCAACTAAAAATATTTTAGGCGGTAATGCTGTCGTAAATCCGAATGGTTCTGTTACTTATACTAATATCGGCGGTACGAATAAAAATACGATTGAAGAAGCATTAAAAGCTGTGAAAACGGAAGTAGTTGCCGGTTCTAACGTAAATGTAGCTAAAACTGATGGCGCAAATGGTCAACCAATTTACACAGTAAATGCCTATAACACTACCGCGAGTTCTGTTTCTCCAACTTACATCACAGTAACAGGTAAAGCAGCAACAGCGGCCAATACAACGAATTATGAAATTGGCTTAACACAAGATGCAATTACACAATTTACGAAAGATACTCAAGCTACTGTAGTTTCAACTGACGGTACAGTAAAAGTAACGAGTGCAAATAGAAATGCAAATGGTACTTTGATTTACGATCTTTCTGTTACCCCGGCAGTACAAGGTAAGCAAATTGAATATTTCTCAGTAAATTCAACTGTTACAGGTAATAAAAACAATGATGGCGCTACAGGGACAAATGCAATTGCTATTGGTCCGAATGCTGCCGCTGCAGATCAGGCTGCAATTGCATTAGGTACGAACTCTAATGCTAACGGCAATGGTGCTGCTGCGTTAGGTGTAGGTGCTATTGCAAAAGGTATTCAAGCTACGGCACTTGGACATACTGCAAATGCTTCTGCAAATGGTGCAACTGCGATTGGTCGTCAAACAACAGCCGGTGAAGGAGATGCAACAGCCATTGGTTCAAATGCCAATGCTTCTGCTGAAAAAGCTTCTGCAATCGGTGTAGGTACAAAAGCAACTGCTAATGCTGCAACTGCCATGGGTGCAAATTCAACTGCATCAGCACAATCTGCATTAGCAATTGGTACGCGTGCTACGGCAAGCGGTGCAAATGCAACTGCTGTTGGCCCGGAATCGGTAGCAAGTGCAGAGAATGCGTTAGCTTTAGGCCATCATGCGAGTACAAACTTGGCAGGTTCTGTTGCGTTGGGTAATTACTCAACAACACGTGAAGCAACGCCAACCAATGATGCAACAGTCGGCAAAATCAGCTATTCCGGTTTTGCAGGTGTGAACCAAAATAAAAATGATGTTGTTTCTGTAGGTTCTGCAGGAAAAGAACGCCAAATCCAAAATGTGGCAGCAGGTCAGATTTCTGCAACATCAACAGATGCAATTAACGGTTCACAACTTTATATGGCTATGAATGCAACCAATAATCTTGCAAATTCAACTGCAAGTAATTTTGGTGGTGGTTCAGTGGTAAATCCGGACGGTTCTGTTACTCAACCAAAATATAATGTTACAAATGCAGACAAAACCCAATATGGTAATACAGCAAATAATGTTGGTGATGCTATTACCAACTTAAACAGTTATGTAAACCAAGGTTTCCATGTTAAGGATAATGCAGGTACAAATAAAGGCACGGTAACACCTAATGAAGCTGTACAATTTGTAAACGGTAAAGGTACTGTTTCAAATGTAACAGCAGAAGCTGATGGTGTAACTAAAGTCACTTTTGATGTAGATACCGGCTCAATTACTGTTGATAACACGACCGGTGCAGTAACAACGCCGGCAGATGAAAATAAAGTGGCAACCACAAAAACTGTTGCAGATGCAATCAAAAATTCAGGCTTTACCGCAACATCAAGCAAAAGCGAAGGCGAAGTATCAGGTACTTCAGCAGAGCTTGTTAATCCGGGCGATACTGTGACTTTCGATGCAGGTAAAAATATCAAAGTTACTCAAACAGGCGGTAAGTTCAGCTTTGCGACCAAAGATGATGTTACGTTCAGTAGTGTAACATCGAACACTATTACTGTGCCTACAGGTACAAATGGTAACGATAAGCCAATTACGATCACAAAAGACGGCATTGATGCAGCGGGTAAGCCAATTACTAATGTATCAAGCAACTTACCTGTTACAAATAGCACAGGTGATGCAACGAATACAGCATCACAAGCGAAGCCGGCAGATGTAAATAACATCAAAAACAATGCAGCAACAGTTGATGATGTGTTAAATGCAGGCTGGAACTTACAAGAAAACAGTACAGCAAAAGACTTTGTTAAGGCTTACGACACAGTAAACTTTGTAGATGGCAAAGGTACAAAAGCAAATGTGACAATGAAGTCTGACAATACAATTGCAGATGTTACCTTTAATGTTGATACTACAACGATTGCTGTAGATGAAACAACAGGTAAAGTAACACCTCCTGCGAATGATGACAATAAAATTGCGACAGCAAAAACAGTTGCTGATGCAATTAGCAAGTCAGGTTTTACAGCAAAAGCAAATAGCGATGCTGGTGAGTTAATTAATCCGGGTGATGTAGTTGATTTAAAAAATGGTAAGAACATTACAGTTACTCGTGATGGCGCAAACTTCACATTCGCAACCAAAGATGATGTAACTTTCAACAGTGTAACTTTTGGTGACAATGGCCCTAAGATCACTAACAACGGCGGGAACATCAATGTGGCTGGTAATGATGGTAACCCAACTAAGATCACTGGTGTGAAAGCAGGTGAAAACGATACTGATGCTGTTAATATGAGTCAGTTAAAACAGCTTGCTGCTGCCTCTAAAGAAAGCGTTGTGTCAGCAGATAAATCTGTAACTGTTACACCAACTAAGAAGGATGATGGTTCAACAGAATTTGATGTTGCTGTAAATGTTGATAATGAAACCATTACTAAAGATCCGGCAACCGGTGCAGTAAAAGCAAATACCACGACTCTGAATGATGGAAATAAAGATGGTAAGGTTGATGCACCAAATGCTGATGATGCGAAGAAATTGGTTAATGCAGGCGATATTACCAATGCAATTAATAATTCCGGTTGGAAAGCGAAATCCGGCGGTAATAAAGCAGAAGGTGATGAAGCTGCTTCTGAATTAATCAATCCGGGTGATGAAGTTGAGTTTAATGCAGGCACTAACTTAAAAGTTAAACGTGTTGGCACAGTCTTTACCTTTGAAACAGCACAAGATGTGAAATTTAACACTATTCAAATTGGTGACAATGGTCCGAAGATCACGAATGAAGGTAATAATATCAAAATTGGTGATAAAGACGGCAATGCAACTAAGATTACTAATGTAGCAAATGGTACTGCTCCAACAGATGCAGTAAACGTAAGCCAGTTGGAAGCAGCTAAAGCAGCAGCCACAACGAAAGTTGAAGGTACTCAAGGTGTAACGGTAACACCGGCGGACAATCCAGACGGTTCAAAAACTTACACAGTTGCAGCGAAAACTGATGGTACAACAGTAAAAGTTGATGATAATGGCAATATCACGGCAGTAACAAGCGGCTTAACCAACAATAATAATGGTGCAGTTGCAGCGCCAACTGCACCTGATGCTTTAGTCACTACAAAAACAGTTGCAGATGCAATTAACAATGCAGGCTTTATTGCAAAAGCATCAGCAAGTGCAGGTGAAGTGTCGGGTAATAAAGATCAGCTGATTAAAACAGGTGAAACAGTTACTTTAGATGCAGGTAAAAATATCAAAATCACGCAAGAAGATGGTAAGTTTACTTTTGCAACTAAAGATGATGTAAACTTCAACAGCGTAACATCTAACACTATCAAAGTGCCAACCGATGAGAATAATCCGGATAACAACCCGATTACTATCAATAAAGACGGTATTAATGCAGGTAACAAAACGATTAGTAATGTGGCAGGCAATTTAGCAGATGCAAGCACAGCTAACAAACAGCCTGATGCAAACAGTGCTGCTAACTTAGCAGATAAGAAAAACAACGCAGCTACAGTAGGTGATGTGTTGAATGCGGGCTGGAACTTGCAAGGTAACGGTCAAGCTGTAGACACGGTTGTACACAACGATACAGTGGACTTTGTAAACGGTAAGGGTACTGTAGTAACAGTGAAAAACGAGAATGGCAAAAACATCATTAAGGTGGATAGCCCGCTTGAGTTTGTAAACACCGACCCTAATGATAAGTCAACCCCGAGCAATACAGCGAAATTAACAGGCGATGCGCCGGTACAATTAACCAATGTTGCAAGTGGTGTACGTAAAGACGATGGTACCTCGCTAACAGGTAAAGATCTAGCTGATGCAATTAAAAATGCAACAGGCAATACGTTAAACAACGCGGTGAATGTAGGTGATTTACAAGCGGCAGTCAATGCCGCAACAACCAAGGTTGAAGGTGACAAAGGTGTAACAGTGACATCTAAAACCAATGATGATGGTTCAACTACTTACACAGTTGCAGCGAAGACTGATAATAAGACTGTTACAGTTGATAAGGATGGCAATATCGCAGCAGTGACAAGCGACTTAGCCAACAATAATAATGGTACAGTTGCAGCGCCAACCGCACCTGATGCCTTAGTCACGGCAAAAACAGTTGCAGATGCAATTAACAATGCAGGCTTTATTGCAAAAGCATCGGCAAGTGCAGGTGAAGTATCGGGCAATAAAGATCAGCTGATTAAAACAGGTGAAACAGTTACTTTAGATGCAGGTAAAAATATCAAAATCACGCAAGAAGATGGTAAGTTTACTTTTGCAACTAAAGATGATGTGAACTTCAACAGCGTAACATCTAACACTATCACAGTACCGACTGATACGGCGAATCCGGCTAATAACCCGATTACTATCAATAAAGACGGTATTAATGCAGGTAACAAAACAATTAGTAATGTGGCAGGCAATTTAGCAGATGCAAGCGTAGCTAAAGAGCAACCGGCAGCTAATAGCCCAGAAAGCTTAACTAATAAGAAAAACAACGCAGCTACAGTAGGTGATGTGTTGAATGCGGGCTGGAACTTACAAGGTAACGGTCAAGCTGTAGACACGGTTGTACACAACGATACAGTGAACTTTGTAAATGGTAAGGGAACCGTTGTTACTGTAGAGAATAAAGACGGTAAAAACATCATTAAGGTAGATAGCCCGCTTGAGTTTGTAAACAAAGATTCAAATGATACGTCAACCCCGAGTAATACAGCGAAATTAACAGGCGATGCGCCGGTACAGTTAACCAATATTGCAAGTGGTGTACGTAAAGACGATGGTACAGCTCCAACGGGTAAAGAGTTAGCCGATGCAATTAAAAATGCAGAAGGTGATACTTTAAGCAATGCAGTAAATGTCGGTGATTTACAGGCAGCGGCGAAAGCATCAGCAACAGAGGTGACAGCATCAGGTTTAGCGACACTGAGCACCAGAACAGGTGAAAATGGTCAAGCTATTTACAATGTAGATGTAGCTAAAGCAGATGCGCCAACGGTTACTCGTGGTAACGTAAGTGTTAAAGCTGGCGATGAAAATAAAGTGATGACGGCAGGTGATATTGCTGCGGCTATCACAGGTTCTGAAAAAACTTCATCGGTGAAGGCAGGGTCTAAAGCGGTAACTGTAAATGCTGCAGCTGAAGATGCTAACGGCAATACTGAATACACAGTTGATGTTGCAACGGATAAAACGATAGCACGTGATGGTGAAGGTAAACTGACTGTAAATGTAGATAATACTACGATTACAACAGATCCAAATACTGGCGAAGTTAAAGCAAATACCACGACTTATGCACCAACAAAAGATGGTAAAGTGGGTAATGCTGAAGCTCCAGATGCATTAGTGAGTGCGAAGACAGTTGCAGATGCAATTAATGCTTCAGGCTTTACCTTAAAAACATCAGCAAATGGTGGTAGCAAAATCTCTGGTTCAGATGAGATGATCAATCCGGGTGAAACCATTGATATGACCGCAGGTAAAAACCTAACCGTGAAGCAAGAAGCTAACGGTAAAGTCACTTACGCAACCAAAGATGATGTGACCTTCAACACAGTGAACTCAACGACAGTGGTAGTGGGTGATGCAACAGACCCTGCGAAAAGCACAACCTTAACATCAGGCAATAAAGGCTTAGATGTAGGCGGTGATAAGATTACCAATGTAGCAAACGGCGATATTAGCCCGGTGAGCACAGATGTAATTAACGGTTCACAGTTAAACAACTACACCAAAGTAAACGGTAACAACATTGGCACGGATAACGGTGCGATTAATATTGTCAACGGTGCCGGAACGACGGTAACGAGCGATAAAGCAGGTGAAATTAAAGTTAATGTGAATAACACTGACTTGACGGTAGCGGATAATGGCACAATCAATGTTCAAGACCCGAACGGCACAGGTGCTCACTATGTCAATGCAACAACGGTTGCAAAAGCAGTGAACAATGTAAGCTGGAATGTGGGTTCTGGTGAGGTTGAAGGTACTAATGGTAAATCGACTTATACGGCAAACGCAGATAGCAAAGTAAAAGCAGGCGAAACAATGAAAGTAAGAGCCGGTCGTAACATTGAGATTAGCGGTAAAGGTAAGGAAGTTGATATTGCGGTATCAGATAATCCTGAATTTACTAGCGTGAAAACTGGTGACACAGTCATGAATAACAACGGTGTAACCATCAACAATGGATCTGCAGGTAAGTCTGTTAGCTTAACTAAAAATGGTTTAGATAACGGCGGTAATCGTATTACTAACGTTAAAGCCGGTGAAGCAGATACTGATGCAGTGAATGTTGGTCAGTTGAAAGGTACTGTTAATCACTTGAACAACAAGATTAACCGTAACAACCGTGAAGCGCGAGCAGGGATTGCCGGTTCAAATGCGGCAGCTGCATTACCACAGGTTTACATTCCGGGTAAATCAATGGTAGCAGCCGCAGGTGGTACTTTCAAAGGTGAAAACGCACTTGCAGTAGGTTATTCACGCTCAAGCGATAACGGCAAACTTATCTTGAAATTACAAGGTAATGCAAACAGCCGTGGTGACATCGGTGGTGGTGTAGGCGTAGGATACCAATGGTAATTTAGCCTAATCTAGTTTTGAATCCCCTTCTTCGGAAGGGGATTTTTTATGTTATATTGGATAAACTAAAATTGATGGTTACAAGCGGTCTGATTTGTAAAAAAATTTGCAAATCAGACCGCTTGCAAGTGAGGAAAAATGATGAAAAAAGCCGATATTCAGAAAATGCAAGATCTTTATAATCAATGGGTAGAGCTATTACCTGAATTGGAAAAGGGGCTAGAACAATGGAAAAAAGCGGCTGAGCTTTTAGAGCCATTAAGCCAATTTTACGCTAGCCCGAAATGGCGTGAATTGCATGATAGTTTTGATGAAGAGTTAGATACTAAAGGTAATTATAGTATCTTGTCGGAAGATGCATTATGGAATGCTTTGGCTGAACAGCATCAATTAGCACTAGAGTGGTTAAGGTTATCTACCGCACTGATTACTAAAGAATAAAAGAAAACAGACGCTTAGGCGTCTGTTTTTTTAAGGAGTAAATTGTTTATTGGCATAATATGCAGAGCCACGAATCAGCATTCTCAGTTGCATAATTACACGCTGTTTCAGTTTTTCCCGTTCTTGATTGCTCATATCTAAGGCGTGAGAGCCGGCAGTAAATACGAGAGTGACTAAACCTTCTGCTTGAATATAGGCAAGGTTACGGTTACTGTGGTTATCTTTGCTTAGAATATAATCTGTAAGTTCTGCCACGAAGTGCTGAATTTCGCGAGAGGCAGCCGTTCGAAATGCTTGAGATGTTCCCGAGCTTTCACGCAAGAGCAAACGAAACACATTAGGGCGATCGCTAATGAGCTCAAAAAATGTTTCAACCGATACGACGACTACACTTCCACCACTGGCAATACGCTTACGAGCTTGTCGCATTAGTTGACGTAGCAGCAAACCGGATTCATCTACCATTGCTAATCCTAATTCATCCATATCTTTAAAATGGCGATAAAATGAAGTAGGTGCAACGCCGGCTTCTCGAGCAACCTCCCGTAAACTTAGGTTGGAAAAACTTTTTTCCGCACTTAATTGGTTAAATGCGGCTTCCACTAAGGCTCTACGTGTTTTCTCTTTTTGAATAGCACGTACGCTGATGCCGTTAGCCATATTAAACCTCTGTTTGCATAATTTCGGTAATTGCTTGGGCCAAACGCTCATAACGGACACGTAAAGGAGAACCCGGACGATAAACCATACCTATGGCACGATGAGGCGGGTTGTCAAATGGGATGTAGCACACGCCCGGTGTTGGCTTAGCAGCCAATTTAGGAATAAGTGCTATACCAACGTTGGCTGCAACCATGTTGCGTAATGTTTCTAAATTCGTTGCTTTAAAGTGAGGATTTTCTTTTGCCCCGACAGATAAGCAGTAATCTAATGTGTGAGTGCGTAAGCAGTGGCCACCGTCAAGGAAGAGTAATTCCCGATTTTGCAATACACTAATATCTAATTTATCCTGTTTTGCCCATTCATGTTCTTCAGAAACAACAAGATACATTTCTTCATTAAAAATTGGCACTTCAATAAAAGATTCGCTCTCTTTGACAAATGAAATTATGCCGCAATCTAGTTGACCAGATTCCAGTTGATCCAATAATTGATTAGTATGCAATTCATAAATGTAAAGTTCTAAATCGGCAAAATCTTTTTTAAGGGCCGGAATAATAATGGGTGAAATATAAGGGCCTAGCGTTGGAATAACACCAACGTGTAGCGGGCCGGACATCTCTTTACCTTGATTACTTGCCATCTCTTTTAGTATTTTCACTTCGCGTAAAACGGCTTTAGCTTGTTCAACTAAGGTCAGACCTGATTGGGTAAAGAGAACTTTTCGACTTGTGCGTTCAAGTAAAATTGTGCCTAATTCATCTTCTAATTTACGAATTTGACCACTTAAGGTGGGTTGGCTAACATTGCAGGATTCGGCAGCTCGGCGAAAATGTTTATGGTCTGCTAAGGCAATAAGGTATTCTAAATCTCGAATATTCACTTGATTTCTCCAGTTTAAAAATTTCTCCTATTAATCCGATAGGCTGAATTATGCCATACTTACGAGTACAATGCTTACGATTTTTATAATTAAATTAATAAACTAAAAGGAGAAAACATTATGTCTTTTAAAGATATGACTGGTCAACGAGTACCAAATGTAACATTCAGAACCCGCCAAAATGATGTTTGGGTAGATGTAACAACAGATGAATTATTCAATAATAAAACTGTTGTTGTGTTTTCACTACCGGGGGCATTCACTCCAACGTGTTCCTCAACTCACTTACCCCGCTACAACGAGTTAGCTTGTGAATTTAAAGCGTTAGGTGTTGATGACATCATCTGTATGTCAGTAAACGATACTTTCGTAATGAATGCTTGGAAAGCGGATCAAGAATCTGAAAACATCACTGTAATCCCGGACGGTAACGGTGAATTTACCGATGGTATGGGCTTATTAGTGGATAAAAATGACCTAGGCTTTGGTAAACGTTCTTGGCGTTACTCAATGCTGGTAAAAAACGGTATTGTTGAGAAAATGTTCATTGAGCCGCAAGAGCCGGGCGATCCGTTTAAAGTATCGGATGCCGATACAATGATTAAATATTTAAGCCCAAATTGGACTGCGAAAGAGTCTGTTTCGATCATCACTAAACCAGGTTGCCCGTTCTGTGCAAAAGCAAAAGCTTTATTAAAAGAAAAAGCTTATACGTTTGAAGAGATCGTATTAGGTCGTGATGCAAGTACGATTTCTGTGCGTGCAATTACTGGTAAAACCTCTGTGCCACAAGTGTTTATCGGTGGTAAGCATATCGGCGGTGGTGCTGCCTTAGAAGCGTATTTTGCAAAATAATCGGCAAATATAACCGCTTGTAAGCATTAAAATGAAAGGGATTAAGTGAAAACTTAATCCCTTTCTTTATAAATTATTTCAGTAAATATTCGCGTAATGCAGCAAAATCAGCAGCCATTTCATCAGATAATAATGGCAGCTTATTGTGCTTGTCTAATGCTTCCGGTAAGGAGAGTTCAATTTCTAAAATACGCTCAACAGATTCTTTAAATTTTGCTGGGTGAGCAGTACATAAGAAAATACCGGTTTCACCTGTTTGAAGCTGGTCTTTTAATGTTTGGTAAGCAATTGCCCCGTGCGGTTCACATAAATAACCTTCTGCGTATTGGGCTTTTAATGCAGCTTCGGTTTCTTCATCGTTTAATGCAGCTGAACCTAAATCTGAAAGGTGCCATTCATTACGTTTAAATAGCTCTTCCACTCGTGGCCAGTTATTTGGGCGGCTTACATCCATCGCATTTGAAAGTGTGGCCACTGTCGCATTCGGCTCCCATTTACCTGACTGTAAATAGCGTGGAACAGTGTCATTCGCATTGGTTGAAGCAATAAAACGTTTAATCGGTAAGCCTAAGGTTTTGGCGATTAAGCCTGCGGTTAAGTTACCGAAATTGCCGCTTGGTACAGAAACTACCACGTTATTGCGTTTTTCTTTCGGCAGTTGTGCAACCGCCTCAAAGTAGTAACAAATTTGGGCGAGTAAGCGGCTGATATTAATTGAGTTTGCGGAGTTTAAGCCAATAGCCTGACGAAGTTCAGCATCATCAAAAGCTTGTTTGACTAACGCTTGGCAAGCATCAAAATCTGATTCAATAGCAACTGTGCGAATATTGCCCCCTAAAGTACAAAACAGTTTTTCTTGCAGTGGGCTGATTTTGCCTTTCGGGTAAAGAATGACTACGTTAATGTTTTCTAAACCGTAGAATGCGTGAGCAACAGCCGCTCCGGTATCGCCTGAAGTAGCGGTCAAAATCGTGATTTTGCCGTCTCCACGCACATTCGCAAGAGCTTGTGCCATAAAACGTCCTCCGAAGTCTTTAAAGGCTAAGGTCGGACCGTGGAATAATTCTAATGCATAAATATCATCGTTTACTTTCGCAAGTGGTGCAGGGAAGGTAAAGGCATTTTTGACCATTGCATCTAGGGTAGCCTGTGGTAACTCTTCACCAATTAATGCAGCTAAGATTTTTTGGCTACGTTCAACTAAAGGTAAGTCGAGTAGAGCATCAATATCGTCTAATTGCGGTAATACTTCAGGGAAGAATAAGCCTTGATTTTTGCCTAAACCCTGACGTACCGCTTGAGCAAAATTGACTTGTTCTTCTGGGTGCTTGATGTTGTATAAGTTCATTTATGGAGGATCCTTTATTTTTTAAATGGAAATTTTTAACTGATTTTAGCTATAACAGTCTATTAGTCAATGCAAAACCGAAAAATAAGCGGTATGATTTAGTAAAAATTTTGCCAAAAGGAACTAAACTATGAAAACGACATTTCGCCCAATATCAAAACAAAAAAAGATAGCTCTAGTTGCTCACGATAGTTGCAAACAAGATTTAATTCATTGGACAGAAAAGCATAAACAACGACTTGCTTCACATAAGCTTTATGCTACCGGCACAACCGGACATTTATTAAGCAGAGAAACAGGACTTGAAATTACGTCCTTATTAAGCGGACCGATGGGGGGCGATCAGCAGTTAGGCGGTTTAATTGCGGAGAAGAAAATTGATATGTTGATTTTCTTTTGGGATCCGATGAATGCAGCCCCGCATGACCCGGATGTTAAGGCGTTAATGCGGATCGCAACGGTGTGGAATATTCCTGTTGCGATTAACGAAACGACCGCAAACTTTCTACTTAATGCCGATTTATTTAACCAAGAATTGAATGTTAGCGTGCCGGATTATGATAGCTATTTGAGGGAGCGTTTGGGTTAGCAAGCGGTCTGATTCTTTGAAAAAAATACAAATATGAAGAGATTGTTAAAAAAATTCCAAACAAGTTGGTTATCCGAAAATGTAATTAAAACCCTACCGATGTTTATTTCGCTAAATATCGCAGCAGTTAGTATTTGGCAGTTAGGAATTTCTGATTTTGCAATGCCGTTGATGTTGGGGATTATCGCCGGCGGGTTGGTTGATTTAGATAATAGTCTTGTTGGTCGCCTGAAAAATCTGATTATTAGCTTGGTTGCATTTTCACTTTCCTCTGTAGGGGCCAGTATTTCGCTCTATTTGGGCTGGCTGTTTGTGCCGGTACTAGTTTTTTGCACCTTTTTATTGGTTATGTTAGGTGCAGTTGGACAACGCTATAATACTATTGCCTTTGGCACGCTTATCGTTGCAGTCTATAACAGCCTCACTTATACCCCGGATGTTTTATGGTATCACAATGTTGTGATGATTCTGCTGGGAGCCTTATTATATGGCTTGGTCGGTATTTTAGTTTACTTGATTTTTCCTAATCGGACTGTTCAGGAAAATTTAGCCTCGGCTTATGCTGCATTAAGTCATTATTTATTGGCAAAATCCGCCTATTTTGATCCGGATGATGATGACTTAAGTGCTAAACAGTTAGCTCTGGCAAAAGCCAATAGTGAGGTGATGGCCGCTTTTGATAAAACCAGGGTTTCTCTATTTTACCGTTTAAGACGGCAGCATCGCCAGCAACGTACACAGCGTATGTTGCGATACTATTTTACTGCCCAAGATATTTTGGAAAGAGCAAGTTCCAGTCATTATCAATACCATGAATTATTTCAGCAATTAAGCAATAGTGACTTGATGTTCCGCTTTCAACGTGTGCTGGAACTGCAGGCGGAAGCCTGCCAAAAAATCGCAGTTTCATTAAGGCATAGAGAGTTTTATGCACACAGTATTCGTGGAGAGAAAGCATTGCAAGGTTTGTTCAATTCTTTGAGTTATCATCAAGAAAGGGGCTTAGAGAGTGCCTACCGCTGGAGTTCTATTGCAGAGAATTTAGGCAATATTGAGCGCCAGTTAGCTCAAATTGAGCAAGGAGAGAGCAATGCTGAGTATATTGAGCCACTTAGCAAAAAATTCACTAAATCTAACCGCTTGAGTGCAGAAAATATTACCGGTCTGCGTAATATTACCCAAGCGATTAAAGGGCATTTAACCTTTGAATCGCAACTCTTTCGTCATGCAATTAGGCTTTCTATTGTCGTGTTTTTATGTGGTGCGATAGTGCCCGTTTTAGGATTTGATAATAAAGGCTATTGGATTTTACTCACAGCAATTTTTGTATGCCAGCCTAACTACACCGCAACTAAAACACGTTTGATCCATCGGGTGATGGGAACTATTTTCGGGGTACTGGTTGGTGGTTCCTTCGAGTTGTTTAATGTTACCTTAAGCCTGGAAGCGCAACTCGGATTAATTGTTCTAACTGGTTCACTTTATACTTTTTTCCGCTTAGTCCATTATGGATTTTCTACTTTTTATATTACGGTACTGGTGATGATAAGCCTTGATATTGCAGGGGTTAGCATTGAAAGTGGCGTATTAATGCGAATGGTAGATACTTTATTAGGCACAGCTATTGCTTGGCTAGCGGTAACATTTTTATGGCCGGATTGGAAATATTTGAATTTGCATAATAATCTGCATAACGCATTGAAAGCCAGTGGTGGTTATTTAAGGCATATTATCGCCCAGTTGCAATTTGGCTATAACGAGCAGTTGCCTTACCGTATTGCCCGCCGTGATGTGCATAATCATTTATCGGCATTAAGCAATGCCATTACCAATATGTATAGTGAACCGCAAAAATATGCTAACGAGCTAACTTTTGCCCCGAAATTGTTAGGGATTGCTTATACTTTACTGGGGTATATTTCCACTTTGGGTGCTTACCGCATCGCCAGCCGAGAGATTAATCGGCAAGTGGATTTTTCTGCTATTTTCTTTTCTCATGGGCGAGAGGTTGCGAATATTATCGGACAGATTGCCGATAGCAGCCGCTCATTTACAAAATTATCCGAAAAATTGACCGCTATCGATAGAGATTTAGCGCAGTTTGAACAGGATAATTCCCAAAAACAGGGTGGGACTGCGTTAGTGCTAATACAGCAATTGCGTTTGATCGTGCAACTTCTGCCACAGATTCAAAGTTTATTAAAAGCGGAAAATCTGTGTGAGGCAGAAAAGAAGTTTGATAAGGCATAAATAGTAAGGGAAGGTAAAATCATCCCTTACACACTTAGATTAGCGGTTATTTTTACCCTGATTATCATAATGAATGTTCCATAGCATTCTGGCGTCTAGATTGGCAGATGCAAACATGGTTAAAAATACGGAAGCGCCGAAATAGAATGCAGCATCTCCTACCGAGAAGCTTAAAATTTGGCCTCTTTCCAGCAATGACATCATTAACGAGAGTACAAACAGATCCAGCATTGACCAACGTCCTACAAAGTGTACGTAATGCAATAATTTCATTTGCAGGTGAATAGGGTGTTTCCATTTATGATGAATTGCCAAAAGTAGATACAAAATTGTGGCTATTTTGCTTATCGGTACGGCAATACTGGCAATAAACACGATGGCTGCGACCGCATAACTTCCCATTTTGATAAATAAAATCACACCTGAAATTAATGAGTCTGCAGAAACTTGCCCTGCCATTTCAGTAATAGAAATTGGAAAAATATTTGCCGGAATTATCATAATCGTTCCGGCTATCAAACAAGCCCAAACCCGTTGTAGCTTAATATTGTCGGATATAGATAAATTACTTTCACAACGCGGGCAGCGTTGACGGCCTTTTAAATCCAGAATTTTTTCATCAAAGCAGTATTCACACGTTGGACACAAGGTAGGTTTGCTTGGGTGGTCAAAGGGCAGTGAATGATATTCCGGATAGAACCTTTCCCATGCCTGCTGTGGCTCAATTTTAATAAATAGCAAGGTATTCAGAAGTGCTACAATTACAAAGGCAACTAAATGTATGCCAAAGTGTAAGTCTGCATAATCTCGAATTTTGAACGCGGCAACCGCGAGAGATACCAAATAAACATCTAACATCACCCACTCTTTTATTTTGGTTAAGAATATCAGTGTATAACGAGGACGTTGACGAATAATGCGTTGCAGCTGAACAGTTAAAATTAACAGTACGAAAGCCAGTGGCATAATTACTGCACATACCAATACCATAAAAGCTGTGTATGGATAGCCTGAGGTCGCCATTTTCCAAATACCGTCCCATACGGTTGCATTGATTCTTACCCCAAGTAAGTCAATGCTTAGTAGCGGAAAAGTGAGAGCGAAAGGCAGTAAGATTAAGATAGCAAGAGCTAAAAATGAACAGCGGCGTAGGCTCCAGTGGTTATTTTTTCGTAGCTCATGGCGGCAGTTTGGGCAGACCGCACTGCCGTGAAAATTGAGTGGTACACGAACTAATTGTCCACATTCGCTACAGCTTTGTAGAATGATTTTGTTGATCTTCATTTTTCAGTCTTCATTTAATTTAAGTAGCTATTTTCTACTTTATCTCACAGATTGCAAGCGGTTCAATTCGCTAAATCTTTTGCAAATTGCATTTTATTGCAATTTATGCAATATTAAATGCTGATATTTTCAATTTACGCAATGCTGTGCTGGTGTATAATTCATCTCACAACACAACAACAATATGCAAACAAAACCTCATACTCACATTGACTAATCATAAGGATTAAAAAATGGCTAACTATTTCAACACATTAAATTTACGTCAAAAATTAGACCAATTAGGTCGCTGCCGTTTTATGGATCGCAATGAATTTGCAGATGGCTGCAATTTCTTAAAAGGCAAAAAAGTGGTTATCGTAGGCTGTGGCGCACAAGGTTTAAACCAAGGTTTAAATATGCGTGATTCTGGCCTAGATATCAGCTATGCACTGCGTCCTGAAGCAATTGCAGAAAAGCGTGCTTCATTTAAACGTGCTTCAGAAAATGGCTTTGTAGTTGGTACTTACGAGCAATTAATCCCAGAAGCTGATTTAGTGATCAACTTAACCCCGGACAAACAACACTCAAAAGTAGTAGCTGATGTTATGCCGTTAATGAAACACGGTGCCGCATTCGGTTATTCACACGGTTTTAATATCGTTGAAGAAGGTGAGCAAATTCGTCCGGACATCACAGTTGTGATGACAGCGCCAAAATGCCCGGGTACAGAAGTACGTGAAGAGTACAAACGTGGTTTCGGTGTGCCGACATTAATCGCCGTTCACCCTGAAAACGACCCGAAAGGTGAAGGCTTAGCGATTGCGAAAGCGTGGGCAAGTGCAACCGGCGGCGACCGTGCGGGTGTGTTAGAATCTTCATTTGTTGCAGAAGTAAAATCTGACTTAATGGGTGA